>NZ_JALCZP010000033.1:0-20500 GCF_023555435.1 Polaribacter sp. Z014
TAGAGCATCTGACTGTTAATCAGAGGGTCCTAGGTTCGAGTCCTAGAGAGGGAGCAAAAAAAGTCTTATCTTAATTGATAAGGCTTTTTTTTATGGATATGATTTATTTGTTAAATTGTAGGCTGTTTAGGAGTTAGATGATTGTGCTTCCTGTTGGTGTTAAACTTATACAATTTGTAATGGTAACTATTTTTTGTTTTATAGTATTTGTTCTTTTATGTATGTTGGTTATAAGAAGGTGCTCTGTAAAACCAAAAGAACTAGAAGTTGATGAAGATCAAACTAAGCATGCTGTAATAAGGACTTGTGAAGTGTTAGAAGAGAAATATAATATACCGTTAGATAATATGTATATAAGAGATATTGAGGTAGAAGTAGAAGATGTTTTGGTAAAAATAGATACACCAACTAAAAACAAATGGTTGAATCCGACTGATAGTTTTGGTAAATTTAAAAAAGGGACTGAAGCGTAAAAGGAGTGCTGTTAAAGAAGGCGATTTATATTAATAATTGCTAGTTTCTGTAGTGGAGTCTTATTCGTTTTTCTATAGAGTTCGTTTGTATTTAATTCAATTACTTTTATTTACTTTATTTTATAGGGTATCATCTTTGCGTGAAGGATAGTAATGAAAAGCCCACAGTGAGGTACGAACGAGGACTTGTAATGGATAGCCTGACCATTTTTAATCTAAATGGTTATTGTTTTAAATGATGTTTTTAAAAAATGGGCACGCCCAAATGATAAAGATTTTTAGGGTAAAAAAAACTCATCAATAATTAAATTGATGAGTTTTTATATGTTCTCGATACAATTCCGAAAAAAAACGGAATTACTCGAACTGAAAGTTTGAATAAATTACATGGCAACTAAATCGCCAGAAACATCTTTTGTAGGTAATTCTGTTTTACCCATTAAAAATAAATCTACTTGTCTTGCTGCTTCTCTGCCTTCTGATATTGCCCAAACAATTAAAGATTGTCCACGACGCATATCTCCGGCAGTAAAGATGTTTTTCACATTGGTTTGATATTTACCGTATGCTGCTTTGTAGTTAGATCGTCCATCTTTCTCTAGACCTAATTTGTCTGCTAAAGTGCTTTCTGGTCCTGTAAAACCTAAAGCTAATAAAGCTAAATTACATGGCCAAGTTTTTTCTGTACCTGCTATTTCAATTAATTGAGGTCTTTCTCCTGGTACCATTTTCCATTCTACATTAATTGTTTTTAAAGCAATTAATTTCCCGTTTTCGTCTTTAACAAATTCTTTGGTGTTAATTAGCCAATTACGTTCTACACCTTCTTTATGAGAAGAAGAGGTTTTTAATTGTAAAGGCCAGAAAGGCCATGGAGTTGTTGGGGAACGGTGTCCTGGAGGTTTTGGCATAATTTCAAAGTTTACCACAGATTTTGCTCCGTGTCTGTTTGAAGTACCAATACAATCTGAACCTGTATCTCCACCACCAATTACAATAACATCTTTATCGGTAGCTAATATTTGGTCTTTTACTTCTTTACCAAGTACTACTTTTGTTTGTTGTGTTAAGAAATCCATTGCTTGTACAACACCATCGGCATCAATACCAGGTGTTGGTAAGCTACGTCTTTCTGTTGCTCCTCCACAAAGAACAATACTATCAAAAGCTTTAAGGTCTTTTACATCATAATTAACCCCAACATTTACGTTTGTTTTAAAAATAATTCCTTCAGCTTTTAGGATGGCAACTCTTCTATCGATAACTCCTTTTTCCATTTTAAAATTAGGAATTCCGTAACGTAATAAACCACCAACTTCATCATCTCTTTCAAATACAGTAACGGTATGACCGGCTCTGTTTAATTGTTGAGCTGTTGCTAAACCAGCTGGTCCAGAACCAACAATGGCAATCGTTTTTCCAGTTCTACTTTTTGGAGGTTGTGGTTTTATCCAGCCTTCTTTAAAAGCACGTTCTACAATGTTTTTTTCAATATTTTCAATAGCAATAGGGTCTTCTATAATACCTAATACACATGCTTGTTCGCATGGAGCAGGGCATAAGCGACCTGTAAATTCTGGAAAATTATTTGTAGAATGTAGTATCCATGATGCTTTTTGCCATTCACCTTGATGTACCATGTGATTGAAATCTGGAATTAGATTTCCTAATGGGCAACCACTGTGACAAAAAGGAATACCACAATCCATACAACGTGAACCCTGTTTTGTTTTTTCTTCTTCTGAAAGAGGAACTGTAAATTCTTTATAATTTTTTACACGATCTTTTACAGAAGTATATGTTTCATCTTGTCTTTCAAATTCTTTAAATCCTGTTATTTTTCCCATGACATTATGCTATTGTTAGTTCTTCGAACATTGGTTCTTCTGTTTCTAAACGCTTTAAAGCTTTTTTGTATTCAGTTGGCATTACTTTTACAAAGTTTTTTAAACTTGTATCCCAATCTGCTAACAATGCAGCACCTCTGCTACTATTAGTGTATAAAACGTGTTTTTCTATAGATGCTTTTAATTCTGCAGCAACTTCTTCAGAAATATCTTCGAATTCTATAGTTTCAGTATTACAGAGTCCGTTTATAAATTTGTTTTCTGGGTCGTATACATAAGCAATACCACCACTCATACCTGCGGCAAAATTTCTTCCTGTTCTACCTAATACTACTACTTTTCCACCTGTCATGTATTCACAACAGTGATCTCCAACACCTTCTACAACTGCTGTTGCACCAGAGTTACGAACTGCAAAACGCTCACCAGCAATTCCGTTTATATATGCTTCACCGGCTACGGCACCAAACATACAAACGTTACCAACAATGATGTTGTTTTCTGCTAAGAAGTCTGCTTTCGCTGGTTTTTTAACAATCAATTTTGCGCCAGATAAGCCTTTACCTAAATAATCATTAGTATTACCATCTAAAATAAATGTTAGTCCGTGTGCAGCAAATGCGCCAAAACTTTGACCTGCAGAACCTGTAAAGTTAATGTTTAGCGTGTCTTCTGGTAAACCTAAGTGTCCGTAAATTTTAGAAATTTCATTACTCACAATAGCTCCAACAGTACGGTTTGTATTTTTGATTGGATATGCTAAGTTCATTTTTTCTTTTCTATATAAAGCTCTGTGAGAATCTTTTAATATAGTAAAGTCTAAAACTCCTTCTAAATTATGGTCTTGTTTTTCTGTATTTTTAACAATCATGCTTCTGTAGGCAGTTGGTCTGTGTAAAATACTAGATAAATCTAACCCTTTTGCTTTGTAATGTTTAATAGCATGATTTGCATTAATTTTATGAGTTTGACCAACCATTTCTGCTAAGGTTCTAAAACCAAGTTGTGCCATAATTCCTCTTAATTCTTCAGCAATATAAAAGAAGAAATTAATTACGTGTTCTGGTGTTCCTTTAAAGTTTTTACGCAACTCTTTATCTTGAGTTGCAATACCAACCGGACATGTATTTAAGTGACACTTACGCATCATAATACAACCAGAAGCTACTAAAGGAGCGGTTGCGAAACCAAATTCTTCTGCACCCAATAAAGCTGCAATAGCAACATCACGACCAGTTTTTAATTGACCATCACATTCTACAACAATTCTACTTCTTAAATCATTCATTACCAAAGTTTGCTGAGCTTCGGCTAAGCCAAGTTCCCAGGGTAAGCCTGCGTGCTTTAATGATGTAAGAGGAGAGGCTCCTGTACCACCATCATAACCAGATATTAAAACAACATCTGCTTTTGCTTTAGCAACACCAGCAGCAATTGTACCTACACCAACTTCAGAAACTAATTTTACATTAATTCTAGCTTCTCTGTTTGCGTTTTTTAAAT
Source organism: Polaribacter sp. Z014 (assembly GCF_023555435.1). Taxonomy (NCBI): domain Bacteria; kingdom Pseudomonadati; phylum Bacteroidota; class Flavobacteriia; order Flavobacteriales; family Flavobacteriaceae; genus Polaribacter; species Polaribacter sp. Z014. The sequence goes on from NZ_JALCZP010000033.1 coordinate 3,824, forward strand.
CGTAGATTAATTGTGCTAAATCTTCAATTGAATAAATATCGTGATGTGGAGGAGGGGAAATCAATCCAACAAAAGGAGTTGAGTTTCTTGCTGCTGCTATCCAAGGTAAAACCTTTGCACCAGGTAATTGACCACCTTCACCAGGTTTGGCTCCTTGAGCCATTTTAATTTGTATTTCTTTTGCGCTTGATAGGTAATGAGAAGTTACTCCAAATCTACCAGATGCTACTTGTTTAATGGCAGAGTTTCTACTGTCTCCATTAATATCTTTTTGAAAACGTTTTCTGTCTTCACCACCTTCACCAGAATTAGATTTTCCTCCAATTCTATTCATGGCAATCGCTAAATTTTCATGTGCTTCTCTAGAGATAGATCCATAAGACATTGCACCTGTTTTAAAACGCTTTACAATTTCTGTCCAGTCTTCTACTTCTTCTAATGGAATTGGATCTAGGTTATCAAACTGAAATAAACCACGGATGGTCATTAAGCTTTCTGATTGTTCGTTTATAGTTTTAGCATAAACATCGTAACTTTTTTGATCACTTAATCTTACTGCTTGTTGTAATTTTGCAACTGTCGTTGGATTAAATAAGTGGCGTTCTCCGTTTCTTCTCCATCTATAATCTCCTCCAACATTTAACGCTAAGTTTTTATCAATATGTTTTTCTGGATATGCTTGTTTGTAGCGTTGATCAATTTCTTTTTCAACTTCATATAAGCCAATACCTTCAATTCTTGACGCAGTATAAGGGAAGTATTTTTGTACAAATTGTGAGTTAAAACCTACAATTTCGAAAATTTGAGAACCTCTATAAGAATGTAATGTAGAGATACCAATTTTGTTCATTACTTTTAAGATACCTTTTCCAATAGCTTTGTTGAAGTTATCAACCGCTCCTTGTTCATCCATACCAGTAATGAAACCTTCTTTAACTTGCATTCTAATAATTTCGTTAACCATATATGGGTTTACGGCACTTGCGCCATAACCAAATAAAGTTGCAAAATGATGTGGTTCACGAGGTTCTGCAGATTCAATAATAATATCGAAATGAGAACGCTTACGTAAACGATTTAATTGATGATTTACAAAAGAACAAGCTAATAAAGCAGGTATAGGAGCAAGCTCTTTGTTTACACCTCTATCGGAAAGAATAATAATGTTATTCTTTTTGTCTAATGCTTTTTCAATTTTAACTACAATAGCATCTAAAGCGTCTTCTAAACCGTTTAAACCTTGTGCTTTTGGATATAGCATGTGAATAGTTTCTGCTTTGAAGCTTTCAATATCTATATTTCTAATTTTTTCTAAATCTGCATTAGAGATAACAGGGTTTTGAATTCTTAGTTTTCTACACTGTCTGTCTGTAATACTAAATATATTTCTATCTTTTCCTAAATTTAAACTGATATCTGTTACAATTTCTTCACGAATTCCATCTAAAGGAGGGTTTGTAACCTGGGCAAATAATTGTTTAAAGTAATTAGAAATTAATTGAGGTCTGTCTGATAAAACAGCTAGAGGTGTGTCAATTCCCATCGATCCTAGCGCTTCTTTACCAACAATTGCCATTGGAGTAATTACTTCTTGAATATCTTCAAAAGTGTAATTAAATAAACTTAAGCGCGTTTTTATATCAATAGATTCTATAGGGCAAGTTTCGCCATTGTAAGGAACATCTTTTAAGTGTAAACGAGAGTTATCTAACCATTCTTGGTAAGGTCTTTCAGAAACAATTTTACTTTTTATTTCTTCATCCTCAATAATTCTACCTTCATTCATGTCTACCAAGAACATTTTTCCTGGTTCTAATCTACCATGTTCTTTTACGTCTTCTGGCGCAACATCTACCACACCAATTTCAGATGACATAATTAAACTACCACTTTTGGTAATAGTATATCTAGAAGGTCTTAATCCGTTTCTATCTAATAAGGCGCCGATATAATCTCCGTCTGTAAAAGGTACAGATGCAGGTCCATCCCAAGGTTCCATGATACAACCATTGTATTCATAAAAAGCTTTTCGCTCTTTAGACATTGTAGCATGTTTTTCCCAGGCTTCTGGTATCATCATCATCATAATTTCTGGTAATGAACGACCGGTGTGAGTTAATAGCTCAACCACCATATCCATAGAAGCAGAATCTGATTTTCCTGGTAATATAATTGGGAATAATTTGTCTATTTGTGGACCGAATACATCGCTTTTCATGATTTCTTCTCGTACACGCATTCTACTAACATTACCACGTAACGTGTTAATTTCACCATTCTGACACATGTGTCTAAAAGGTTGTGCTAACTCCCAAGTTGGCATCGTGTTGGTAGAAAAACGTTGGTGTACTAAAGCTAAACGTGTAACTAAGTCTATTTCTTGTAAATCTTTATAATAAGGTCCAATATCTTCTGGCATAATAATACCTTTATAGATAATAGTAGTTAAAGATAAACTAGGAATGTAAAAATATTTACTTTCAGAAATTTTAGATTTTCTGATAGCATGTTCTGCTATTTTTCTTGCAGCATATAGTTTTGCTTTGAAGGTAGCTTCGTTAATTTCTTCTGTTTTACCAATAAAGAGTTGTTCTATATTTGGTTCAGATGCTAACGCAATTTCTCCTAATTGAAAAGAATCTACAGGTACTTCTCTCCATCCTAAGATTTCAAGGCCTTGTTCTTTTATTTCGTTTTCAAATGTAGTTTTACAAAAGTCATATTGATTGGTAACTTTTGGAAGAAACACCATTCCAACAGCATATTCTCTCTGTTCTGGAATAGGAAAATCACACACTCTTTTAAAGTAATCATGAGGGATGTCTATCAATATTCCGGCGCCATCTCCTGTTTTTCCATCTGCACTAACACCCCCTCTATGTTCTAGTTTTTCTAGAATTTCTAGGGCATCATGTATAATTTGATTCGTTTTTTCTCCATTCAAATTACAGATAAAACCGGCACCGCAATTTTCGTGTTCAAACTCTGGTAAGTATAATCCTTGTTTCTCCATATTGTATTCAATTATATATACAAATCTATGTATTTTATTGAAAAGGACTCAGTATTCTTACTCTTTTAATGTGATTTTTATGATGAAACCAATAAAAAGGTGTAAAAATGATGCTTATGGCAATCTAATGGATTTTTATTGCCATATTCATAAAAACAAAAAAAGTCTGTAAATATTTAAATTTACAGACTTTAAAATCACTGAATTAAAATTTTTAGTGCTCGTTTAAACGAAAGTCTGGATAAGCATCCATACCGTGTTCATGTACGTCTAGGCCTTCTATTTCTTCTTTTTCACTAACTCTTATACCCATTGTTTTCTTTAGTGTGTATATGATAATAAATGAAGTTACTATACAAAAAACTGCATAAGCGGCAACACCTATTAATTGGCTAATAAATTGATCTACACCTGCAAGGTTACCAAATAAACCAACAGCTAAAGTTCCCCAAACACCGCACACAAGGTGTACAGCAATAGCACCAACTGGGTCGTCTAATTTTAATTTATCAATTAGGCTAACTGCAAATACAATAACTGCACCTGCAATTGCGCCAATTATAATAGCGTCTGTAGGAGACATTTGATCTGCTCCTGCAGTAATACCAACTAATCCTCCTAAAATTCCATTTAAGAACATTGTTAAATCTAAGTTTTTATACATTATTGTAGAAACAATTGCGGCAACAACTCCACCTGCAGCAGCAGATAAACAAGTGGTTACTAATGTAAGTGAGGTTAATTCTGGGTCTGCAGATAAAACAGAACCTCCGTTAAAACCAAACCATCCTAACCATAAAATTAAAACACCAGCAGTTGCAAATGGTATGTTGTGACCAGGTATTGCTTGTATTTTTCCATTTTTGAATTTTCCTATTCTGGCTCCTAAAAGGCAAACAGCAACAAGAGCTGCCCATCCACCAACAGAGTGTACTAAAGTAGAACCTGCAAAATCATAGAAAGGAGTTTCTAAGGTTTGTAAAAATCCACCACCCCATTTCCAAGAACCAGCAATTGGGTATACAAACCCAACGTAGATCACTGCAAATATCATAAACGGAAGAATTTTCATTCTTTCGGCAACAGCACCAGATACAATGGTTGCAGCAGTTGCAGCAAACATTCCTTGAAATAAGAAATCTGTCCAATAGGTGTAGCCTTGGTTGTAAGCTAAATCTAAAGTACCTTCAGCAGTTAATGGAGATGATAATCCAAATCCAGCAAAACCAAAAATTCCAGATGATCCATCTGCAAAACCAGGGTACATTAAGTTAAAACCAACTAAAGCATATAACAATAGTCCGATAGTAACGATAAATATATTTTTAAATAATATGTTAAGTGTATTTTTTTGTCTTGTTAAACCAATTTCTAAAAATGCAAAACCTGTATGCATAAAGAAAACTAGTGCTGTACAGATCATCATCCATACATTGTTAATTGTTAATAATTCCATGTTTTTTTATTTAGATTTTTTCTTTAAAGTTTCACCGCCTTTTTCTCCTGTTCGTATTCTGTATACTTCGGTTATGTCTGATACGAAAATTTTACCATCACCAACATCTCCTGTAACAGCCGATTTAAGTAATGCATCTATGGTGATTTTTTCAAAATCATCATTTACTAATATTGATAAATGTCTACGTTGTATATCACTTGTACTGTAGCTTATGCCTCTGTACACGTGTCCTTCTTTTTCGTTACCTATACCGGTAACATCCCAATAAGAGAAAAAATTTACGTCAACTGCCTGTAATGCTTCTTTTACGGCACTGAATTTAGATTTTCTGATAATTGCTTCTATTTTTTTCATGATAAAATGAATTGTTAATTGTTAATTGTTTGTTTTTATTTATTTCATGTGAAAATCACACAACTTAGGTTAGTAAGTTATGTGATTTTTTTTTAAAAAGAATAATAACTAAACTTTTTTGATATTTTATTTATCGTCAAATTCTCTTTGTCTTACACCAGGGTAAGCAATAGAACCATGTTCGTGTACGTCTAATCCTTCGATTTCTATTTCTTTAGAAACACGTAATCCCATAGTCTTTTTTAAGATTGTAAATACAATAAATGATAAACTGATAGACCATACTGCGTATGCTAAAACTCCAGTTGCTTGCACACCTAGTTGAGATGCTCCTCCACCATTAAATAATCCAATAGCAGTGTCTCCATCTACACCCCATAAACCAATAGCTAAAGTACCAAAAGCACCTGCTACTCCGTGTACAGACGCTGCACCAACGGCATCATCAATTTTTAATTTCTTTTCAATAAATTCAATAGAGAATACTACTAAAATACCTCCTATTAATCCAGTTAAAACAGCTCCTTCGGTAGTCATGTTTCCACAACCTGCAGTAATACTTACTAAACCAGCTAATGTTCCGTTTAATGTTTGTCCTAAGTTTGGTTTACCATACCAGATCCAAGTTGTAATTAAAGCTCCAAGTCCACCAGCAGCAGCTGCTAAATTTGTAACTAAAACAGCGCTTGAAGCTGCGATAGAATCGGCTCCACCCCAAGCTAGTTGAGATCCTCCGTTAAAACCAAACCATCCAAACCAAAGGATAAAAACCCCTAAAGTTGCTAATACTTGGTTATGACCAGCGATCGGTAAAACTTTACCGTCAACATATTTTCCAATTCTAGGTCCTACCATAAATGCACCAACTAAAGCAGCCCATCCACCAACAGAGTGTACAATAGAAGATCCAGCAAAGTCGATGAAACCTAATTTGGTTAACCATCCTTCACCTTGCCATTGCCATCCACCTGCAATTGGGTAAATAATTGCTGTCATTACAATAGAGAAAATAATATACGTTGTATATTTTGTTCTTCCTGCTATTGCTCCAGATACAATTGTTGCAGCGGTTGCAGCAAACATGGTTTGGAAAAATAAATCTGCTCCATCACCTTTAAATAAGCCGCCCCAGAAAAACCATCCATTAGAAGTGTCTCCGTACATTAACGAATAACCTACTAACCAAAAAATTAAAGACCCTACACAAATATCTAGTAAGTTTTTCATTGCAATGTTAACTGCATTTTTAGATCTTGTCATACCAGATTCTACTAAGGTGAATCCTGCTTGCATTAAGAATACTAAGATACCTGCAATCAGCATCCATAGCATTCCCATATCTCCATTTATTTGTTCAACAGCTGCTGTAACTTCTGTTGCTGGAGTATCTTGAAATAATGTTAAAAATAAACTCATGTATATAAAGTTTTAGTTAGTACTAATGTTTTGTTTCTCTTTTCTTGTTTCTTTCTTTTTCTTAGAAAGAGTATACTGCAGCTATTGTTAATGTAGATACACTTTTTTCAGTTGGAAAAGCTTCGATAATATAATCATCAGAATTGTCAAATCTTAAATCTGTGATTAATTTTAAGTTGTCAGTTAAAGATGTGTTAGCTGTTAATGTAAATGCAGTTACAGAAGCATCAGAAGATCCGTTTGCTTGAAAAAATTCAGGTCTTAAACCTAAAGCAAAAGTATCTGAAAAAGAATTTTGTAAGTATAATGCAACACCTTGGTAACCAGCATCAGCATCCGATGAGTTTGCGTAAGCAGCATTTATACCTAAGAAAAAAGTGTCAGATAAATCAAAGCCTCCTGTATAATCAATAAAAATGTTGTCAGTAATACCACTTCCATCAACTCCTCCGTAGATTAAATTTAAATATTGACCTTTGTAACCTACTTGACCACCAATTTGCATTTCACCACTTGTATTACCGTCTGAACTAGATATACCGTGTGAATTTGTAAGTGCTAACATAAAAGATAAATCTTCTGAAGCAGCATAATCCATTTTTATACCTGTATGAGAGAAAGGACCTGCGTTAAATAAATAAGAAACTGTGTAGTTGAAGTTTACTGAAGGATTGATAACTTCATATCCTAAAAAAGTATTAAACTGTCCTGCTGTAAAAGTTACTTTATCATTTAAATTATAGTAAGCATATAATTGATTGATTGCACCTGCCATGTTAGCATCGTCTGCTCTTGGTCCAAAAGCAATATCTGCTACAACACCCGCTTTTCCTTTTTCGTAAGCAAAAACTGTATTAGCAGAACCTAATCCAAATCCGTTTGCGTTTTCTGGAGCTGCAATTAATATTCCAGGAGTTCCTGATCCGTCTGCAAAATTAGCAGTACCATATACATCTACTGTTCCGCTTAATGTAAAAGTTCCTTTTTCGTCTTTTTCTTGAGCTGTAGCTATTAAGCTAGTTGCTAATAATAATGTAAAAATTACTTTTTTCATAATGTTTGTTCTTTTAGTGTTTAATGATTTTATATTAATTGAACTGGGTCAAAAGTAAATATTAAATTGAAACTGGCAAGGGGTGTATTTTTAAAAACAGCCTTTTTAAAAGATAAACCCTCAAAAAAATAGGGTTTAATTTGAGATTACTTCATTTTTTAGTTTTTGAAGGGTGTAAAATGGTGGGTATGTAAAAATGGGTATCGTAATTTTAGGATATCCATAAAAATGCACCTTTTGTAAAAAAAAATGTAATTATTGTACATTTGCACCTATGAAATATTCATTTTCTTATATAGTTAGGTTACAATTTCTCGGTTTTCGGTTTTCTGGATGGCAAAAACAAACAAATGCTAAAACATTGCATGATATGGTAGATAAAACCTTGTCTTTTGTTTTTGAGGATGTTCACTATAAAACGATTGGAGTAGGTAGAACGGATGCTAAGGTTTCTGCAAATACTTACTATATTCAAATGTTTACAGATGTATTGGTTGATGAAGATTCTTTTATAGATTCTTTAAATGCTAATTTTTCGCCAGATTTTAAAGCAATTTCTATACAACAGGTAGAAAGAGGTTTTAATGTTATTAATTCACCAAAGATTAAAGAGTATCATTATTATTTTTCTTTTGGAGGGAAGAATCACCCTTTTGCTGCGCCTTTTATTGTAAATGTTGATGAAATACTTGCTTTAGAAACCATGCAGCAAGCAGCGAAGTTGTTTAAGGGTGAGCATTATTTTCATAAGTATTGTACCAGACCTTCAGAGAAAACTATTTTTAAACGAATCATTGATTCTTGCGAAATTGTAGAAAATAATATTTTAACGGCTAATTTTTTTCCAGAGAAGTCCTATATATTAAAAGTGAGGGGAAAAGGATTTTTACGATATCAGATTCGATTGATGATGGCAACTTTATTTGAAGTTGGTAAAGGAAATCTAGATTTGCAGTTTATTGAAGCTTCTTTAAAAGAAGATAACGATAGAAAGTATATGAGAAACAATGCGCCATCTTCTGGTTTGCAATTGTATGATATTGAGTTGGATTTATAAACAATATGGTAACATGAAACATAAACTTCTGTTTGTTTTGTTGAATTGACCTATTCCTCTGGTTTGGAATTGTATGATTTTGGGTTAAAAGTTTAAACCATATAGCAACATAGAAAGCATAGTTTTTTTTGAATTGGTACAGACTTTAGTCTGTGTTATAGTTAATGAGGTAGAAAATGGCTTTAGCCGAACTGGAAAGGTTTTAAATCTTTTTGAGGGGTGACTTAAGAGTTAAATACATTTTAAAAGAAAGTAATTAGCTGTTGATAAAAGATAAACATCAAAAAGATGGATTAAATTCGTTTCTTTTTTCTTATTATTTTTATATAAAATGGAACTATACCTAAGACTATGATTTGGTTTTCTATTTTATATTAAAAAAAAATAAAATTCAGCATCAATCATTATAAAATTCATTTGGTATCAGTAGGCTAGCGTGAGCGATTGAAACCTTTCCACTGCGCTCAAGACAGGCTTTATCCTTTTTGCTTTTTCTGCAAAAAGATATAGTGGAAAGCGCGGTTTTTGTTTTTTACAAAAACACGCCCAAAAAAAATCCTGCAAGGTGCTAGAAACCTTGCAGGAAAGATGAATTTTTATACCTTATATATAAGGAGTGTATTATCCTTTGATGATTCCGCGTGAAATTACTATTTTTTGAATCTCTGAAGTGCCTTCGTAGATTTGTGTAATTTTTGCATCTCGCATTAAGCGTTCTACGTGGTAATCTTTCACAAAACCGTTTCCTCCATGAATTTGCACTGCTTCTACAGTGTGTTCCATGGCAACCTTGCTTGCATAGAGTTTAGCCATTGCGCTAGACATGTCGTAATTGTTACCTTGGTCTTTGTCCCATGCGGCTTTTGTTACTAGCATTCTTGCTGCTTCTATTTCTGTATGCATGTCTGCTAATTTAAATGCAATTGCTTGATGATTGCAAATCTCGGTACCAAATGCTTTACGTTGTTTGGCGTATTTTAAAGCCAATTCATAAGCGCCTGCTGCAATACCTAAAGCTTGTGCGGCAATACCTATTCTTCCGCCAGAAAGTGTTTTCATGGCAAACTTAAACCCAAAACCATCTTCTCCAATTCTATTTTCTTTGGGTACTTTTACATCGTTAAATTGTAATGTATGGGTATCTGAGCCTCTAATTCCTAATTTATCTTCTTTTGGGCCTACGTGAAAACCTTCAGTTCCTTTTTCTACGATAAAAGCATTGATACCTCTGTGACCTTTTTCTCTATGTGTTTGTGCAATTACCAAATAAACGTCTGCACGTCCACCGCTGGTAATCCAGTTTTTAGTACCGTTAATTATATAATGGTCTCCTTTGTCTTCTGCAGTAGTTGCTTGCGATGTTGCGTCTGAACCTGCTTCTGGTTCGCTTAAACAGAAAGCGCCAACAAATTCTCCTGTAGCTAATTTTGTTAAATATTTTTGTTTTTGCTCTTCAGATGCGTAGGATTCTAATCCGTAACAAACTAAAGAGTTATTTACAGAAACAATAACAGAGGCGGAAGCATCAATTTTAGAAAGTTCTTCCATAATTAGTATGTAAGAGATAGTATCCATTCCGCTTCCTCCGTATTTTGGGTCTACCATAATGCCTAAAAAGCCTAAATCTCCCATTTTTTTTACTAATTCATTTGGGAATTCTTGCTTGTTGTCTCTTTCTATAACTCCAGGTAGTAATTCTGTTTGCGCAAAGTCTCTTGCAGCATCGCGAATCATGATGTGTTCTTCTGTTAAACTAAAATCCATCTGTATATGTATTTGTTATATTCGTAAAATTTGAACTCAAAGATATCGATTTCGTAACATATTATCAATAGAGTTTTGTTAATTTTACAGATATGAATAAAAGTGAAGTTTTTGCGATTGGTTTAATGTCTGGGACGTCTTTAGATGGAATAGATTTGGTGTATGTTAAGTTTGATAAAAATAACTATCAAGATTTCGATATTTTACACTCGAAGACAGTTTCGTATTCGAAAAAATGGAAGTCAACTTTACAGGAAGCTATCCATTTTTCTTCGGATGATTTAAAAGAGTTGAATCTTAATTATGGTATTCTATTAGGAGAAGTGATTAATGATTTTATTGATAAATTTCAGATTCAAAACATCGATTTTATTGCATCTCATGGTCATACGGTTTTACATCAACCACATAATGGCCTTACGCTTCAGGTGGGAGATGGCCAAACAATTGCAAATAGTACACATCAAAAAGTTATTTGCGATTTTAGAACACAAGACGTTAAGTTGGGCGGGCAAGGAGCGCCTTTAGTACCAATTGGAGATGAATTGTTGTTTGCAGATTACGATTACTGTTTAAATTTGGGAGGTTTTTCTAATATTTCCTACAATAAGGAAGGAAAAAGAATTGCGTATGATATTTGTCCGGTAAATATTGTTTTAAACAAGTATGCGAAAGAATTGGGTTTTGAGTATGATGATAAAGGGCAAATTGCAGCGAACGGAACTTTTTTAATACAATTAGAAGCAGATTTAAGGGCGTTGGATTATTATCAACAAAAACCTCCAAAATCTTTAGGGTTAGAATGGGTTCAAAAAGAAATTTTTCCAAGATTGGAATCGTCAAAAAGAAAACCAGAAGATTTATTGAGAACATTTACAGATCATATTGTATGGGCAATTGCAAAAGTATTGCCTAAAAATGCGAAGGTTTTGGTTACAGGTGGCGGTGCTTTTAATGAGTATTTAATTTGCGAGATACAACGACAGAAAAAGGTGAACCTTGTTATTCCAGATCATAAGTTAATCAACTTTAAAGAAGCGCTTATTTTTGCTTTTTTGGGCTTGTTAAGAAATGAAGATAAGATAAATTGTTTAAGTTCTGTAACTGGTGCGAGTAGAGATCATTCGTCTGGCGATATTTTTTATCCGAAGTTTTAGTTTTTATTAGAATGTTTGATTTCTGTAAAAAAGGAATTAGAATTTGACTAAATTCTTTTGGAATAAAAAATTTGAACACTCATTTTTTTACTGTAAGTTTGTAAGGTATCAACTAAATAATATTTCTATAAAATTTTTAAAATGAATCAAGTATAACTATTTCTCTGAAGAGGATTTTAGTTTGAAATTAAAATTGCTTGAAAAAGCAAAGAAGAAAGTTTATTTATTGAAATTTTTATAAGTAAAGAATTCTTGAAAATATGCAAGAATCGGCAACCGGAAATAGTTTTTAATAAGAAGTAAGAATAGAAATAACCGTTGAGGTTGTTTCTGAAGATGCATCAAAATAAAAAAAAATAAAGCAGCGTTTAAAACAATGTTGAAAGAATTGAAATAAATTAAAAAGGAATCTGTTTAAATTAAGTTTTTTTAATGCCTAATTTTAATTGATATTTGTAAACAGGCATTTTCTAAGCCAAAAAAGTAATGTAAAACAAAAGTAAATTATGGAAACTCTTATTATTTTAATTTTTATAGTTGGTTATTTAGCTATTGCGTTAGAGCACAATTTAAAGCTAGATAAACTAATACCAGCATTGGCAATGATGGCAATTCTTTGGGCGTTAGTAGCATTTGGTATAGATGCTTTTCCTAATTGGTTTGATTCTAGTGCGCATAAATTAATAGAAGGGTTTGCTAATTTTACTGGTGAAGAAAAACATCATTTATTAGAAGAAACTTTATTACATCATTTAGGTAAAACGGCAGAAATACTATTCTTTTTATTAGGTGCAATGACAATTGTAGAAATGATAGACTATTTTGATGGTTTTGCAACTTTTAAAGGGTATATAAAAACTAAAAAGAAGAAAACACTTTTATGGATTTTTGTTGGTTTAGCATTTTTCTTGTCAGCGGTTATAGATAACTTAACAGCTACAATTGTATTGATTTCGATACTTCAAAAAATTATAAAAGACAGAAATACACGTTTATGGTTTGCTGGTTTAATTATTATTTCGGCGAATGCAGGTGGGGCGTTTTCTCCTATTGGAGATGTTACAACTACCATGTTATGGATTGGTGGTAAAGTAACCGCAGATAAATTAATAGAACATTTACTAATACCATCTATTTTATGTGCTGTAATTCCAACGATTATAGCTTCTAGAAAAAAAGTATTTCAGGGTGAAATTGATGTGGAGCTTGATGCGGATAAAGAAGAAGTTAATGAGTATTCTGCAAGAATGTTATATATTGGATTGGCAGCTATTTTGTTTGTTCCTTTTTTTAAAACCATTACGCATTTACCGCCTTATGTGGGTATGATGCTTTCTCTTTCTGTGGTCGGAATTTTTGCTGAAATTTATAGTAGATCAAAATTCAGTGTTTCTCATGTTATTGATGAAAGTGGCGACGATTCAGAAGGGTTTCATAGTCCGGTACATTCGTCCTTATCAAAAATTGAAATGCCAAGTGTTTTGTTTTTCTTCGGAATTTTAATGGCAGTCGCTGCCTTAGAATCTTTAGGTTTGTTATTTATTGGGTCAGAAGCTTTGGCAGAAATTATACCTAATGAAGATATTGTAGTGATGTTATTAGGATTTGGTTCTGCGGTGGTAGATAATGTACCATTGGTAGCAGCAAGTATGGGTATGTTTCAAGATCCACAAAATGCACCAGTTTGGCATTTTATTGCTTTTTCTGCAGGTACAGGAGGAAGTATGTTGATTATAGGGTCTGCAGCAGGTGTGGTTGCAATGGGAATGGAAAAAATAAACTTTATGTGGTATTTAAAAAATATTGCTTGGTTAGCTGCTATTGGTTTTTTAATAGGTTGTGCGGTTTTTGTAGCTACAGAAAACTTGTTTTAGTGGTTAAATAATAAATATAAAAATGTCATTTTGAGTTTTTTCTTAAAATGGCATTTTTTTTGATATAAAATTATGCCAATTCTTTTTGGTTGAAACAATTTAAAAAAAGAATGGTCGTTACTTAATTAGAACTTAAAAATAGAATTAAATGTTGTCATTTTTTCAAGAGAATAAAGAGGTTTTAGAAGGAGTTGTTTCAGAAGAAAAAACACTCTCTATCTATAAATTAATTATGGATGGTGGTTTAGGCGGGCAAATAATTATAGCGTTGCTTTTTGTGTTGTTAGCAGTGGGTTTGTATATTTATTTTGAGCGTTTCTTTGCTATAAAAGCAGCATCGAAAATAGATGAAAACTTTATGAATCAAATTAAAGATTTTGTTTCAAACGGAAAATTAGAAGCTGCAGATGCTTTGTGTAAAAGTAAAAATACCCCAACTGCAAGATTAATTAGTAAAGGAATCTCTAGAATAGGGAAACCTTTAGATGATATAAATACGGCAATTGAAACCGCAGGAAAGTTAGAGGTTTATCAACTAGAAAAAAACGTGAGTGTTTTAGCAACGATTGCAGGTGCGGCACCTATGATTGGTTTTTTAGGAACTGTAATTGGTATGATTGTAGCAATTCATGAAATTGCAAATGCAGGTGGTCAAATAGATATAAAGCTACTTTCAGATGGTTTGTATACAGCAATGACAACTACGGTTGCTGGTTTAATTGTAGGTATTATTGCGTACGTAACCTATAATCATTTAGTAGTAAGAACTGATAAAGTAATTTATCAAATGGAAGCAAAATCTGTTGAGTTTTTAGATTTATTAAACGAACCAGTATAAAGAATTCAAAATTATTTGTATGAATTTACGTGGAAGAAATAAAGTAGATCCAACATTCAATATGTCATCAATGACAGATATTGTTTTTTTATTGTTGATATTTTTCATGCTAACATCAACCTTAGTAACGGTTAGTGCTATTGATGTTTTATTACCAAAAGCAGGCGGTAAAACAGAAAATAATAAATCGGTAGCAGTATCAATAACAAATGAATCCTTATTTTATATTGATAAAACAAAAGTGAGTGCATCTCGTTTAGAAAGTGAAATACTGAAAAGTGTTGGAGCAGATAAAAAGAAAACCATTATTATAAGAGGTGATAAAGATGCGCCTTACAAAAATGTGATGAAAGTAATTGATATCGCAAATAAGAATAAACTGAAAATGATTTTAGCTGTAAAAGGCAAATAAGTTTCTTATCGGAATTTAAAATTTCTTTAGTAGAATATATAAGAATGCAAATCTTAAACACAACATATAAGCGTAAATCAGCTGTAATTACAGCGGTTATTCTGATGCTTTTAATCTTCGGGATTTTTAATTACGGAATGCATTATTTAGATCCTCCAGAAGAATATGGAGTTGCTATAAACTTTGGAACATCAGAAGTTGGAAGTGGAGTGCCTGTTGAAAATACAAAGAAAATTGCTGCACCAAAAGTAGTAGAAGAGCAAAAGGTTGTTGAAGAAGAAGTTGTAAAAGAAACGCCTAAAGAAATTGTTAAAGAAGATATTATTACAGAAGAGACTACAAAAGAGGTGCCTGTAGTAGAAAAAGTTAAAGAGGTAAAGAAAGAGCCCGTTAAAAAGGTTGTAGAAAAGAAAAAAGAAGTTAAGGAAGTTGTAAAAAAAGAAGTTCCTAAAGAAAAACCAAAACCAAAACCATCAAAAGCAAACCAAGACGCTTTAAATAGTTTATTAAAAGGAAATTCTTCTGACGGAAAACCTCAAGGAGAAGGAGATGATGGTAAGCCAGGTGTAAAAGGAAAAGAAAATGGAGATCCGACTTCTTCTAAATACTATGGAAATACAGGCAGTGGTGATGGAGATGGTTATGATTTGAAGGGTAGAAAAGCACTTTCTAAACCCAAAGTACAACCAGATTGTCAAGAAGAAGGTACTGTTGTGGTACAAATTCAAGTAGATAAAAATGGGAAAGTAGTTTTTGCAAAACCAGGCTATAAAGGGAGTACAAATACAGCTTCTTGTTTACTAAAAGCAGCAAAAGAAGCAGCGTTAAGAACAAAATGGAATTCTGATGATAAAGCGCCTGCAAATCAGGTAGGAACTATTATTTATAAATTTTCTTTGTCTAAATAATCACCTATTTTTGTCGTATGAATTATCAACAAACATTAGATTGGATGTTTGCACAATTACCGATGTACCAAAGAGAAGGTAAAACAGCATTCAAAAAAGATTTAACCAATACTTTAGCGCTTTCAGAAGAATTGGGTTTTCCAGAAAAAAAGTTTAAATCAGTTCATGTTGGTGGTACCAACGGAAAAGGTTCTACGAGTCATATGTTAGCTTCAATTTTACAAGAAGCGGGTTATAAAGTTGGGTTATATACTTCTCCTCACTTAAAAAATTTTACAGAAAGAATTAGAATTAATGGAACTGAAATTCCAGAAACAAAGGTTTCGTCCTTTATCAAACAACATAAAAATTTTTTAGAAAAACAAAAGCTTTCTTTTTTTGAAATGACGGTAGGTTTGGCTTTTGATTATTTTGCAGAAGAAAAAGTAGACATTGCTATTATTGAAGTCGGTTTAGGAGGAAGATTAGATTCTACCAATATAATTACCCCAGAAGTTTCTGTAATTACAAATATAGGTTTAGATCATACGCAGTTTTTAGGAGAAACCTTACCTGAAATCGCTTTTGAGAAAGCAGGGATTATTAAGAATAATATTCCTGTTGTAATCGGAGAAGAGCAAGTGGAGGTTAAAAGGGTTTTTATCGCGAAAGCGGAAGAATGCAAAGCGCCTATTTCTTTTGCTTCGGATGATGATAAAAGTTACCAAACAGATATGTTGGGAGATTATCAAAAGAAAAATACCAAAACAGCTGTAGCGGCAATTAAAAAATTAACGGGCTTTAAAATAGCAACAAAAAACATAGAAATAGGATTGCTGAATGTAGTAAACAATACAAACCTTAAAGGTAGGTGGCAAGTTTTACAAGAGCAACCAAAAGTAATTTGCGATACTGCTCATAATAAAGATGGTTTAAGTATTGTGTTGCAACAATTAGAAACAGTACCATTTAAAAAGATTCATTTGGTTTTAGGGGTTGTTTCTGATAAGAAATTAGAAGAGGTTTTGCCGCTTTTTCCAAAAGAGGCATCTTATTATTTTTGCAAACCCAATATTCCAAGAGGTATGTCTGAAGCAATTTTACAAGAAAAAGCAAAAGAGTTTGGTTTGCTTGGGGAAAAATATTCTTCAGTAAAAGAAGCTTTTGATGCTGCGTTACTTTTTGCTAATCAGGAAGATATCATTTATGTAGGAGGGAGTACTTTTGTTGTAGCAGAAATTATCTAAAGAAAATTTCATTTTTACTTGGTAGAACTAAAATAAGTGTTATATTTGCAACCGCTTTAGGGCAATTAGCTCAGTTGGTTCAGAGCATCTCGTTTACACCGAGAGGGTCGGGGGTTCGAATCCCTCATTGCCCACCAAAGTAAAA
>NZ_JALCZP010000034.1:0-19255 GCF_023555435.1 Polaribacter sp. Z014
ATGGACTTTTCTTTACATAATAATTTTAAATGATAAGTTATTTTAGTTTTCTTTACATTATATTTTTCGAGCTCACTGAGGTATTTTTGCCAACGGGTTATATTAAAACAAATATATCGATTATCCATTAAATATTACGGGATAATAAAACATTTTCCTTGTCTTTATCATTCTTATTTAGTTTCTGTAAAGCAATATCTAGCGGATTCTGAATTTCCATTAAATCTTTACGCTGTACATGTGTATAAATCATAGTGGTTTCTGGTTTTGCATGGCCTAATAGTGATTGTATATATCGTATGTCTACTCCATTCTCTAGTAAATGAGTAGCATAACTGTGTCTTAAGGTGTGTGGTGTAACTGTTTTTTTAATTCGTGCTTTTGCGCAACTTTTTCTTAAAAACTGACGTACACTTTCTGTGCTGTATTTCCCTCCCTTTTGTCCTTCAACAAAATATTTATTAGGTTTGTAAGAATAGTAATAATTAGATAATAAAGGCAAAAAACTATCAGCTAAACTTACATACCGGTCTTTTCGTCCTTTTCCGTTTTTTATAATGAGTTGTTTTCTTTCAATATGAAAATCTACCAACTCTAAATTTACTAATTCACTTATTCTCAATCCGCAAGAATAAATTAAAGCTAAAATTGCTCTGTGTTTTAAGTTTTGTGTACATCTAATAATTTCTAAAACTTCTTCTTGCGATAAAACATTAGGTAGTTTCCTTGACTTTTTAGGTCTTTCTAATACCAAGTCGTTAATTTGTGTCTGCGGATAAAAAATAATAAAAATCTTTAAAGCACTTATAAATTGTCTTTGTGAACTAACCGAGTAATCACGCTCTATAAATACTTTTTCAATAAAAAGCTCAACACTTCTATTGTTTAATTCGTCTAATGGGGTTTTGGTGTGAAAATTTACAAAATCAGCAACAAAGAACGTGTAGGTTTGTATAGTACTATCACTATATCTTTTGCCTTTTAAGTATAAGTAGAAATTATTTAGAAGCTTTTTCTGATCTTCCGTTAAATTTCTTTTAAATAGTTCTTTTTTTTGTAATTTACTAGAATCTACGGTGGCTATATCTTTAAAAGTCTTTAAAATTAAGGCTAAGTTTTCTTCGGTGTCTTTTACATACCAAGATTTTAAAGAACGACTCCAAGTAGCATCAGGTATTTTTCTCATCAAATTGATTAAAGAATTGTTATACTCGAATTTAACGAGTAATTGAGACTCGTTTTTGTGGTTTTTTTGTTCTAATAAAATTGTAGGTGTTTTTATCATAAAGCACTTCAATTTAATGAAAATTATATAAATAATCCGTTATTTGGTCAATTATATCTAATTCAACCTCTAGGATCGCCAGCAATACTCATTTTTTTAGACTGAATTACATTCATGCTACAAAATCCGTATCGATTGGTAATTTTACCATAACAACCATAAATGCCCATTCCGTTTATGGGGTACAAATGCACGACATTTGTAAAATGAACGGCATCAAAATAAATACCATCTGCATCAATAAAAGTACTTAATCGCATCAACTTTCCTTGTGATGTTTTATTGTATCTGGTAGTCACCAATTGTCCGTATAGCAAGACATTTTTATTCGAAAAATCAGCCATTTCTTTTGCTTTTATGTGCGGATGAAATGTTTCTGTAACCAATAAAAAATAGTTGTGTATAGTAAATCCCAAAAGCTCCATTTCATCATACACATTCTCTAACCAATGCGTGTTTAATTTCGGAATTTCAAAATTCTGATGTTGCAATCGAAACAACTGTTCTTGTTGCTGTTCTTTTTGTTTTTTTGTTGCATTTAGCTTAAAAGTGGCTTGCCATAACAATGCCGTTTTTGGCTTGTTTGTAAATCGGAAAGCATCAATTCTAATTAAAACTGTTAGTTGTTCTATGCTTATGGCAATTCGATCTATAAAATCATCCAAAGAAAGAAAAGGACCATATAATTGACGTTCAGTTAAAATTCGTTGGATTAATAAATGTTCTAAATTCTTTAGATATCCAAAACCCAAATAAATGGTTTTTCCTTTTACACTATTTGCATGATCGCTTTTATTGATACAAGGTAGTTCTACAATGGCTCCACACATTTTTGCTTCATGTATGTAATGTTCGGTGCTATAAAATCCGCCACCATTATTTAAAACAGCAACCATAAACTCAATAGGGTAGTAGCATTTTAAAAACAAACTTTGGTAACTTTCTACGGCATAAGAAGCCGAATGTCCTTTGGCAAATGCATAACCAGCAAAACTTTTAATTTGATTCCAAACTTCAAAAATCAATGGATCTTCATGTCCTTTTTTTCTACAATTGGAAATAAATTTATCTTCTACCGCTTTAAATTCTTCCACAGAACGGTATTTTCCGCTCATGCCTCTTCGTAAAACATCGGCTTCACCCAAGGTTAAATCTGCAAACTGATTGGCAACTTTCATCACATCTTCCTGATACACCATTACACCATACGTTTCGGGCATAATTTGCAATAAAATAGGATTTGCTTCTTTTCTTTTCTCCGGAAAACGGTGTCGTTTTATAAATTCGTCTTTCATTCCAGAACCAGAAACTCCTGGTCTAATAATAGAACTTGCGGCCACCAAACCTAAATAATCTTGCGTTTGTAATTTTTGCATCAATCCGCGCATGGCAGGAGATTCTACATAATACGCACCAATGGCGCCACCTGTTTTTAAGAGATTGTTAATGTTTTTATCAGTCTTAAAACTTTCTACATCGGTAATGTCAATTGGTGGATCATCCGGGTTATTTTCTTTGATAATTTCTAAAGCTTCTTTAATTTTAGCCAAACCTCGCTGCCCTAAAATATCGAACTTAAAAAGACCAACATCATCGGCAATATTCATATCAAACTGAACCGTTGCAAAACCTTTTGGAGGTAAATTAGTGGCAGAATAATAATGAATCGGTTTGTCTATAATTAAAATTCCTGCAGAATGTACACTCACATAATTAGGGAAGCCTTCTATGAGTTTTCCGTATTTTAAAACCAGTTTTGCAATATCGTCTAATTGATCGGGTACAATGCCTTTACTTAACTTGTCGATTTCTTCTTTTGGTAAGCCGAACACTTTGCCTAATTCTCGAATAACAGCCTTGTATTTAAAAGTAACATAGGTGGCCAACAAAGCTACATGCTCAAATCGATCAAAAATATACTGTGTCATTATATTTCTATCTTTCCAAGAAAAATCAATATCAAAATCGGGTGGAGAAGCTCTAAAAGGATTGATAAAACGCTCGAAATATAAATCTAATTCAACAGGATCTACATCTGTAATTCCAATAATATACGCCACAATACTATTGGCACCACTTCCTCTTCCTACATGAAAAAAGTTATTTTTTGTGGCAAAATGTACAATGTCGTAATTGATTAAAAAGAAGGAAACAAACTTCAATTCTATAATAACTTTCAATTCTTTTTCAAGTCGATCGTGTACTTTTTGTGTAACTTTTTTATATCTTTTGTTGATGTTTTCCTGGCAAAGCGATTGTAGCATTTGGCAATCTGCTTCAAAGCTATGGCAATAGGTTTGTAAGTTTTGGTTGCTTCTTTTATCATTAAAACCAAACTGAATAGTACATTGTTGCAAGAGTTTTTGCGTGTTTGCAATACATTTAGGGAATTCTTTAAAGTGTGCTTGCAATTCCTTTTCAGAGTGCATGATATCTGTAGTAAGGCATTGTTCTATGGTAGACAGTTTGCTTAATAAAGTGTTGTTATCTATGGCGCGCAATAATCGGTGGGCGTTAAAATCTTTTTTACTGCGGATGGTAACTTGTTGTTGAATGACTATTTTATCTTCAAACTTATTTACGTAAGAAAACCGGAGTTTATTAATTTCTGCAATAGAAATTCCAATAAATTCATTGTCTTTAAAATCTATGATATTTAATTCTAACACTTTTTCAAAAGGATATATAATAATGACATCATCTAAAAAAGTAGGTTTATCTGGAATGACTGTTTTCGATTCTAAAAAAGAAGATAAATAGTTGTTGATATTTTTAAAACCATTATTATTTTTAGCAAGTGCTACAAATTGTTGAGTATTTCCGTTTCTAAAATCGACACCAACCACAGGTTTTATATCAAATTTTTGAGCCTGTTGTACAAAATTCATACAAGCAGAAGTATTGTTAATGTCTGTAAGTGCCATTGTTTTTACATTATTTTCTACAGCAAGTTGCAACAGCTCCGTTTCAGAAAACGTGCCGTAACGCAAAGAATAATAAGTATGACAGTTTATATACATAGCTATAAATTATTGTTTTCTGTGTGCTAAAACCAATGGTGGTTCTCCGTTAAACGGATTGTTAAAACGACCGATAGATTTTGCGCCCATGGCAGTAGCTCTCATAATGCTTTTTTCTCCATATTTATTACGAACGGTGTCCATGGCATTGTATAAATCCAGCATTTGTTCTGTATCATCAAAGAGGTTTATCTGATAATTTCCACTTACAATATCAGATATTTTTACACCCACCAATCGTATTAATAATCTTCGTTGATATAGTTTTTTAAACAATTCTAAAACTGCAGGAATGATAATGTGATCTGCACTTGTATATGGAATTTTTATCTGTTTATTATACGTGTTAAAGTCTGAATATCTAATTTTTACACTAATAACACCTGCCAATTTATCTCCTTTTCTTAATTGATACGCTAAGTTTTCTGCCATCGCAAAAATGGTTTCCTTTAGTTTTATCATATCAATAGTGTCTTTTGTAAAAGTTCTTTCTGTGGATAAAGATTTGCGCTCGTGAAATGCAATAATTGGCGAATTATCTATACCGTTGGCACGTTTCCAAATGGTTTTTCCATTTTTCCCCAAAACGCTAATCATCATTTCTAAAGGCATTTCTTGTACCACCTTTACTTTATCTACTCCAAGGTTTCGTAAAATTTGATAGGTTTTATTACCTACGGATGGAATTTTTCTGATGGATAAAGGCGCTAGAAACGATTTTTCAAAACCTGCATCAATCAACAATTGGTTGTTGGGTTTTGCTTCGCCTGTAGCAACTTTAGACACTATTTTATTTTGCGACATTCCGAAAGAAATGGGCAATCCACTTTCTTTAATAATCCGCTGACGTAATTCTGAAGCATATTTATAACTTCCAAAAAAAGCATCCATTCCAGAAAGGTCTGCATAGAATTCATCAATACTCGCTTTTTCAAAAATGGGTACTTTTTCTTTGATGATTTCCGTAACAATATTGGAGTATTTAGAATAGATACTTGTGTCTCCTCTAATCACAATTGCTTCCGGACATAATTTTTGTGCAATCTTCATAGACATGCCAGAATGTACTCCAAATTTTCTTGTTTCATAACTACAGGCAGCCACAACTCCTCGGTCTCCAGTTCCACCAACCAACAACGGTTTCTTCTGCAATCGACTGTCAATCAGTCGTTCGCAAGAGACAAAAAAAGTGTCTAAATCGAGATGTAAAATATTTTTTTTCACAGTGTAAAATTAGCTACAAATCCATACATTTGTTGCTCAATATTGTAGCATTATGAATAATTTATCAAAAAACATCAAACATTTAAGAGGTTTAAAAGGGTTGACGCAAGAGTCTTTGGCGGAAGAATTGTTGGTAACAAGATCAAGAATAAGTTCTTATGAAGAGAATAGATCTTCACCAACCATCGATTTTTTGATCGATTTTTCGACCTATTTTAAGATTCCGATTGATATTATTATCAAAAATGATTTGACAAAAGCAAAAGATGTTTCTTTTATAGAAGTTGGAAATAAGCGTGTCTTGTTTCCAATTACGGTAGATAGTGATAATGAAAATTTGATTGAAGTGGTTTCTGCTAAAACATCTGCTGGTTATTTATTGGGTTATGATGATCCCGAATATATTGAACAACTTGAAAAAATAAAATTGCCGTTTTTACCAACAGGTAAACACAGAGCTTTTCCTATAAAAGGAGATTCTATGTTGCCCATGAAAGATGGTTCTTATGTGGTAGCAGAATTTGTAGAAGATATAAAAGAAGCAAAAAGTGGATTGTCTTACATTGTGGTTACAAAAGATGATGGAATGACGTATAAAAGATTAGAAAACTTTGTAGAAGAAAAGCAATCTTTTTTATTGAAGCCAGACAATACAACGTATCAATCTTATGAAGTGCCTGTTTCTGAAATCTTAGAATTATGGAAATTTACGTGTAGTATTAATACGCAAGAATATGAGGAACATGAATTGAAATTAAGTAGTATTATTCAGATGTTTAATGGGTTAGGAGTGGAGTTAGAGGCTTTAAAGAAGTCTTTAGTTTGATAAATTTGGGTCTAACTTAAATTCTGTTTTAAGTAGAAAATTTGCGATTGGAAATCAGAAATTAGTTTTTTATTTCTTAATGATGTTTTTAGTTAAAAAAGCATTAGGGGCAATTTCTTTTTTAGATACTTGATAAGTAGACATAGCAGGAAGTTTTTTTAGTTCTTTTGTGCGTAATTACTCCTCAAGAATATAATCATTCCTCATGTTGTATTTTACATTTTCCTTTATAAGAATATCTATAGGAAGGTAAATTTTAGGACTCGGTATTTTATTTTGAATTAGAAAATCTGCTAATAAACGTACAGCCTGATAACCTTGATCAAAGGGCTTTTGAGAGATTAAAAAAGAAACAGCGTCATTTAATAAACATTGGGTGTTTTGTGGAGTATTGTCAAAACCAATAAGTTCTATGTTTTTTAAATGAATAGACTCCATGCAATCAACCACAATATATATTCTACTCGATGGCACAAATATGCCTTTAATACCGGTATGTAGTTTTAAATAGTTGTTTATTTTTTCTTTTGTTTCTTGTGAGTTATTTAAATTTTCAATTTTTAAAGTTTGAATTTTGGATTCGATTTTATTCTTTATAAAATAATCATTAAAACCTTTAATTCTATTAGAAACTGCATTGTTTTTAGTAATGTTATGTCTTGATTGAATAATTAAAAATTCTGAAGATTGTGGAATATTAAAATGCATTAATTTCCCTGCAATATAACCAGCTGTATAAGAATCTTGACCAACATACGCCATGTTCTTAAAACCTTTAATATCAATATTTAAAAAAAGATATGGAATGTCAATTGCTTCTAATTGATCTACAATTTCTTGAGTCTCTTTAGAAAAATTAGGGACCATAATTACCGCGGTTGGCTTTGTTTCTAGTAACTCATTAAAAGTAGTTAGATAAGAAATAGGGTTGTATTGATTATAGGTAAAACTATTGACTTGCACGCCAAAACTCATAACATCAGTAGCAGCTTTTAAAATTCCTAAATAAGGCGATTTCCAAAACAGATCATCATCATTATATTCCGGAATTAGTACGGATATTTGATGCTTGTTTTTCATAGCAAGCGCACTAGCTACCGGGTTAACACTAAAATTATGTTGCTCAAGAATTTTTTTAACTTTAGCCGCTGTTTTCTTAGAAACGCCACTTCTGTTGTGTATTACTCTATCTACGGTTCCTTCAGAAACATTAGCTTCTTTTGCAATATCTTTTATTGTGATCATATTAAAAATTGATAAATGGCAAGTTAATAATTTATGTGTAAATAGAGAGAAAATAAGATTTTCAACTTAATTGAGTTGAAAATTAGTCAAAAATAAACAATTCTGTGCGCGCACACAAAATAAAATAACTATATTTGTGTGCGTACACGAAAATTGAATAATCATTTATTTTGGATGATGAATCGTTTAGATGTATGTTTTAATTTATCGAATGATATAAAATAAAAATAGAATTGAGCACTATATTTAATATTAAGGAAAAAGTAATCATAATCACAGGAGGTTATGGGGTTTTAGGTTCTAACATTGCAAAACATTTAGTAGCAGCGGGTGCTAAGGTGGCTATATTAGGAAGAGATAAAGAAAAGGCAGATAAATTTGCAAAAACATTATCGAGTTCAAATGCTTTAGGTTTTAAAGCAGATGTTTTAAATAAAGAAGCTTTAGAGAAAATTAAGGAAGAAATTATTAATGTTTGGGGTAAGATTGATGTTTTAATTAATGCTGCAGGCGGTAATATGGCAGGTGCTACAATTTCTCCAGGAGATTCTCTTTTTGATATCTCAATTCCAGATTTTAAGAAAGTAACCGATCTTAATTTAATGGGAACTGTAATACCTTCAATCGTTTTTGGGAAACACATGGCTGCGCAAGGCAATGGTTCTATTGTTAATGTAAGTTCTATGGCGGTACCGCAAGCCTTAACAAGGGTTGTTGGTTATTCTGCATCCAAAGCAGCAATGGAGAACTTTACCCGTTGGATGGCTGTAGATATGGCTTTAAAATTTGGAGATAAAATAAGAGTGAATGCTATTGCACCAGGTTTTTTTATTGCGGATCAAAATAGAAAATTGTTAACAAATGAAGATGGTTCTTTAACAGATAGGGGAAATACTATTGTACAAAATACACCAATGAAACGCTTTGGTGAAGCCGAAGAGTTAAATGGGGCTGTACATTTATTATGTAGTGAAGCTTCCAAATTTATTACAGGAACGGTTATTTCTATAGATGGTGGTTTCGGTGCTTTTAGTGGCGTTTAAAAAAAATAAAATGAGACAAAATTTAGAACAAACTTGGCGTTGGTACGGACCTAATGACCCAGTTTCTTTATCAGATATAAAACAATCGGGGGCAACAGGTGTGGTGTCTGCATTACATCATATTAAAAATGGAGAAATTTGGACGGTTGATGAAATCACCAAAAGAAAAGAAATTATTGAAAATGTTGGGTTAACATGGTCTGTAGTAGAATCTGTCCCAATTCACGAAAATATTAAAACGAAGTCTGGAGATTATCAATTGTATATTGATAATTATAAACAGACTTTATTGAATTTAGGGCAATGCGGAATTGATATTGTTTGTTATAATTTTATGCCAGTTTTAGACTGGACACGTACAAATTTAGATTACGAAGTTTCTGATAATTCTACTGCATTGCGTTTTGAGGCTGCAGCTTTTGCCGCTTTCGAGTTGTATTTATTAAAAAGACCTGGTGCAGAAAATGAATATTCTGATATGCAAAAACAAAAAGCAGCAGCATTTTTAAAGAATGCATCTGTAGAAGATCAAAAAAGATTGATCAGAAATATTATAGCAGGTTTACCTGGAGCAG
The DNA here is from genome assembly GCF_023555435.1 of Polaribacter sp. Z014. Taxonomy (NCBI): domain Bacteria; kingdom Pseudomonadati; phylum Bacteroidota; class Flavobacteriia; order Flavobacteriales; family Flavobacteriaceae; genus Polaribacter; species Polaribacter sp. Z014. The sequence continues at coordinate 9,219 of NZ_JALCZP010000034.1, forward strand.
AAGAAGGATATTCTTTAGAAGAATTCAATACTATTTTGGCAACCTATAAAAATGTGGGACCAAAGGAATTGAAAGCGAATTTATTTTCGTTTTTATCAGAAATTATTCCTGCGGCAGAACAAGCGGGAGTTTTAATGTGTATTCATCCAGATGATCCACCTTTTCCTATTTTAGGATTGCCAAGAGTGGTATCTACAGAACAAGATATTGTAGATATTTATGAGGCAGTTCCTTCTCATAATAACGGATTGACATTCTGTACAGGGTCTTTTGGAGTAAGAGCCGATAACGATTTAGCAGGAATGGTTGAGCGTTTAGGCGATAGAATTCACTTTATTCATTTACGTGCTACAAAAAGAGATGCCGAAGGAAATTTCCATGAAGCAGATCATTTAGAAGGAGATGTAGATATGTATGCAGTAATGAAAGCGTTGGTTTTAGAGCAACAAAAACGAATTACAGCTGGAAGAAAAGATTTAAGAATGCCTTTTAGACCAGATCATGGTCATAAAATGTTAGACGATTTAAAAAAGAAAACGAATCCTGGATATTCAGGAATAGGACGTTTGCGTGGTTTGGCAGAATTACGTGGCTTAGAAATAGGAATTAGACGATCATTATAAGTAACAAAATCAACCTGTAAGGTTTTAAAAAAATAAAAGTAAAAGATGGCAACAACTTTCGAAACAAGATACGCATCAAGTCCAAAGACAGTAAAAAAGTACGACACGCAAGAATTAAGAGATGAGTTTTTAATTCCTGATTTAATGGAAGCAGGAAAAGTAAAATTTACCTACACGCATTACGATCGTTATATTGTTGGAGGAGTAGTACCAACGAGTCCTTTAAAATTAGAAACCATAGATCCTTTAAAAGCAGATTTCTTTTTAGAAAGAAGAGAAATGGGCGTTATTAATGCAGGTGCCAGTGGTACTATTTCTGTGGATGGTGAAGTTTTTGAAATGAATCATAAAGACGCTTTGTACATTGGAAGAGGCGCAAAAGAAGTTGTTTTTAATAGTGATGATGCTAAAAATCCATCAAAATTTTATATTAATTCAGCTCCAGCTCATACATCTTATCCAACAAAAAAAGTAAGTAAAGCGGACGCAAATAAAGTAGAATTAGGAAGTTTAGAAACAGCAAATCACAGAACTGTAAACCAAATGATTATTGGTGGTATTGTAACAACCTGTCAATTACAAATGGGTATGACAGAGTTAAAAACAGGATCTGTTTGGAATACTATGCCAGCACACGTGCATGATAGAAGAATGGAAATTTATTATTATTTAGACATTCCTCAAGATCAGGCAGTTTGTCATTTTATGGGACAACCACAAGAAACGCGTCATATTTGGATGAACAATGATCAGGCTGTAATTTCTCCGCCTTGGTCTATTCATTCTGGATCTGGAACTTCGAATTATACTTTTATTTGGGGAATGGCAGGAGAGAATTTAGATTACAATGATATGGATGTGGCTAAAATAACAGATTTAAGATAAATTAAAACTCTATTCAATTAAAGTGAAAAAAATAGTATTTCTTTTTTTAACTCTTGCATTTTTTATTTCTTGTGATAAAGAAAAAGATGTCTTTAGTGAAACATTTGAGGTTAAAAATAATTTAAACCTCGATAGAGCATTTGAAACTGTAGAAATCGATATTTCTAAAATTCCACTAGAAGATTTTTTACTAGTAGATTTAAAAACAAAAGAGAGGATAATTACTCAATTAGTGGATACAGATTTAGATGGGCAAAACGATATCTTATTATTTCAACCGAAAATAAAAGCAAATTCATCAAAAAAATACTATTTAACATTTGCGGAAACAACAAAAGAATCCGCACCTGTTCATTGTTATTCTCGTTTTGTGCCAGAAAGAACAGATGACTATGCTTGGGAAAACAATAGAGTTGCTTTTAGGACCTATGGACCAGTTGCTCAAAAAATGATTGAAGATGGTGTAAAAGGAGGTACGTTATCAAGCGGAATAGATGGCTGGTTAAAACGTGTTGATTATCCAATTATCAACAAATGGTACAAAAAAACAACGGAAGGAAAAGGTTCTTATCACAAAGATACAGGTGAAGGTTTAGATAATTTTCATGTTGGAACAAGCAGAGGCGTTGGTGGAATTGCTGTAAAAGTAGATACATCTTTTTACTTTTCTAAAAATTTTACATCTTACAAAACCATTACAACCGGACCTATTAGAACGAGTTTTGTTTTAACGTATGCAAATTGGGATGCTAATGGAAAAGAAATTTCAGAAACAAAACACATTTCTTTAGATTACGGACAAAATTTATCGCGTTTCGAAATAGAATTAAAAGGAACAGACGTAGTTTCTGCAGGATTAACTTTACATAAAAAAAAGGGGATAACAGCTCAACATAAAAATTGGATTAGTTATTGGGAACCTTTAGATGATTCTGAATTAGGGCAAGGAATCGTAGCTACTGATGCTTATTTTATCAATTCAGAAAAATATCTTACCTCTAAAAAAGATGAAAGTAATTTATTTATGGATTTACGAGTAGTGAATAATAAAGTGGTGTATTATGCAGGTTTTGGATGGAAGAAAAGTAATCAGTTTAAAAACCAACAAGAATGGGAAAGTTATTTGAATGATTTTTCATTAAAAATTAAGAATCCATTAAAAATTGTATTAAAGTAAGTATTTATGAATACAACTAATTTTATTAAAGATGATTTTTTACTAGAGTCGGAAGTGGCTGAAACATTATATCATCAATATGCTAAAGATTTACCAATTATAGATTATCACAATCATTTATCACCAAAACAAATAGCAGAAAATTTACCAATCAAAAATATAACGAGCATTTGGTTAGATGGAGATCATTATAAGTGGAGAGGTATGAGAGCCAATGGTATTGATGAAGCTTTTATTACCGGATCTACAACATCTAATAAAGAAAAATTTATTAAGTGGGCAGAAACGGTTCCGCATACTTTAAGAAATCCTTTATTTCATTGGACGCATTTAGAACTGAAGCGTTATTTTAATATTGATGAAATTTTACAACCATCTACAGCTGAAGCTATTTATAAAAAAGCCAATGCTATTTTAGAACATAAAACGCCTGCAGATTTGTTAGCACAAATGAAGGTTGAGGTTATTTGTACTACAGATGATCCTACCGACAGTTTAGAATATCATCAGACAATTTCTAAAATGAATATCTATACAAAAGTGTTGCCTACATTTAGATCAGATGAACTGTTTTTTATAGGTGAAACAAAGTTTTTAGATTATTTAAAAAAATTAACGACAAGTTCAGGAATACAGATTAATTCTTTATCAGATTTTATAAAATCTATAGATAATAGAATTGCGCATTTTCATAAAATTGGGTGTAGAATATCTGACTTTGGTATTGGGGCAGCACTTGCTATTGTTGATTTTACAGATGATGAAATTGTACAGATTTTTGATAAAACACTGAAAGAAGAATCTCTTTCAATTTTAGAAATTAATAAATATAGATCTTTTTTATTCCTTTATTTAGGAAGAAAATATCACACATATAATTGGGTACAACAATACCATTTAGGACCGATTAGAAATAATAATACCAGATTAGTACAACAAATAGGATTAGATGCTGGTTGCGATTCTATAAGTGATTTTCCCATGGGAGAATTTATGGCTAAGTTATTTAATACCCTTGAATCTACCAGTCAATTAGCAAAAACGATTACTTACAATTTAAATCCTTCTCAAAATGAAGTGTTTGCTACAATGATGGGTAATTTTCAAAATGCTGATATTCCAGGTAAAATGCAATGGGGTTCTGGTTGGTGGTTTTTAGATCAAAAAGACGGTATGGAAAAACAATTAAATACCTTATCAAATATGGGGTTATTAAGTCGTTTTGTAGGAATGTTAACAGACAGCCGTAGCTTTTTATCTTTTCCAAGACACGAGTATTTTAGACGCATTTTGTGTAATCTAATTGCAGAAGATGTAAAAAAAGGATTGGTTCCTGATGACATAGCGTTTCTTGGTAAAATGATTCAAAACATTTGTTACCACAATGCGGTAAACTATTTCAATTTTAAAAACTAAAATAATTTATAATGATAAATAGACTGTTTTGTGCCATCTTCCTTTTAATCATTTTACAAGGATGTGATAAAAAAGACGATGTAAAGATGATGTATTTAGCACACACTTTACCTCAAACACACCCTGTACACAAAGGTATTTTAGAGTTTAAGAAAGCCTTAATAAAAAAGTCTGGAGGGAAAATGGATGTTAAGGTATTTCCTGATGGACAATTAGGTTCAGAAAGAGAAGTTTTAGAATTGTTACAAATAGGTAGTGTAGCTGTTACTAAAGTAAGTGCTGCTACGTTGTCTAATTTTGTTCCAGAATATCATGTACTAGGAATTCCATATTTGTTTAGAAACAAACAACATCAATTTGATGTTTTAGAAGGAGAGATAGGAAAATCAATTTTAGAAAAAGGAAGTAAATTTTGGTTGCGAGGTTTGTGTTATTATGATGCAGGAAGTAGAAGTTTTTACACTTCAAAGAAAGCAATTAGAACGCCAGACGATTTAAAAGGACTTAAAATTCGTGTAATGAATAACCAAATGGCTATAAATATGGTAAATAGTTTGGGAGGTTCTGCAACACCAATGTCTTTTGGAGAATTGTACACAGCAATACAGCAAGGTGTTGTGGATGGTGCTGAAAATAATCCACCTTCATTTGTTTCTTCTAATCATTATGAAGTTAGTAAATATTACACCTTAGATCAGCATTCTTCTGTACCAGATGTTTTATTAATTGGCACAAAATACTGGGATACTTTATCTGATAAAGAAAAAGTTTGGGTGCAAGAAGCTGCAGATGAATCTGCACAAGCAGAGAAAGTATTCTGGAATGATTCTGTAAAGGAATCTATGGAAATAGCAAAAAAAGCAGGAGTAGAAATTATTATTCCTGAAAAAGCATTGTTTCAAGAGAAGTCAAAATCTGTTTTAGAATCTTTTGAAAAAGAACACCCAGAAATGAGTGAGATTATTAACAAAATAAAAAATCAGTAGATATGAAATCAGCAGATATCCTTTTTAACAAAGTTTGTAAAATTATGGAAACAATATTGGTTTCTATATTTGGGTTATTGGTAATTGATGTATTACTACAAGTTTTTTCACGTTATATTTTAAATACTTCATTTACGTTTACAGAAGAACTAGCACGTTTTTCATTAATTTGGTTATCTATTTTAGGGGCCGCTTACCTTGGTGGTAAAAGAGAACATTTATCAATGGATTTCTTGTTTCAGAAATTCTCTCCTAAACTTCAAAAGAAAGTGCTGTTTTTTATAGAGATCTGTGTGTTTTTATTTGCATTAATAGTTATGGTAATAGGTGGTTTTAACCTTGTTTATACTACATTACATTTAGGGCAATTATCTGGAACATTAAGAATCCCTTTAGGATACATATACGCTATTTTACCTTTTAGTGGTTTGCTTATTATGTGTTTTTCAATATATCACATACGCAAAATTAGTACTAACAAAATAACCGAATAATTATGAGTATAGAAATAATAAGTATTATCGTTTTATTCTTAAGTTTTTTTATTTTACTAATGTTAAAAGTTCCTGTAGCCTATAGTATTGGTATTTCTACCACTATAAGTTTACTACTTAATATTGATAAATTACCAGGAATTACTACCATTGCTCAACGAATGACAACAGGTATTGATAGTTTTGCATTATTGGCTATTCCCTTTTTTGTGTTAGCCGGAGAAATTATGAAACGTGGTGGAATTGCTAACAGACTTATCAATTTTGCGAAGTCTCTAGTGGCGAGTTTACCGGGAGGATTAGCTTATGTAAATGTATTAGCATCGATGCTTTTTGGAGCGATCTCCGGATCTGCAATTGCAGCAACATCTGCTATTGGTAGTATTATGACAGATAGAATGGAAGAAGAAGGATACCCTAGAGAATTTAGTGCCTCTGTAAATATCACATCATCTACAACTGGGTTGTTAATTCCGCCAAGTAATATTTTAATCGTTTACGCTTTAGCAAGTGGAGGTACAGCATCTGTAGCCGCTTTATTTATTGCAGGTTATTTACCAGGTATTTTGTTAGGTCTTGCTATAATGGGGTATGTTGCTTATGTGGCAATAACCAGAAACTTCTCTAAAGGAGAACGCGTGCCACTTTCTTTAATTTTCACCTATTTTAGAAAAGCTTTTTTTAGTTTGTTATTATTGGTTATTGTGGTTGGTGGTATTGTTGCAGGGATATTTACGGCAACAGAAGCTTCTGCAATTGCTGTTTTATATGCAGGGGTTCTTGCTTTAATTTATGGCGATGTAAAGGTAAAAGACTTTTCTGCTATTTTATTAGCAAGTGCAAAAACTACTGCGGTAGTAATGTTTTTAATTTGTACCTCTATGGCAATGTCTTGGTTATTTTCTTTTGAAGGAATTCCAGAATTGATTAGTAACTTTTTATTAGAGTCTTTTAGTAATAAGATTGTTATCTTTTTATTGATCAATTTAGTATTATTAATTATTGGAACCTTCATGGATATGACTCCAGCCGTTCTAATCTTTACACCCATTTTTTTACCTGTAGTTACAGAATTAGGCATGCATCCAGTACATTTTGGTATCGTTCTAGTATTAAATTTATGTATTGGCTTGTGTACACCACCAGTGGGAACTATCCTCTTTGTTGGTAGCGGAATCGCTAAAGTTTCGGTTTCTCAAGTAATAAAACCCTTACTGCCATTCTTATTAATAATGGTAATTGTTTTACTTTTAATTACTTACATTCCGGAAATATCAATGTTTTTACCAAGGTTGTTTAACTTGTAAATAAACCAAGTTTTTGTAAAAAAAAAAGTTCAATCTATATTTAATATTTAGATTGAGCTTTTTTTTATTCATTATTTAGAGTTGTAATCAGGATAGTACAGGTTAGAATTTAATTTTTTTTTTGTAACTTTACATACCGGAACAGAACAGAATGAATAAAGAAGTAATCTCATTAACAATCAATCACCAAAGCGATATTCCAAAATATCAGCAATTAATAAATGCTATCAATGATGCTATTGGAGAAAATCTCTTAGAAAAAGGAGATGCTTTACCTTCTGTAAATAATATTTGTACTACCAATAAAGTTTCAAGAGATACTGTTTTTAAGGCGTATTCAATTTTAAAAGAAAACGGAGTTATAGAATCTGTGCCAAATAAGGGCTATTATGTTGCCAATGAAACTAAAAAAGTGCTTTTACTTTTAGATACTTTTAAGGCATACAAAGAGGTTTTATACCATTCATTTGTAAATAATTTGCCAAATAATATTATTACCGATGTTCAATTTCATCATTATAATATAGATAATTTTAAAACAATCTTAAACAATTCTAAAGGCAAGTATTATAAATACATTGTGATGACTTTTGATCATAAAGATGTACCTGCTGTTTTATCTGATATTGATGCTGATAAATTATTATTAATCGATTGGAGCATACATTCAAATCCTACAAATAATTATGTTTTTCAAAATTTTGGAGCATCTTTTTTTGAAGCTTTAAAAGATGCTGTTGAGGTGTTTAGAAAATATAAAGAACTCGTTTTTTTGTATCCTACCTATACGTATCACCCAAAAGAAACTATTGAATACTTTAAAAAATACTGTAATTTATTTAAATTTAATTATAGAATAATTACGGATCCAAAATCCTTTATCCTAGAAAAAAATGTGGCTTATATAAGTACAAGCGACAGAATGTTGGGTGTGTTTTTAGAACAATGTAGAGTAGAGAATTTTGAACCAGGAAGAGACGTTGGCTTTCTATCTTATAATGAAACGCCAACAAAAAAATTTATTTATAAAGGAATTTCTGTTATTTCAACAGATTTCAAAGAATTAGGAACCAAAGCGGCAGCGTTTGTATTAGAAGACAAACCAATGCAACATTATGTTCCAACAAAATTAACCTTAAGAGAATCATTATAATATGTATTACGTAGGATTAGACATTGGGAGTTCTTCCATAAAAGCAGCTTTAGTTGAAATAGCAACAGGTAAAAGTTTAGGCGTTGTGCAAGAACCAAAAGAGGAAATGGGCATGTTTGCTAAAAAGAATGGTTGGGCAGAACAAAAACCAAACGATTGGTGGCTGCATATCTGTAACGCCATTACTAAATTAAAAAAGGAGTATAATATTAGTAGAACCCAAATAAAAGGAATTGGTATTTCGTATCAAATGCACGGTTTGGTGTTGGTTGATAAGAATGGAGAACCACTTCGTAAATCTATTATTTGGTGCGATTCTAGAGCCGTAGAAATTGGAAACAATGCTTTTACAGAAATTGGAGAAGAAAAATGTGCTTCTCATTTATTAAATTCTCCAGCAAATTTTACAGCATCAAAATTAAAATGGGTCAAAGAAAATGAGCCAGATATTTATAGTCAGATTTATAAATTCATGCTACCTGGAGATTATGTGGCATATAAATTTTCAAACAAAATAAATACTACTATTTCAGGATTATCAGAAGGAATCTTTTGGGATTTTAAAAACGATACAATTGCAGATTTTCTTTTAGAAAATTATGGAATCGATAAATCTTTAGTACCAGATATTGTAGATACTTTTGGAGTACAGTCTTTAGTAGATGAAAAAGGGGAACAAGAAAGTGGTTTAGCTGCCGGAACACCTATTTACTACAGAGCAGGAGATCAACCAAACAACGCATTATCATTAAATGTTTTCAATCCAGGAGAAGTTGCTGCAACAGGAGGAACCTCTGGAGTTGTATATGCGGTTACAGATAGTTTATCAGCCAAAGAAAGTTCTAGAGTAAACAATTTTGCACACGTAAATTATCAAAAAGGAGCTGCAGCAAGAATTGGTAAATTATTATGTATCAATGGAGCCGGAATTCAATATAGATGGCTACTAAATAACTTGGCAGTTTCTTCTTATGAAGATATGAATACGTTAGCATCAGAAATTCCTGTAGGTTCAGATGGTGTTTGCTTAATTCCTTTTGGTAACGGAGCAGAACGTATGCTAAACAACAAAGAAATTGGGACTCGTATTGTAAACATGAACCTTAATAATCATCATAAAGGACACATGTGTAGAGCGGCATTAGAAGGTATTGCGTTCTCTTTTGTGTACGGAATGGAAATTATGAAATCAGATGGAATTGATCCAACTGTTATGAGAGCAGGAAACGATAATTTGTTTCGTTCAGAAATTTTTGCCAATACAGTGGCCACTCTAATAGAACAAGAAATAGAAATTTACAATACCACCGGAGCTATTGGAGCAGCGAGAGCAGCAGACTTACATAAAGGCGATTTTGAAGCTTTTGGAAAAGCAATTATGGACAATGATCACGTAATGACATTTATGCCTTTTAAAGACAAAAAACCTTATTTAGATGCCTATGAAAATTGGAAAAAAGAATTAGAACTCGTTTTAAATAAATAATAAAAAATGCTTTTGGCTTTTTGCCTTTAGCTCTAAATACAAACCGCCAAAAGCTAAAAGCGAATGGCAAAAATTAAAAATAATGGCAAGTAAAGAATATTTTAAAGGAATCAACAAAATTCAATTCGAAGGTAAAGAATCAGATAATCCGTTAGCATTTAAATACTACAACCCAGATCAGGTAGTTGCAGGAAAAACAATGCGTGAGCATTTTAAATTTGCTATTGCATACTGGCATACATTCTGCGGACAAGGTGGAGATCCTTTCGGACCAGGAACACAAAATTTTGCATGGGATCAAGCAGCAGACCCAATTCAAGCCGCAAAAGACAAAGCAGATGCCGCTTTTGAGTTTATCAACAAAATGGGTTTTGATTATTTCTGTTTTCATGATGCCGATTTAGTGCAAGAAGGAGCAACCTTTGCAGAATCAGAAAAAAGATTAGATACCATTACAGATTACATTAAAGGAAAAAAAGCAGAAAGTGGCGTAAAATTATTATGGGGAAC
>NZ_JALCZP010000035.1:0-15340 GCF_023555435.1 Polaribacter sp. Z014
AGTTCCCATTTCCCATACTCTTCGCCATTCCAGTTTGAAAGAAATGAGCGCAAAATTCACATGTTTTCATATTCGTTTATTTATAATAATTTATATAACTCCAAAACGGCCAAAGTATCTAATTTACAATAGGCAAGCATGTTTTTTCTTTTTTGTTCATATTCTTCATTGTTTATAGAGCTAGATAAATTTCGATACACATCCATCGCTGCCATTCCATGCTGTATGTCTAAATCTTGATAGGACAGTTGAGGTAAAAAAGTAGGTAAAACTACTTTTAACGAAGCACTTTTTTTAGTTCTTTCAGTCAGTAAATGTTTTTTAAAAATAGGTAATAAATCGACTAGTCTATTTTTAATACCTTCTAATTCAGTTGCATATTTTGGGAAGTCTCGCATTAATTCTTCAATCCTTTTTCTTTCAAACGGAATGAAATACACTAAAATATTTCCTTCTTCAGAAAAATCTTGTATCATTTGTTGTATTAACCCTTCTCTCGGATCATCAGTTCCGTTTCCTAAAAATTCAAAATGAATAGGTGCTGAATTTACATCTTTTTGGTAATGCAAACTATATTGGAAAGTAATTTGCTGGTAAGGTCTAGAGTTGTCATATTTCGGAATTCCATCCATTACAGTTTCAAAGTCAAATGAATAAATAGGGTAGTGGTTTTCATGTAAAAACGCTTCGATTGCTATTTCATTTTTATAATCAACTTTAGTAGATAATTTAGGTTCATTAGCCCATTCTTCTAAAATGGGCTGATTCTCTTTTAAAGTATGGCAATAATTTGCAAATTCGCATGCATACGGTTTTGTACAATGTTCACCAATTAAAACAGTAGGTTCTTCATGTTGGTAAACGTCTAAAAAAGTAGCAATGTTTTCTGGTATTTCAGGGATATAAGATTGGATTCTACTAAAAACACTTTCATAGGTAAATAATTCACGAGGAACAATTTTTCCTTGTTTTATGTAATCTCTATTAAAATACATAATAGAAATATCTGCTATTTCAATGCCGGCATTTGTCATGACAAAATATTGAATAGCAGCATCTCTAATATGTTCTGGCTTTGCAGAATTGGTACTTTTAACTTCAAAAGCATGCCATTTTCCATTAATTTGATGTAGAATATCAAGAGCGACCAAGGTACTTTCAGTTGCAAAAGTAGCTTCGTAGATGGTTGTAACTCCGCTTGCAATTAATTCTTTTGTTCTTGCTATTGATTTGGAATTTGCATAATCATCAACCAAAGCCAACTCTCCGTTAGGAAAATATTGTTGCGCCAAATCTCCTGCTGTATTTCCTACACTGAAAACTTGTTTTGTACTTTCGGAATAGAATACTTCCTCTTTTTTATATTTGTTTAACCAAAGAACTTTTTGGCACTTTAATCCTTTTAAATACCTAGATTTTGATAGCATATTTTTTTATTTTTCTTTCTCTATAAAATTACTATAATTATTGTAAAAATGAGTTATGACTTCCTTAAAATCGTTACCAGTTTATTTTTTATTTAGACAGATTTGTGAACCTTCTAGAACTTCATTCACATCATAGTCTTGTTGATATAACTGTTTTAAATGGTTTCTATAAAATAGGTGACTACCATCTTTAATAAATGCTATTTTTTTTGAGCTATATGTATTTATAAAATCTTCTAAATCTGCTTCTTTTAGAAAAGTGTGCTCGCTTAAATAGTTAGAAACTTCTAACAATAATTTCTTCTCTTTAGTTAAAGTTTCTAGTGCTAATGCATAGGCGTTGTTAATGAGTTCTGTGGCTTCTTTTTCTAAGTTTTTATAAGAACTGATAAAGAGATTTGTGTGTACTGAAATTGGCATGTGTGATAATTTAGAAGAACCTAGTCCTTCTTGTTTCAGCATATTTAGGACAAAGTTTGTAGCTTGCTTTAAATCACTTCCGCAACCAGAGGTTACATTGTCTTTTCCGAAAATAAGTTCCTCTGCAGCCATTCCGCCTAAAAACATAGCTGTTCTTAAAACAATTTCTTTTTTAGAAATATATTTCCATTTAAACTCAGAAAAGACGAAGCCATTAACAGTATCTTCAATTGTATTAGAAAATACATATTTAGGAATTGTTTTTAATAAAACGGAAGAAAGTATTGCGTGTCCGCTTTCATGAACTGCTGTAATAGATTGTAAGTCGTCTTTTTTATTGAGGTTGAATTTTTTTAACTCAGATGAAATGTCATTTTTTTCTGAATGTAAAATTTCATCATTCAGTATATAATCACATTTTAAAAATTGTTTATCAATAAAGTGAACATCAATTTTATTTGCTTTTGAATCTGTATTTAAAATAACGGCTAAGAAAGATGTAATTCTGTTTCTTAATAGATGATTAATGGTTGTTAAAACAGGTCTTACACCTTGCGTTGGATAAACGCCTTCATCATAAACAAGATCGATAATAGAGGCTTTAAAAAGGATTTTAATTTGAGTTAAATCAAATATTTTTTTGCTAATTAAATCAATTTCGTTTTTTATAATCGTTTCATAAGCCCTTCTGGATAATGCAGGATAAATAATATGAATATTACCTAATCTTGAAATTTGTTCATGTCTAAACCTAGTTTGTAAAGCATTCTTAATTTTAGAAACAGTAATCTTTAGGGAAGCTTTATAAAATTCATCTGCACTAATATCTATAGAATAATTATTACTCATAGAATAAGCTTCGTCTAAATTACCAAGAACAAAAATTAAAGATTTAGAAAAATCCCTTTCAACAGGTTTACTAGAAATTGAAATTACTTTTTTCAAAAATTCAATACTTTCGTTTCCATCTAATTGCATGAGAACTTCTTCTAGTTCAGATCTTAATTTGATTTTTAATTTGTCTCCAACTAAATCTATAATATTGGCATATAAATATGTAGGTATTAATAATTTTCCTTTTTCTTCTATTCTTGTAAATTCTTTTTTATATTTTTTCCAACCTTTTACTATTTTTCCATTTTCTACTTCAATATCATTTGCTAGTAATCTGGTACAAATATTAATATGATCCTTAATTCTCCAAACTCCTACTTTGTATATTTGGTGTTGAATTTTTCCAGCATCAATTAAATCCCAAAGAACTCTATTTTCGTCTTCTTTTTCGTGGATTCCTCTTTCGTTTCCTTCTATGGTTCTGGCATGTTGAAATTCGTCTAGTGCAATAATTACTGGATTTTCTAATTTGTATTCGCACAATTCATTTATAGAACTGTTTAATGAGTTTTTTCCTTTTTTATGACCTAAATCAAATCGAAAAAAATTGTTTTCGTAATCTATTAATTCAACCAAACGAGTAATTAAAGATGTTTTACCAACACCAGTTAATCCCCATAAATTAATAATAAAAGGTCTTTCTTGTAAGCTTGAAAGCATAAACCAAGAATTGATGTTGTCTATAACTGCGTCTATAGGTTTATCAATGCCAATAAACTCTTTTTTTAAAATAGTTCTAGCGTTTTCTAATATTTCTTTTTTCGAATTGAATTCGTTTTTTAAGCCCCATAATTTTGTCTCCATTTTCTTCTTATTTAAAGTTTGATACAAAGAACAGTCTTTGGTGCGCCAAATCGTGTCGGACTAAATGTTTAGGTGATTAATTATTTTAGAATAATGATTTCTCGGTGTTTTGTTAAACAATCATCTTTTACTTTTTTTAGCAATTCATTTTGATACGTAAAGTTGATTAAAAGTGTATTGTCGTTAAAAAATGATGAAAGAAGTTGAAAAGACAGTAAATTGATGTCAAATTTTTCTACGGCAATTTTATAAATATCTACACAACCAATCACAGTTTCTTTTAAGTAGATTCCTTTTTCAAATTGTTGTTTTTTAAAGTCTATTTTATTTATTTGATAGAGGGGAAATAGCGTAGTAGTATTAACTAAATTTTCAAAAGGAATTTTAGCGACTTTTTTTCTGCCATACCAAATTTCTATGGTAGCATTTTGTAAGTGTAATAAGCCTCCGAAAGTATCAATAACTAAATCATCAATTTCCTGAATATTATTTTTAAAGTATTGATAAAATGAAATATCCAATAAAGCTTCCTCCATAGAAAGTTTCATTTTAGATGCAATAATTTGGTAAGATTTTGTTGCGTCTTCATTTGATTCTAAGAAGTGAATCCAGCAGCCTTGTCCGTAACATTTTATAGTAATCATTTTAGAAGTATTTGTGAAATTTAGGCGAAATTATCAATCTAGTACGACAATCATTGTCGAGGTGTATTGTATCTTTGTTTAAAAATTGTTTTTATGTCTAGTTATAAAATTTCTTTAAGTATTCAATTGGTCATACAGTATGTTTATGATAACAAGTATCCTACTAAAAAAAATATTTTAGCGCATTTAGAAGAAAAGGATATGCCGATTTCAGAAAGAACGTTAGAGCGTTATTTCGAGAAAATTAGAGCAGATTTTGGTATTGAAATCGAATATGATTCTAAGGAAAGAGGGTATCATATAAATGAAGAAAAAAGTGTAAAAGTAGCTTCTTTCTTTAAGTTTTTAGAGATTGTGCAAGTAGCGGATATTTTTTCTAATAGTTTAAAAGATTCCAATACTATTTTAGATTATGTGAGTTTTGACGATTCTAAAAATTTTAAAGGAATTGATAATTTAAAAGATATTTTAGTAGCGGTTAAAGAGCAAAGAGAAATTTCTTTTCTTCATGAAAATTACTGGCGAAATTCTAATAAAGAATATACGATTACTCCGTTAATGTTAAAAGAATATTTAAACAGATGGTATGTTGTAGGAGCAACGAATAACAACGATGAATTACGAACTTTCGGAATTGACAGAATTTCTGAATTAGAGATTAAAAATACCTCAAAGAAAAAGAGAGAAGATTACAAAGATAGACTGTCTAAATTTAATCATACCGTAGGTTTAACGTATGGAGAAGGAGAACCCGAAAAAGTGAGTTTACTAGTAGATGAATTACACGTAAAATATATGCGTAGTTTACCTTTGCATCAATCTCAAGTTATTCTTCCTTTAAATGATGATAAAAAACATCAAGTAGATTTTTATGTTTATCCCAACTACGAATTTAAAACTCAGATTTTAAAAATCGGAGCAGAGGTGGAGGTGTTATCTCCGAAATATTTACGTGATGAAATTGTTGATATTTTGGAGGTGAGTTTGAGGAATTATAAGTAGTTTGCTTATAAAAAAAACTCAAGACCTAATTAAATCTTGAGTTTTTAAAATTTACTTTATAATTTTATTATGGTAATTACATAATTAAAGACATTTCATTTATTTCGGACTCTAATTTTAATTTATCTTTAAGTAAATTCTCTAATTTACTTTTAACTTCTAAAAGTTTATTTTCTCTATTTTCTTTGTTTTCAATTGTAGCAGTTATTTTTTCGATGATTGGAATTAAAAAATCATCTTTAAAACTACTTTCAATATTATTAAGAAGTTTAGAGCCATTACCTAAAATTTCAATTTCTATTGGATCTACATTTAAACTAGAATAAAAGCTATCAATCCAGTCTCTTGCATCACTTTTACCTGATAGAAGGTTTCCTGCAAGTATAGGAAGCCCTAAAGTTCCTCCTATCAAAAAAGCTGCACCAAATCCCATTGCTACATCCCAAAAATCGTCATCAATACTTGAACCTTCTGAATGAGGTAATAAGTCCATAAAATCTATCTCTATGAGACTTTCTCTAGATAACATTTTACTATAAGATGCTATATAATCTTCCATATCGAAATCTTCTAAATAATCTTCAGCAATTTCATCTATATCACTAATAAAATCACCAAGAACTCTTTTCAAACTAGAATTAATATCATCATTACTTCTCTCAAAAAGTCTTTCTAACTCAATTTCAAGGTAGTCAATTTCAGATTTCAATTTCTCATATAAATTTTCTGAATTTATTACAACTCCATTATCTTTAATTATTTCCTTGCATTTTTTTTGGGAAGCAAATAATATGTCTTTTGTTTTACGTGTTAAATTCTTAGAGCCATTTTTTAAAGTATCTTCAATTTCAATATTATTAATTTTTCTATTAATTTTTTTTTCTGCTCTTTGTGTATTTTTTAATAAATCTTCTAATTCATTGTCTGGTTTATTTAAAATTGTAAGATTACTTTCTGTTTGCATTATAGCTTCAACCAATTCTGTTTTTTTATTTTGAGCTTTTTGGTTAATGAAATTTTTTGGTTTTTTTAATAATATTTCATCCTTAGATTCAAAAATAATTTTCATTAAATATTTTTCAAATTCTGGAAACAAACTTTTTTCAAGCATTTCTTTTTGGTTACTAATACCAAAAACATCTGAAGCTTTTTTGTAATAAAAATTCCAGTTTTTGTCATTTGAAATTTTTTCAATACTCATTTTTGACATTAATGCCATATTTGCAGAAAGTAATAAAGGATCTTTTTCTGTAGCTAATTCAGCTATTGAATTATTAGAATATTCTTTACTTGCTTTTAATAGTTGAGTTTTAACATTTGATACAATCTCAGCTTCTGATTCATTTTCAATGCATAAATCATATTTGTTAACACCTATTAATAGTTTTCCTATTCCAATGGTTCTTAATTGATTGAATATAATGTCTTTATCTGTAGAATCAAATGCTCTACCAGCATATAATAGCATAATTACAGCATCTGCTTTCTTTAAAAAATCTTTTGTACGTTCTTCTCTAGAAACAATAGGGTCGTTAAAACCAGGTGTATCAACAATTTCTACTCCTTTTAAATAATCTAAAGGCATATATATTTTTACAGACTTTGTAATCGATATGTATTTACCATCAGCACCAACGTAATCTATCAACTTATCAAAATGATCCTCTTTTTTTGCTCCTAAAAGGTTTCTAATTTCAGATTCTATTTTAAAAGATTTTTCTATTATTTCTTTAGCTGCTTTTATTTTTGTCTTTAAATTATCATCAGACTCTATTTCATGCAAATCTCTATTTGCAAGATGTTTTAATTCTTGCCATTCGTTTAGTGTATAGAATTCTGCTTCTAATTTCTTTTCTTTTCCATAGGTTATTATAGCAAGAGATGCTGTCATCGGTGTTGTTGCAGCAGGCAATACTTCTTCTCCATAAACCAACGCATTTAAAAAAGTGGATTTACCACATTTCATCTGACCTATAACACCAATAGTTAATACATCGCTCTCTAACTTTGTGTTAATGTCATTAAATTCAGTATTGTCTATCCACTTAAAATCATAAGCTTTCTGAGTGTATTGTTTAAATATTTCTTTCTTGTCAGCTATCTTTTTAAATATATTATCAGGCATAATTATTTTAATAATTTAGGGTTATAACTATTTATTAGTTCTAAAAATCGGATTTTTTCACTATCTAAATTGTCTATAAAATATTTTAGTTCATTTTTTTCCTCTAGTTTGTCAGAATGATTTTTATTATTATCTAGAAGACCATCTATTTGACTAGGCATTATTTCTCTAGATGATGATATTTTATCCATTCCTCTATTAAATTTTCCATAGTTGCTCTCTGTAATTCTGTAATGATCTTTACCGAAAAATGGTGACTCAAAAGAAATAACACTATCCATATCAATTAAAGAGTTTTCAAAATCTGTTAAGGTTTGGTTAATCCTAACTATGTTATCATCTATATCATTTCCAATATCTATAAATTCTTTTTTTACTCTATTTTGGGAAACTTTTGCTTTTTTTAAGGTTATATCAATTTGTTCATTTAATTGAGTAATAATTTCAGGGCTTTTTTGTGGTTCAATATGATTTAGAATATCCATTAATTCATCTATTTCCATTTTATTAGAAAAGAAAATTATATCTTGATATTTAATATCATTTTTATTTAGTGTTTCCTTTATTTTATTCCGTAAAATTTCTAAATCATCTGGACTTTTCCCATCTGATTTATTAATTATTATATAAAGAGGAACACTTTGTAAATTATCCTTAATAACATTTACGGAACTATTGTTTATTTCTCCTGTATTTGCATCAACAACCCAAAACAAAGCATCTGCTTCTTTTATTACTTCTGTAGTTTTAGTAATTATTTCTTCACTATTAGAACCAAAACCTGGTGTATCTAAAATAGAAATATCTGATAAATTTTTATTATTATATGAAAGCACAAAATATTTTACAATAGAAGAAATATTAATTTCATCTAATACGGATTTTGTTACTTTTTGAAATGATTCTTTTGTAATGTTTTTTAAATCACCTGAAGGAGAATAGAATTGACAATTAAAGTCTACTCCATTAGAAATGTATGTTGGTATTGCTGTTGTTTCAGTTGATTTTACGGGTAATTCTACGGCGTCGGGATTGTCTTGCTTTAAAATTCTATTAACAATAGATGTTTTTCCTGCAGAAAACTCACCTACAATGGCTACCACCTTTTTGTTTTTTATCCAGGTTTTAATCTCTTGATTTCTCCAGCTCCAACAGTCTTCGATGAAGTTGTCCGTAATTAAATTATTATTAAAATATTCTAAAGTGGGTTTTAATTCATTTTTTATAAGAGAAAAAATATCCCAAGTTTTCTGATCAACTTCTTGAAATTTTTCATCTACAGCATTGTTTGCGTTCAAAATATCACTAATAAAACTTAAACTTTCTTTCTGTTTTTTATTTTCCGCCTCAGATATTACAAGTTTTTCTATGTTTTTGTTATTGGATTCTAAAATGTCTTTTTTCTCCTTTTCTATAGTGTATAGTTTGTTGTCTAAAACACTTACTTCTTCTTTAGTCTTCTTGTTTCTTTTTTCTAAATCCTTAATTTCATCTTCTAAATCTTCAATTTCATCTTTTAATTGAGATATTTCTATAAGTAATTTTTTATCTTGAGAAACATTTAACTTATCATCATCTAAATTAGGTTCTAGTAGTTTAGATATTTTATTATTTTTTTCTTCTAAACGTTTTTCAAGTTTTACTTTTTCATTTTGTAATATGTTTAAATTTTCTCGTAACTTTTTTTCTAATTCATCTGTATCTTTTTTAGAATATTTATCTGAATTTATTTCTGTTTTGTCTTTAGTTTTTGGTGTTAAAAAGAAAGTTAAAACAGCGCCAATAAGCAATGCTAATATTGCAACTATAATTATTGTACTATCCATGCGGTTAATTATTTAATTGTTTTTTTAATTTTTCGATTTCATCTTTTTTAGCATTGTGAAGCATTTCGTATTCTCTAATAGTTGAAGTCAATTTATCATTTTCTACTTTTAAATATTGATTTTCTCTTTTTAATTTAGACAGTTCAAAATCTAAATCATCAATTTTATCTTCAGTAATATCTTCTTGATTTTTTGTCTTTTTTAACTCATTTGTTTTTATTAATAATTCGTTTTTTAATTCGTTTATTTTTTCTGAACTTATTTTTATTTGACTTTTCAGGTCTTGCTTATTATCCGAAAGTTCTTTGTTTGTAGTTTCTGTTTTTTTTGATAAAAAAAAGTAGCATACAAATCCTGAAATAATTGCACCTATAATAAATGATAATAGTCCCATGTTGATTATGATAATTTTATTAAATAGTCTTTTAGTGTTTTGATATAATAATCAAAATTCTCTTTTTCATTCTTATTTAACTGTTCTAATTCAGTTAAATGTTGTTCAATTTGATTAATTGTAATTGTTGCCTCTTGGTTAAAAGAGTTTTGCATATCATTTAATAAATTGCCAGATATAATTGTTAATTTACTTTTAAATTCAGGATTAAGAGATTCTCTTAGAAAGTTATTTATAATCCTTTTTCTTTCTGGCTTACCAATTACACTATCTGTAGCAGAACCAACAAAACCTTCCATAAATCCGAGTTTTTGCTTTGGGTTTATCATTTGTCCAGCCTCTGTATTGTATTCTTCATAGGTTTTTAAATGTCCTTTATATTGTTCTATATATTTACCTGAATCTTGTGCGTGTTGTGTTATTTTTTTTCTTAAACTTCTGTTGGATTGAATACTCGCAACATCACTTACTGTGTCTACAGCGCTAATAACGGTTCCTGCTTTACTTGCTAAATTAGCAGCACCTGCGGTTGCCGTAGCCCCTGCTAATGTAGTTCCGGTAGCTACTGCTGCTCCGCTAGCACCAGCGGTACCGGCTGCGCCAGCTGTTGTTGCAGCAGCAGCTGTTCCGGCACCTGCCGCGGCGGCGGCGGCTCCGGCTGTAACTACTACTGCTCCAATTACAGCTGCTATTTTTATACCAGTTGTGATTCCTTTTATAGTACCCTGGCCTGCTTCAGATAAATTCATTCCGTAAGACATCTGTCCGATCTGGAGATTTGAAAAATCAACACTTTCAATGGATCTTAAGTTTATTAAGTCAGTATTTTTTCTTTCAGAAGCTGTTGTATATAGTTTTCTTTTAATTTCATTTTGATAATTAGAAAAAACTAAATTAGCAGTACTATTTATTAAACCAATTGCTTGATTATCGATATTTTCATTATTTTTAGTTATTAAATCATTTAATTTTGATTTGATATGATTTTCAAACTGTTTGATAGCTTCGTATTCGATATCATCTATATTATTCTTAATATCTTCTATTAAGTTATCTATTGCTCTTATTGTTTTATCGAGTTTTCTTTTTTCTAATTTTATTTCTTCTTGAAAATTAGAGTCAGATTTTGAACTTCCTATAAGAGTCTCAATATCTTTTTTTAAATAATTAGCTACTTTTTCTAACCTATATTTTAAGGCTTTATTAATTATACTGTTTTTGTTTACTTGAATCTTATCAAGCAATTGATAAAATTCTCCTAATTGTTGTTTTTTAGAAGAAATACTAATTATGTTATTTATATCTAAGTGAATGTTCTTTGATATGTATTCCTTAATTTCCTTAATTTCTTCTTTAGTTTTTGTATCCGTCTTAGTAAGTACTAAGTATAATGGTAGATGTACTAAATTATTTGTTTTAATAAAATCTAATAAAGAATTTGTGACTTGTTGGTTAACATCCGAAAATAAAAATATTGCATCTGAATTAGGAAGGTAATTACTTAATGCCTCTATGTGTTTAGGATCATTAGACGATAAACCTGGAGTATCCACCAAAATCGTATTATTTGTTATTTTTTTACTAGTATCATAAATTTTTATTTGTTTTACATTTTCTAATTGATCATTTTTAATTAAAGTAATATCCTCTATAATTTTAACTTCATTATTGTTAAAAATTATTTCAGCTTTTTCTATCTCATTATCGAAATAGATTTCATAAATCACAGAAGTGGTCGGTTTTGTTGCTGTCTCTAATTTTTTGCCTTCTGTTAATTCATTTATAAAAGTAGTTTTTCCTGAACTGAACTCACCCACAATTGGTAGTACTAATTCAGATGTTTCAGAATTTAATCTGTCTTTTATATAGTACAATTCAGCTATTAAATTTGGTTTTTTTAAAAATTCGGCAATGTCTATTAAGTAATTTATTTCTTCCATTTTTTTAAATATATATTTAGAATTAGAGGTTTATCGTTGGGTTATATCTTATTAAACTCCAAATACCCCATATTCAAATATCCGGTAGACTTAAAGTCTAATCCATGAACTCTCATAAAGGCTTTGTGTATTTTTTCAATTTCGTCAAATGGGTTAGAAAACATAGAGCTAATTTGTACAGACAAACCTTTGTCTACAAATTCTCCTGCCACATTCATTTTTTCTTTTGTTTTAATCTCGTAAGTAGCCATTTTTTTTATTTTTTAATAGTCAACAATACTTTTGGATGCTAACATATTCTTTTTTTATATTAATACTTTACGGGTTTCCATATTATGGTCGAGTAGGTTAAAATACTTTGCCTAATTTGTTTGGATACTCCTTTAACTATAAAATCTAAATTCATAGTCATTTTTTTATTCCAGTAAGATTCAGTTTTTCAAATTAGAGAATAGCAATCTCAATTTGTTTGTAATGCAATTTTTTTTGAAGCCTAATATAGCAACTTCCATTATAATTTTATATCTATTTTTATAGTAAATTTTGTGTCTAATTTTATTTGAAGATTTTTAGTTTCAACTTTATTTATTTTATAAATGTTTTTATTTTTGTCAATACAATTTTAATGTCTTGAAAACGATGGTCTTGGTCTTCTTTATAAATGTTTTTAGAGTTTAACTTAATAGTAATTTCTTTAATAAGTTCATCAAAATTTAAAACTTCATCTTGGGTTCCAAAATAAAAATAAATGGAGTCCTTGGAGATTATAGATAGGTTTGGCTTTATTTTTTTTAATTTTTTTAAATAAATAGCATCAACAAAAAACTCTTCTCTGTTTTTATAATTTTTAACCTTGGTGTTTAAAAATATTTTTAAAGTTTCGTATGGTTTATAGGAAGTATTTATTAAATGATATTTTAGATCTGTAAATTCTTGAGCTAAAATTAAACCATAATAACCACCAAAAGAGGTTGCCACTACTTGATGAATATTTTCCTTTTGAATACAATCTTTTAAGGTTTGTAAGTCCTCTTTTGGGTTATTCTTTAATTGCGGACAAAAACAATTGAATCCAGTTTCTTTAATAGTTTCTACTTTTTTACCTGGCCCACTATTAAAACCATGAATGTATAAGATGTTAGTTGTTTTCATAATATTTATTTAATTCTTCTTTTATTAATTTTTTACAATAGATTTGACTGGAATCGTCTTTAAAATTTTCACCTATTTTTAGAATGTAAATCCCCATGGCTTCTCGTTTTAAATTCACTTCAGCTATATATTCTTTTTTCATAGGATTTTTACCGTTTTTTCTGTCTTTTGCATCCCAAAAACTATCATATATAAAATCATATTCTTCAGGAAATAATTCTTGATGCAGTTTTTGTTCTAACAAATAAGTAAAGTTTTTTATGTCTTTTTGAAATGTATTTACGGTAAGTTCTTGTTTGTTTTTATAAATTAGTTGATAAGGTTTTGCTATATTTTCTTTCTCACAGATATATAACAATACTTTAGACCAATTTTCTAATTTATGGGTTCCAAAATGAATGTGTTCTCCTTTAAAATTAGAAGTTCCATTCGCTTTTCTGTCATCAATGAGGTAATCACCTTGCAATAGGTTTTTATGATGTGATAAAATCAATTTTTTATAACCAATTTCCGGGAAATACTGCTGAATCCATCTTACTTTATCACTCCAAGCGCTTGGGTTTTTCCAAGGTGCCGTAGACAAAAAATAGATTTCAAAATATTTAGATAAAAAGGATACAGCTTCAACCGATTTAGGCATTGGTTTCATGAGACTAAAAATATGTGGAATTTCATCTTCATTTCCTTTATAGGCTTCTAAGGTTGTTTGTTTAATTTTACCAAAAGAAGAGGGGAAATCTACAACGACATTGTCTAAATCTATATAAATTATTTTCATAGTTTTTATTTAAAAGACAAAGATAAAATGTAGGTACGTCATTCTGTGACGTTGTGACGTAGTTTGGTTTTGAAATATTTATTGTTCTGCTCAAATAAGGTGATTTTATGAGCTATAAAGTTGTTTTTTATAGCTCATAATCTTATAATAAGAAGTGTTTAATACCTCTTCAACCACCATTTTAAAGTTTTTTTAGTTTGAATACTTCCTTTGTCTAATTCTTTTACCATGGTAGTCAATCTTTTTTGGTCTTCTATAGATTTTCTTTCTTGAAGCCATTTTTCTAACTCTTCTTTTCCTCCTTTACGTTTACAATATCCACATCCCCATTGATCGTTTGTAGTAACCACTTGTATAAAATGGTTTCCTCCAGATGGACAATTTGCAGTCCAACTATTTTCATTAAAACCCGTTGGTTTAGGATGTAATTGTTGTTGCTCTAAAAAAGTAATTAATGGTGTAATTTTTTGAGTTGCTTTTGCTTTCTCAATGATTTTAGGATTTTTTATATCAGAAATGATTGTATCAAATTCAAGTTGTGTAAAAATAACGCTATCCTTTAAAGTAGGATAACCGGTATAAAAATGGTTTGCTTCAATTAATTGATGAACAACATAAATAAGATCTTCTTTTTTTGTATCAAATTGTAATTTGTATTGAGTTTTAATTTCTAATTTATCATTGCAGTAAGAACTGGCTAGTTGAATATAGCCATCATCTGTAATTCTATAAAAATAATCAAACTCCTCATCGAATTGAGTTTCATAAGTAGTCATTAAAAAGTGAAATTCATTTTTAATGTTTGCAGTGCTTCCGAAATCTAATTCAGAATTCATTTTAACGCCTTCTTGCGTTGTAAAAACAGTTTTCATAATACATAATTTAAAAGTTATGCATCAGGGAAATATAATAAAAAAGGAGGTTCATTTATTTTGACTGAACTGTCCGTATTCTAAACCACCGTGGCTGTTGTGCTCGGTTGGTACGCATTTTTTGCGTTCCTGATACAGGACAAAAGTAAGAAATATTCTTGGAATACATAATTGTAAATATAATTTGTTTTTAAATAGCTTCTATTTTATATTGATTAAGCGAACCTAAAGTGAATTATCTTTTGAATAATTATTTTCTAGTTTCATAACCCGTTCAGCACATTTCCCTGCATTCCGCGAAAAGCTTCATTTCAGGAAAAACGCTTCTCTAAAAAAAATCTTGGACACAACTTTAAAGTCTCCGATTTACATTTCACTTGCCCACTTATTCCCGAAAAAAACGGGAAGAGGTCAAACTCCATTTCAAACTACGACTTTAAAGTCAAGTCCGCTTTAAATGCAGAGATACAAGAAAATTTTGTTTTCATAATCCGTTCAGCATATTTCCCTGTATTCCGCGAAAAGCTTCATTTCGGGAAAAACGCTTCTCTAAAAAAGTCTTGGACACAACTTTAAAGTCTCCGATTTACATTTCACTTGACCACTTATTCCCGAAAAAAACGGGAAGAGGTCAAACTCCATTTTAAACTACGACTTTAAAGTCAAGTCCGCTTTAAATATGGCGATACAAGAAGATTTTGTTTTTAGATTCCGTTCAGCACATTTTCCTGCATTTCGCAAAAAGCTCCATTTCGAAAAAAACGCTTCTCTAAAAATGATCTTGGACACAATTCATAATTCTCGCTTTCCATTTCGTTACCCATTCTGCTAGCGCTGAATGGTGCACTTCATTCCTGAGCAAAAATTATAAATGCCTCCGATATATAGGAATATTCTTTTATCCTTTGGTGCCACTTCCTATGTTTTTGTACTTCACATAGATATTTCGATTAAAACCCAAACCTCCCTATTTCTTCCTTTTTTGACAGCAAAATACCAAGATTTTGAAGTTGAACAGACTGCATAAACCGTTTTGCTGCGCTTCACTTTTTATAAGTCTTT
>NZ_JALCZP010000036.1:0-14746 GCF_023555435.1 Polaribacter sp. Z014
AACGTTGTTGTATAAGCTTTGTTGCGTTGTTTAAGCAGTGAATTTAGTAAATAAAGTACGAACGGCGAAATTCCGGAGGAATTTCCCAAGTGAGCTAAAACCAGCAATAAAGTTTATACGGTGTTGGGCACAGTTATTTTAGGTCTTGTAATTTTGCGAAAATTAAATTCAATTTATTTAAAAATTCTTGAGAATCTAAAAAATAACTAGGATAAGCTTTTTTAAGAGAATCTATAGACCCTGTTGAAACTAATACGGACTGTAAAGGAGCTCCTTTGTTTATTTCCTTTTCAATATTTGTATAATCTATATTGGCTTGTTCTAATTTTCTTGCAGGATAACTTTTAACATTAACTATTTTTTTCTCTAAATTCAGAGTTATTAAATTGTATTTACTATTTGAATCTTTTTGGATTATATGATTTGCAGCAACAGTAAAAGCACTTAATCTTTCAGAAACATTGAGTCTATCGGATTCAGCTATTATTTTTTCAAAAATATCTTTTTTCGTTAAATTTTGGTGTTTTTTATGAACGGGAGAATCTTCTAAAAATGAAAAACCGCTACTAACAAGAGAGAAATATTCTAACCAACTATCAGAACCTTGACTAGATTTCAATGATTGATTTAAAAAAGTTCCCATTGTTTCAACAGCTGTTGCCCAAGCGTGTTGTAATTTTGTTCGGATTTGGATTTCAATGCGTAATCCGTTTGATTCAGGAGCTTGTTCATTCACGTATTGATAGATTAAGTGAATTCCTCTATAACCAGTTGGAGCTGGTTCATTAATATAGTCTTTGTAGTCTTTTAATATGTGCTTAAATTTACTTTTACGATAACTCTCTTCCATAATCCTTACTTCAGAAATATCGTTAAGAATGGCTCTTAATCCTGAAATATCTTGCATTGTAGAGAGTTTCATATTTGAAAACCTTTCAAGTTTAGAAACTATAGAAACACTCCTTTTTAACCTTTGGGCAACAAGAGTATCTTGAAATCCTAAACGTTTTATTTTATCTCTTAAAGTAGCTTGAAAAGTGTTTATCGGATATGCGTGAATAGTTCTCCAATAAGTTAAAATATTTTGAGCATTTTCTAATTCTTCTTCTGTAAATTCGGAAGGCTTAGTTAATATTTTTCCTGCAACTTTAATTTCATTATTAGAATACTTTCTTTTCATTCCTTTTCATTTCTTTTTA
This sequence comes from Polaribacter sp. Z014, assembly GCF_023555435.1. Taxonomy (NCBI): domain Bacteria; kingdom Pseudomonadati; phylum Bacteroidota; class Flavobacteriia; order Flavobacteriales; family Flavobacteriaceae; genus Polaribacter; species Polaribacter sp. Z014. The sequence goes on from NZ_JALCZP010000036.1 coordinate 1,200, forward strand.
ATTGTGCCCAACGTTGTTGTATATGATTTGTTGCGTGTTTCAAGCAACTAATTTAGTAAATAATTACCGACCAAGAAAGTCCGCGAGGACTTTCGTAAGTAAGCGAGAAGCCAGCAATAAATTATATACGGTGTTATAGCCAGTGTTTTATTTTTCTTCAACATATTTATTACATTCTTCAACTATAAAATCAGGAATTAAATCATAATCATTTGGGTCAAGTTGACAAATTAATTCGTTTTCTATGTGAAATGTTTCATTGATGAACTTTCTTAATACACTCGGTATTTCTTGAATATCCTCTTCATAAATTAGTCTAAATACATTTAGTTTAGTATAATTATTTTCGGAATTTAAATATAGATTCTTTAAAAAGGAAAGACTATTTAGAGAGTTTATTAATGTACTATATTCAAAAGTTGGAATAGATTCTTTGATTTTTGTTTCTCCTAAATTAAAATCAATTTCAGATAGAGAATCATTTCCTATTTCTTTTCTATGGTCTTTGCAGTCTTCTTTATTTCTCTTGTGGAATAAATTTGATAACACTTGATATTCGTTACCTAAATCATCTATAATCTCAAAATGACGTCTTAAATAGATTAGTTTAATTAAATCGTCTATATCTGATTCTATTGCTTTTTTACAAATTTGAGCAAATGAAGATAAATTGTTCTTTCTTATTCTAATTTCATTAAGTTGACCATTTTTAGTAGAAATGAAGTTTGATTCCGAAATGTTATTAAATTCTTTTAAAACTTTTACAGTATCTATAACTGGGTCAAGGTCGTGAGTTAGCATCAAGACTGTTTTATTTAAGAAACAATCTTTACTATTTCCTCTAAACAACATATGCATAATAGCGTATTTTTTACTCTTATCAAATGAAGAAATAGGGTCATCTAAAATAATTAACTTTGGTTGTTTATGTAATGCTTCGTACATAAAAAGCACGAGTGAAAAAGCATTTTTTTCACCGAAACTTAAATATTGTTTTCCTCCATTAATTATATCTGCTGATTCAATATGTTTTAATAGTAATTTGTAATCATTTGAAATATTGTTTTCAATTTCAACAGTATATTTATATCCTGCATTTATTAAGAAAGAGTTTATACTATCTCTGTGTTTTTGAATTAATTTTTTAACAAGATTTTTTTGTTTGTTAATCTCTCCTTGTAATATTCCAACTTTTTCTAATACAGTATTAAGTGAAGAATTTAACGAGGTTATTATTTCAGTAGTTTTATCCGCTTTTAATCTGTCGAATAAATTAACTTGAATTTTTAAATCATTTAATTTTTCTTCTACTTTTTTGTCCTCACTAAAACTTAAAGGGGAAATGTTTTTTAATGATTTTAATTTTAATAATAAATCGTCTATTTGTTGTTTAACAACAACGATATAATTCATTTCAGAATCTTCTAACCCAGTTTTTTTTTCTGTTATGCTTTTTAACATTGTATTCGCATCTTCTGAAAAATATTCACCAAGATTTTTCAATGCTTCGATTATTACATTAAAGTTCTTTATTACACTTTTATTATAGAAAGTTGAAACTGATTTTATCGTTTCTTTATTTTCTAAAGTAGAAGAAGTGCAATAAGGACAATCGTCAGATATTTCAAGAAATTGCTCACCTTTACTTTGCCAATCTAACCAAGTTACACAACTTTTATTTTGAATTAATTTTTTATATCCATTTAGTTCTTTAGGAATATGTTCAATTTTATTACCCTCTTTTAATCCTTTATAAAGTGCTGAAGATTTAGAGAGCCCAGTTTGAGTTGTTGTAAAACTTTTCGATAAACTTTCAAAATCAGTTATAATTTTATCTAATTCTTTATTTTCTGAAAATACATTTTTAATTTCAGAAAGTTGCTGTTCAATTTGATTTGTGTAATTTTTAAATTCAGGTGTTTCTATAAAAATTTGGTAACTATTTGTAATTAATTCATCTTCTTTAAAAAGAAATTGATTTAAATACTCTTCATTGAATATAAGTACACTTTTAATTTCTTCACTACTTTCTACTTCCGGAACTATTTCGTTTTCTTTATTTCTAAACTTAAAAGGTATTAATTCTTTCAATGAATCAGGTGATTCTACGCTATATTTAATTGCACGTGTAATTGTGCTTTTTCCTGTACCATTGATTCCAAATTTTATATTTAATTTGTCTTTAGAAATTTCTATTTTTCCATTCTCAATATTGTTGCAATTTTTTAATTTTATTTCCATAAATTAGTTTGAAACAGTAGTTTTTTTTAAGCAGAGTGATACATTGGCTATAACGGTCTCGGCTATGAGTAGTTGCGTGGTTTAGCACTTAACTTTGCAAGTACACACCAAGTTGGAAATTCCGCAAGAATTTCCAAAGTAGGCGAGAACAAGCAATTACTTATAGCCATTGTTAGCCTTTCGTTTTATTTTATCTTTTCACCATTTTTATTGATAAAGAACCATTTTTTGCCATTTTTTAAAACACTAGCTTTTCCGTCTTTAAAAAATGACACACCTTTATAAATACACGGTATTACAATTTCTCCTTTTTTATTAATAAACCCCCATTTACTTTTTGAAACTACTGGAGCTAATCCTTCGAAAAATGGATAACATTTATAAAATCGACTTGAATTTATATTTTCACCTTTTAAATTAATGTAATTACAACCAGATTCATACTTAACGATAGCATATCCCTCATAGAAATTATAACCTCTTTTAAGTCCATTTTTATTTGGAAGTAAAAGCTTTCCTTTAGTATCGATATAGTTCCACTCCCTAACTTCTTTCTCTATATCTCTAGATATCAAAACTGGGGCAAAGCCTTCAGTAAAAGCTCCTATTTCAATAATATTAAAATTATTAATATTTTCAAATTTAAAAGATGCTCCATTTCTGTCTGTGAAATAATTCAAATATCTCCCTCTTAATTCTTTGCCACCATATCTAGTGGTTGTTAGACTTCTACTATAAACAGGAGCCAAATCAACATAATTCTTATATTCTACGTCTTTTGGTTTTCCAAAGAAATAAGCACCGCCTCCATCTTCATCGTAATCAGCCAAAAAGAAAACAGACCTATTAACATAACTTCCATCTGCAGGAATAAATCTATTAACATAATCTTGGTAATATTCCTTGTGTATTTCTATACTTTCCTCTTTTTTTATGATAGCATCTTCTTTACTCTTAATCTCAGCTAACCTAGCATCTTCTTTACTCTTAATCTCAGCTAACCTAGCCTCTTCTTTACGCTTAATCTCAGCTAACCTAGCTCTTTCTTCTCTCGCTTTTTCTTCTTCAATACCAGTATCAATATTAGATTCATACGATGAAATATCCTTCAAGACTTCATTTGTAGGATTCATTTTGTATAACACGCTTAGCTCTTTTTTAGCACGCTCATACATACCAATTCCTATATAAGCCTTAACTTTTATATTTTGAACTATCGATGCTTCTGGTCCACTTGTTAAAGCCTCAATTTCATTAACTTTTTCAATGACTTTTGAGTACTCTCTGTTTTCTAGAAACTCTTTAGCTGCAAAATACTTTACCTTTATTTTATTTTGTGTTGCATCATCATATTGTTGCCCAAAACCCATTTGGAAACTGCATAACGCAAGCACTAATACTACTATTAATTTTTTCATATTTATTGATATCTTGATTTTATACTTCTTTTCCAATTATTTATTTCAATTTCGCATTTTTTCCTTTGTATTTCATTTTTCTTTCTTTTTAACTCCTTCCTTCTTTTAGCAGCTCTCTCATCTGCTTGTATTTCGTCATAAGTTCTACCACTCTTTGTCATAATTATTACCAGAGGCTGTCCACCAGAATTCTTATAACATGAAAAATCAATTTCAAAACCATCAATAAATTCTCCATTAACATCAACAAACCCTTCTTGATATGAAGTACAAGACCAATAACAGGATTTAGTTTCTCCTTTTTTTCTAACCTTAGCAATACCCATTTTATATTCTACGATTTCCCAATCTCTATATGGTATCAATACTTTGCCACGACTACTAATAATACCAGTTAAACCGTTCTTATAATCAATTTTAAAATCAGTATCATCAGATGTCGTCGAAATTAAATCATCTAGACCGCTCTCTTTTGAGCTGTTAGTATTGCTTCCTAGCATATCATCTAAACTATTGCTTTTGCTTACCTTTTTATTAGTAGAGGAAGACAGCATATCATCTAAGCTATTGCTAGATTTTGTTTTGGTACGGGCAGTATTGGTCTTTCCTTTTTCAGTTAAAAAATCGTCTAAACTTTTACTTTTCCTTGATTCCTCAACCTTTGACTCTTTAAGCAAAGCATCCAAATTGGAAATTTCCTTATCTAAGCTAGAAATTTCAATTTCCTGTTTTATTTTGTTTGTTGCCTCTTCACCTTCCTTTTTTTGAACTCCACTTAAATGATTATTAATTTTTCTTATGTTTTCATCATATACATCAATACGGTTTTGTAATGCTTTACTATAACTAAATTTATTACCAATTGACCTGCTAAGAATATCTATTTGTTTAGCCTTTTCCTTTAAACCGCTCTCTTGTATGGAATATAATACCGCTTGTATATCTTTTTTTTTTTGGTTTAAAAACTTTTTATCAGACTTTAAACTAAATGAATTAGGGAAAAGACCTAGAGTGTTTTTTTCATGCTGAGTCTTGGATTTATCATAGTCATCTTCAAGTTTTCGTATTTCAGCCTCTACTTTTTGTATTCTCTTCTGCTCAGCCGTCATAGGTGCTGACTCCTGAATAACAGTTTGTCCAAAACTCATAAATGAGGTTGAGAATATTAATAGTGTAATGATAAATTTGATTTTCATGGTTCTTTACGTCAAGTTTTTAATGAAGGCTAACGTTTGGTATAAGATTAGTTGCGTTGTTTAAAGCACTAAAGTTAGTAAATAAATCACAGATAGAAAGTCCGTTTAGACTTTCGTAAATAGGCTTTTACTAAGCAATTAATTTTATACGATGTTGGCAGTAGTAATCATTAGTAATATTAATAAAATCCCCATTAGAATTAAGTAAATAAAATATGTTAGAATAAATTTGAAATTTCTATTCAACCAACTTAACTCTCCAAAAAATGTATTATACACATATAAATTATATAAAAAACCTAAAATTATTGGAGCAATTATTATTAAACTATCTCTATCTTTTATAAAACTAAAAACAGTATAAATCAATAGTTGTTCTCCTGTTATGTAAAGATTTAAAATTAAATACTCAGAAAAGTTATATTTAGACTTTCTATAAGATATTAATGATGCAATTGAAAAGATTGGTACAATAAATAAGAAAGCATAAGTTTGATTGTTCGTTAAAAAATCAAACATTCTCAAATCAGGTGATTTGTCAGGATTATCATTTGATGCAGTACGAAGTCCATTTACAAAGTCGTCAATAAATGTTTCGTTCCCAATAAGTTTTGTTGAAAGTAAAAATATAGTTGATGATATTAATAAAAACGCGAATGGTTTATAGAAATTTTTTCTTTTACCAGTAAAAAAATCCGATAAATTTTTCCCTGGTTTCAATAGTAATATTTTTGCTGTATAAAGAAACCCGTGATTGATTTGAAAAATGTCGTTTGCAATAGAATTGACTAAATATTTCCAATTTATTCTATCAACTTTAGAACTCTGTCCACAATGATTGCAAAATTTGTTTTCAAATTCGTTATTACAATTTTTACACTTCATTTTATTCTCTATGTTCTTTTGGGTTTGGATTCAGTTTTTTATTACTGCCAACGTTTTTGTATAAGCTTAGTTGCGTTTTTCAAGCAGTGAATTTAATAAATAAAACACGAACGGCGAAATTCCGAAGGAATTTATTAAGTGAGCTAAAAGCTAGCAATTAAGTTTATACGGTGTTGCCATTTCGTTGTTTTTTTAGAGTAAATGTTTCATGTTCTAAACTTCTTAATTAATATTTTCTTTCGTAAACAAGTTAAAATGTCTCGTGTGATTATTCAGTATTAGAATAAGAGCTTTTTTATAGTTAAATATTCCGTAACTGTAACCAAACGGTTGCTAATCAATATTTTTGTTATCTTGTTTTAAAAATCAAATTTATGTGTACAAGGGAGGTGTTTATAACTTACATTTACTCGAATTAATTTCTTCTGACGTAGGATTATACCTATTTTCGACGATTGTAGCAAGAGGTAAGTTTTTATGGTCTTTTAAAGAACAAAAATCTGTAAGTGAGTTGTTAAAACGTATATAGAAATTTACTCCGAATTCTATATTTTCTATACCATTTATATTAGTTAAACTATTATTGTAATCTAATAAAAAATTACCTTTATTAATTTTTAATGTAGTAAAAGCATCTATGTTAGTTAATTTCTTGTTTTCTCGAATATGAAAAGATCTACTTATAGTTTCAAGGGCAGATAACCCCTCTAAACTTCTTAAGTTATTATTCTTGTTAATACGACAATAGTGATATATTTTAGTTAAATTTTCAAGTCCTTTTAAGTCAATTAATGAATGATTACCATAAATTGTAAAGCCAAAATTATTGTTAGAATCATCATATCCAACTCCAACAGTTGTAAGTTTTTTTAAATTGTTTAAGTTTTTTAAATTAGGGTTTAAATTAATCTCTAATCCATAAATTGTTTGTTCTAAGTTATCAAGTCCTTCTAAACTTTCTAAATTTGTATTATTTTGAATAAGCAACCTTCCAACAGATTCTAAATTGTTTAATCCTATCAGATTTTTAAAATTAGAATAGTTCCATAAGCTAAAATTTCCACCTACTTTAGTTAAACTCTCTAAACCTTTTAAGTCTTGTAGATTATCTTCATTTCCTAAAATGAAATTTCCACCTATGTCGTTAAGGTTTTTCAACTCCAATAAATTAAGTAATGAAGTGTTGTTTAGATTAAAATCACTACCGATACTTGTTAGTTTATCTAAACCTTTTAAACTGGATAAATTAGTAAGGTTTTCTAAATTGAAATTTTTTCCTATGGTAATTAAGTTTTTTAACCCACTTATATCAGAAACAGACGTTTGTGTTAAATTAAAGTTTCCTCCAATTGATTTTAAATTATCGAGTTCATTAAGATTTGTTAAATTTAATTGGCTACCGATATTAAAATTTTCACCAATACTTTCAAGTTTCTCCAAACCTTTTAAGTTTGATAAACTACTAATATTTTGTAAATTAAAATTTTTTCCTATGGTAATTAAGTTTTTTAATCCACTTATATCAGAAACAGTGGTTTCTGATAAATCAAAGTTCCCTCCTATAAATTTTAAATTATCAAGTCCATAAAGATTCTTTAAACTTAATTGATTGTCTATATTAAAATCATCACCGATACTTTCAAGTTTTTCTAAACCTTTTAAATTTGATAAAGTAGTATTACTCAGATTTAATTTTCCTTCTACAGAAGTTAAGTTATTTAAAAATACTATTTCTGAAATATTATTTTCACTAATATTTAAATCACCAGTAACAGAGTTTAATTTATTAAAAGAATTTATCTGAATATTTTTAGAATTAAAAGACTTGATATTGATAGACCCTTGAATAGAGGTTAACTTATTTACACCTTTAATTAATTCTAAGTTATTATTACTAATAAAGATAGATCCAACCATAGTATTACATAAATTTAGAATATTTATTTCTTTAAGAGTTGTATTATTTTTAATATTTAAGGTAGCATTAACTTTAACAGACGAATTTATTAAACTTATTTTAGATAAGTTTTTATTTGAATTAATTTCAATATTATTTGCACAATAATTAAGATTTGAAAAAGAATTAATATTGTTTAAAACAATATTTTTTTTAATTAAAACTCGACTTCCTATAGATTCTAACCTATTAAAATCAGATATATTGGATAAAAAAGTATTGTTCTCAATCCATAAATTTTCTTTAATAATTTTTAAATTATCAAATGAATTAAGGCTAGTTAATTTTGTATTATAAAGTGTTAAGCTACCATTTATTTCAATAAGCTCTTTTAAGTTATTTAGACTTTTAATAGCGTTATTATCTAAAGTCAAATTGTTTACTGATATTAAATTACCAAAACCTTTTAAGGAGCTTAATTTTGGATTGTCATAAATTCTTAAATCACCAGATAGTTTTTGGATCTTCTCAAGTGATTCTAAATTATTTAATATAGTGTTATTAGATAAAGTTAAACTTTCTAATAAATTTAAGTTTTCTAATCCTTCTAAATCGAATAATTTAGAATTGTTTGATATTATTAAATCTTTTATATATTGGATATTATTTAATCCATTAAGATTTGTTAAATTTCTACAATTGGTAATAGAAAATAATCCATCTATGTCAGTTAAAAAACTGAGAGGTTTTAAATCAGTACAATTTGATATTTTGAAATCACCTTTAATTTTTTTGTGTGAAAGTTTAGAGAATTGGATCAGTTCTTCCTGATTTTTAATATTTATATTTTGCTCATACCAGTTAATTGAATTAGTAGAAATGTTTTCATTTTCGCTACAAGATAAAATTAATAAAGTTAGTGTAATGGTTATCAGTTTTTTAAAATAATAATTCATAGACAATAATTAATTGTGGTGTTTGTTAGGAATTGTACGTTGCGTTTTCTTGCTAAACTAATAAAAAATAATGCCTTTAATTAGTTTTAAGTCTTGTTATAAAAAAAATGTTAATAAGCATTATGAATTTTAGAGTTTTTTGCAAGCATATAGGTTTTCTTTTTTTTTGCGTTTTTTGTTTTTCACAAACTTACTCACCAATGAATGGCAACGTTTATGTATAAGAATAGTTGCGGGTTTGTATGCGAGGATTTTCCGAATGAAAATCAGACGTTACAAATACACAACGACCTTTGATTTAGCACTAAACCGCAATTATTTTTATACGGTGTTACAAACAGTTATTTCCTTATTATTTTTAGAGTTTCCGATGTTCTATCGTTTAATATTTTTATAAGGTATACTCCTTTTTGTAAAAATTGTAAAGAAATATTCTTATCCAAATTATAATTAGTTATGGATTTTAATTTTTTACCAGTAATAGAATATATTTCAATATCTACTTTGTCATTTTTTAGACCTTTATTTATTATAGATATACTTTCTGTAGCTGGATTTGGATAAACTAAATAGTTTTTTGAATTATTTACGAAATCATCAATTCCTAGGTTTCCTTCAATTGTATATCTTGCTATTGCAAAATCGTATGTACCTCCATTTTCTTTTGTATAGCCAGCTAATAATATTTTGTTATTTGTTTGAAAAGCTAAAGAATAACCAAAGTCACGTGAAGAATTATTTAAATCTGTCGTTGTAATTCCATTAGCTCCAAAAGTATTGTCCAAAACTCCATTAGTATTATATCTCGATAAAATAAAATCTCTTTGTAAAGTAGTAATGTTAATAAAGTATCCTCCAATAATAATTTTGCCATCATTTTGTATTAGAGAAGTAAAACTAAGATCATAGTCCGAATAATTAGTAAATGTTGTTCCATTAGTTCCAAAAGTAGCGTCTATACTACCATTAATGTTATATCTTGCTAATGCAATTTTATCGAAACCTTGAATATCTTCAGAAGAGCCATTAACAATTATTTTTCCATCAGATTGAATATTAATAGAATAACCGCCATCATTTTTACCATTTTCAAATGATGTAAAAATTATACCTGTAGCATTGAAACTAGTATCTAAACTACCGTCAGAATTATATCTTATCAAGGCTTTATCGTAAACATCACCATCTCCTGCCCCCATTTTACCGCTAGTTCCTACAATTAAAATTTTACCATCAGATTGTAATTGTAAACCACTTAAGTTATCCCCTAATCCTAAATCTGTAGTAACGATTCCATTAGTTCCAAAAGAAGTTTCTATAATTCCGGTTTCTGATATCTTTATTACTCCATAATCAGAGGAAATTTCACATCCTATAAGAATTTTATTGTCAGGTAAAATAGTAACTCTTTTCGCATAATCATCACCTCCACTATTATAGGTAAAAATTCCATTGATTGCATATGAAGTATCTAAAGTTCCATTAGAATTAAACCTTGCTACAATAATATCCGTAGTTGTATTACTAGTATAACCGACAGTTATAATTTTACCATCAGATTGTAATACTGAAGAATTAGCTATTTCATCTGAGCCATTAATATCTAAAATTGTAATTCCATTAGTTCCAAATGCAGTATCTAATAGACCATTAGAATCATATTGAACAAGAGAAAAGTCTTTATTTCCCATCGTATTTTTTGCACTTCCAGTCTGCAAGATTGAACCATTATCTTTTACTATAACCGATGCACTTGTATCATCTAATGAATTATTTGACACATCAGTAATGGCAATACCATTGGTCCCAAAAGAAAGATCTAGATTTCCATTTTGGGAATGAACTGAATTTAGAATGATTAATTGTAAAATCAAAAGTAACTTAATTTTCATAGGTAACATTTTTTTAATTCTGAGTAACGTTTTTGTAATTTATTGATTATCATTTATTTAAATTTAATAAAACGTTTCCTCAAGGTGATTAATTTTTTTTGGAAATGAGTGGAATTGTTTGTAACGTGTTTGTGTAAGATTAGTTGCGTGTTTTAAGCACTAAAAATTAATAAATAAGTAGACATATATAAAGTTGGCAAGAACTTTCTTAAATTGGCTAAAAATAGTAATTAATTTTACATAGTGTTATGTGCAGGTTCTTATTTTAATTCCAACTTAGCTAATCAGATATTTATATAAAGACTTATTTTATAGCAAAAGGTTCTTTATTTATTTAAAATTATTCTTCCGCTTATGATAGCTTCACCTGCTTCACCTACATATTCTAAATCCTTAAATTCAACAATCCATTTATTTTTGTACTCTTTAAGGTTGAAGGTCTGTTTGCTATTGTTACTATAAAATACAAATTCTCCTGTAGAAAAAGTTGTATATCTTCTATATCCGCCAATACCTCCACAGCAATATGTAGGGTATTCCCCACTTTCTAAACTACTTCCTAAAGTATTTGGGAAATGAAAAATTAAACCTATAAAATTATTATTGTTGTAGCCTCCAAAGTTTGCAATTAATGAATTATTTGGGTCGTTTATAAGAAGTCGAATAAATGTTTCTCCTGTATAATTAGCTACTTCTTTTGTGATTTTTAATTCAGAATCGCCATTGTTTATTATTTCTCTTGTATCTCCATTAATCGTTAAATAGGTTTCAGACGAATTGTTATCTTCGTCTTCACTTGAACAACTGAGTATAATAACTGTGATTAATAAAATTGGTAATAATTTAAATATTTTCATTGTTTTTTATAAAGGTTTATTTTAGTCTTTCTTCGGTTTGTTTAGGTTAATTGTCTATAACGAAAATACTCATTTCCGTTCGTATTAGTGTTACTAATTTAATTTCGGCAATAATCTCCCTTACCCATGTTGTAAATATAGGTTTATAGATTCTAATAAAAAGAAAAAAAAGTCAAAAGAGGTGCATTTTATATAGATTAAGATTATTGTCTTCGAGGTAGCTTTCGCCCCATCATTTTACTTTTCACAATGCACCCGACTCAGAATTCTGTGCGGGTTTGAAAATCCTTTACGCCAATTAAAAATCGAGCTCACATTTGACCATTTTATTCGTTATCTAAAATACTTTTTAAAAATCAATTAATAAAATTTCAGGGCTTTTAAATCGAGAATTCTGACTAACGTTTTTTTTAATGTTCTGAAAATCAGCTGTTAGTGATTCTGTTTTCATATGTATTTTCTTCTTTATCAACTAATTAAACGTTAGCTTAAAGTAATTATTTGTTTTCTCCACAAAAGGAGGAATTGCACATAACGTTGTTGTATATGGTTTGTTGCGTGTTTTAAGCAACTAATTTAGTAAATAATTACCGACCACGAAAGTCCGCGAGGACTTTCGTAAATAGGCGAGAAGCCAGCAATAAATTATATACGGTGTTGCCAGTAGTTTTATAATCCTTCCGGAACCATTAGATTTTCAAGAACTTCTTCTCTATCGCAATTTTTTAGAAAAAAGTAAAATGTCGAATCAATTATCTTTACAGAACTAGTACTTATATCATAGTCAAATATTGGTGGAGAAATATTTTTTTTAATTTGATTTGAAACTAAATTTCTTAAAAAATATCCCATATCTGATGCTCTAACACTTTCAGCTCTATGATGTGTTTCCTTGATTTTTTCTTGTATAGATTTACGTTTTAATCCAGATGTAATATTGTCAAATGTCTCGTCTAATAGTATTTTTATGAAATAATAGGGTATATAAAGAGGTATATCATCTGAACTTTTTCCTTTTTGATCAATAAAGCTTTCAAGACATCTAATGTGTCTACTTGCATAATCATTCAGCTTTTTCTCAATAGCATTGTCAACATTTTCTTCACTTATCTCGATCAACTCGGTTTTAGTTTCATTGATTCCAGCAGAGTAACAAGATTCCTTACATATCTCTTGAAAGACACCAACACTATCAAAACAACTATCAATTATATAACCTAATACTTTTGTGAAATCTACATTTAAAAGTGGTAGTCCTACTTGAGTAATTTTAGCTAAATCATCTTTCTCCCAAGGTTCAACTGGAACTTCAATTACTCTATCAACTAAATCCCCATTAAATTGAGAAAGTCTATTTTTCTCCCTCCAAATTCCCAAGATGATAAAAAGGATATTGTAATCTTCAAATATTCTTAAATCTATAGAAAGTTGTTTTTGAATAGCTTCTTCCAAATAATGAAAATTCTCGAGAATTATTCTTTTTTTAAACTTTACTTCTCGGAGTAATTCTGATATGTCTTGAGCTAAAGCTAAATTATAATCAATGATTTTATAAGTAATTCCTTTTTCATTTTGACCTGAAGCTGTAGCTTCTGTTTCAGCTTCTCCACTTCCAAAAAAAGGTATTTTTATTTTTGCTTTTACTCCAACTTTTACTTCACCTCCAACTGTAGTAGTAATATCAGTTGATTCAATAATTTCAATATTTAATTGTCTCACGATAGAATTAAATATATCCAAAGTAGTTGAAGATGGAGAACAATTAACCTTTACATAATCATCTTCGGTCAAATGTTTGTTAGTCAAAGAGGTTTTTCCTTGTTTTGATGCGCCATATATAATTATGTGCTTATTTTTTTGTAAACCTTGAAGAAAAAGGTTGTCAACCTTAGGTCTTTCAATATATGTGTCTATTAATTCATTTGAAACCCCAAAAACTTGGTTAGTTAATCTCATATTGTTTTTTTTTTTCTAATTACTGGCAACGTTGTTTTGTATGGAAAGTTGCGTTTTAAATGAACGGCATTTTTCCGCAGGAAAAATAGAGTTTATTAAAATGCAACAACCTTTGATTAAGCCAAATTTAGCAATTTTTTATACAAGGTGTTGCCAAATGCGTTATTTTATTTCCATTTCCATATTTCGTTCATTTTTCAGATTATTTTTAATTTACAACAACGCATTTCAGTAATTTCCATTTTTCAG
>NZ_JALCZP010000037.1:0-14607 GCF_023555435.1 Polaribacter sp. Z014
CTCAATGAACGTTGCTAACTCTGTGTTATTCCTGTTAGCGGGTGCAAACTTACAACTCATTTTTATTCTGACAACTATTTTTTTACCTTTATTTTTATTTAATTTTACATACGGTTTTAAGTGGTTTGTTTTTAATGGATTACAAGAGAAGTTTTTTTACGTTTTTTTTGAGAGTCTTAAGAGGTCTGTTTCTTTTGTGAATGGTAATCTCTTTTTAACACATAGGAACATAGAAAACTAAGGTTCGTTAGATGAGCACTTAAAATACCTATAGGTATTTGATGACATTTAGATTATTCTCATAACTATTGATTATGAATAAGGTTTCTTTGATTACTTAGACTTCTTTTTAATCTTCTAAATGAAGGCTCGAAATGTTTTTTTTTATTAAAAAGAGATTGAACGGACAATTTTAACCTTCTTTTCATTTTAAATTCCACAAGAAACACGTTTCTTAATCTTATAAATGGACTTTATATATAGCACAACAACTTTCGTTTTCTAATTAAACTACCTAAAAACAGATACTTAATGAGCCCTATATTTGTTTTGAATACATAGATTTAACTTGAAGGATGATTTACGGTATAAAGAAAATGCCTTGTACCTCTCACCACTCAACATGCTATGCATCGCAATGATTAGTGAAATTTAAAAATACATATAGGATATTATATTTGTTAGTTCTACTCTTTGTTAGATTATTTACTTGAAGCTTCTTAGAATAACTGAAGCCCATGTTAGGGATTGAAGCATTTGTTTGAGCTCTTTTTTATTTTTTATAAAAAAAGCGAGTGCGGAAAGCCCGACCGCGTCTTTTTTGGAGCGGGAACACCCAAAAAAAATAGATTCTTAATAAGTACATATATATATTGTGTGAAATATTGTTTTCTAATATCTTTGTATCCTCAAATATTATACATTAAATGATTAAAATAACTTTACCTGACGGAACTATTAAGGAGTTTGCTAAGAATAGCACTCCGATGGATGTTGCAAAAAGCATTAGTGAAGGGTTTGCTAGAAACGTAATATCTGCAAATTTTAACGACGTAACTGTTGAAACCACTACCCCATTAACCACGGATGGTTCTTTAATTTTATATACGTTTAATGATGCTGGTGGTAAGAAAGCTTTTTGGCATTCTTCTGCACACGTTTTAGCAGAAGCTATCTTAAGTTTTTATCCGAAAGCTAAATTAACCATTGGACCTGCAATTGATAATGGCTTTTATTATGATATTGATTTAGGTGAAGATGTTATTTCTGATAAAGACTTCCCTTCTATTGAAAAGAAGTTTTTAGAGATTGCACGTGGAAAACATGAGTTTTCTTTACGTTCTGTTTCTAAAGCAGACGCTTTGTCATTATATAAAGCAGAAAATAACGAATATAAAGTTGAGTTGATAGAAAACTTAACGGATGGAGAAATTACTTTTTGTGACCATAGTACTTTTACTGATTTATGTAGAGGAGGTCACATACCTAACACTGGGATTATAAAAGCTATTAAAATAATGAGTGTTGCTGGTGCTTATTGGCGCGGTGACGAAAAAAATAATCAGTTAACACGTGTTTATGGAATTAGTTTTCCGAAACAAAAAATGTTGACTGAATATTTAGCATTATTAGAGGAGGCTAAAAAACGTGACCACAGAAAACTAGGTAAAGAGTTAGAATTGTTTGCTTTTTCTCAGAAAGTAGGTGCTGGTTTGCCTTTATGGTTACCAAAAGGTACTGCTTTACGTAATCGTTTACAAGATTTCTTAAAAATTGCACAAAAGAAAGCTGGTTACGAAGAAGTAATGACTCCACATATTGGTCAAAAAGAACTATATGTTACATCTGGTCATTATGAAAAATATGGTGCAGATAGTTTTCAGCCGATAAAAACACCTAAAATGGATGAGGAGTTTTTATTGAAACCTATGAACTGCCCACATCATTGTGAAATTTATAACTTTAAACCTTATTCTTATAAAGATTTACCAAAACGTTTTGCTGAATTTGGAACCGTTTATAGATATGAACAAAGTGGAGAATTACATGGTTTAACTCGTGTTAGAGGTTTTACGCAAGATGATGCTCATATATTTTGTACACCAGAACAATTAGATCAGGAATTTAAAGACGTTATAGATTTAGTTTTATATGTATTTGGTTCTTTAGGTTTTGAAGATTTTACAGCTCAGGTTTCGATTAGAGATAAAAGTAACCCAGATAAATATATAGGAGATCCTGAAACTTGGGAAGTTGCTGAAAATGCAATTATAAGTGCAGCAACAGATAAAGGTTTAGATTTTGTGATTGAAGAAGGTGAAGCTGCCTTTTATGGTCCGAAATTAGACTTTATGGTTAAAGACGCAATAGGCAGAAGTTGGCAACTTGGAACCATACAAGTTGACTATAATTTACCAAAACGTTTCGATTTAACCTATAAAGGAGCAGATAATCAATTGCACAGACCTGTAATGATTCATAGAGCGCCATTTGGTTCTATGGAGCGTTTTATTGCGGTATTGCTAGAGCACACGGGAGGAAACTTCCCTCTTTGGTTAACTCCTGATCAGGTTATCTTATTGCCTATCAGTGATAAATATGAGAAATATTCAGAAAAAGTTTTAAAATCGTTAGAAAATTCCGAAATTCGCGCCCTGATAGATCACCGAAGTGAAAAAACGGGTAGAAAGATTAGAGACGCAGAAGTTAGCAAAGTACCATTTATGGTAATTGTTGGAGAAAAAGAAGAAGAAGAAGGAACCGTTTCTGTAAGAAAACATGGTGAAGGAGATCTCGGTACATTTACCATTGAAGAATTTATTTCTTTAATTAAAGCAGAAGAAAGTAAAACATTGAAGAAATTTTAATTAATTTTGAATTTCATCTAGAAAATAAAAAGGTTGGAAAACAACCATTAGTTAAACTTAAAATTTATAAGTCATAGCAATTCGTAGAAGCAGGTCAAGAAGACCGTTAAGAGTAATCAAAGAAGATCAACATAGAATTAATGAGAAAATAAGATATGTTGACGAAGTTCGTCTTGTGGGCGATAACATAGAAGTTGGTGTATATCCTTTAGATAAAGCTAAAGAATTAGCCAGAGAACAGGAATTAGATTTGGTTGAAATATCACCAAAAGCTAAACCTCCTGTTTGTAAAATTATTGATTACAAGAAATTCTTGTATGAGCAAAAAAAACGTGAAAAGGTTTTAAAATCGAAAGCTACAAAAGTGACGATTAAAGAAATACGTTTTGGACCTCAAACTGATGAGCATGATTATGAGTTTAAAAAGAAACATGCTCTTAAATTCTTACAAGAAGGTGCTAAGTTAAAAGCATTTGTATTCTTTAAAGGACGTTCTATTATATTTAAAGAACAAGGTCAAATTTTATTATTAAAATTAGCCCAAGAGCTAGAAGAATATGGTAAAGTAGAACAGTTACCAAAATTAGAAGGTAAACGTATGATTATGTTTATAGCTCCTAAAAAACTAAAATAAAAGAGTTTTTAAAGTTTAAAACTTCTTAGAGATTTTAAAGTTAGGTACCACTTAACTTTAAAACTTTATGAACTAATAACTTTAATACTAAAGATAATAAGCAAGTTAAAAACGAAGGAGAGATGCCTAAAATGAAAACAAAATCTAGCGCCAAAAAACGATTTAAAGTTACTGGTACTGGGAAAATCAAAAGAAAGCACGCGTTTAAAAGTCACATCTTAACAAAGAAGTCTAAAAAACGTAAATTAAAGTTAACTCATGATGGTTTAGTACATAAAGCAGATGAGTCTAACATTAAGCAAATGTTAAACTTAAAGTAAGTTTAACCAGGGAATTTAATTATTAACCATGGAGTTAGGCAAAACATAAAAAGTATTCTTAATTGAATCGCCTACTACAAAACACATTGAAATTATGCCAAGATCAGTAAATTCAGTAGCCTCAAGAAAAAGAAGAAAAAAAATCTTGAAGGCTGCAAAAGGTTACTTCGGACGTAGAAAAAACGTTTACACAGTAGCAAAAAATGCAGTTGAAAAAGGTATGCTTTATGCATACAGAGACCGTAAAAACAATAAGAGAAACTTCCGTTCTTTATGGATTGTGCGTATTAACGCTGCAGCTCGTTTACACGGAATGTCTTACTCTCAGTTTATGGGGAAAGTGAAAGCTAACCAAATTGAATTAAACCGTAAGGTTTTAGCCGATTTAGCTGTAAACAACCCAGACGCTTTTAAGGCAGTTGTAGAAAAAATAAAATAAATAATAATACTTGCTTATATTTAAAACCCAAACATAAAGTTTGGGTTTTTTTTTTATAAATTTACAGTTACATAAAAAACAACAATGAAATCACTTATAATTACCTTATTACTACTTACCGCAACTATTTCCTTTTCACAAGAAACAATTAATGAAGACTCTTCTCTTGATGGTCAATTTAACAGAATTAATAGAGTATCTACTAACTACCAATCTTATAAAGTAATTAGTAAAGACAAGTTTTTACAACTTAAACAAAACGTATTAGACTCTGTAAAATCATTAAAAAAGAAAATTTCTGAAAAAGAAAATTTACTAATTACAGAAAGAAATGGTATCAAAGAAACTAAAACACTTTTAGATAAGACCAAATTAGATTTAGATGCGGCTTTAATAAAAGAAAATTCTATTTCAGTTCTAGGCTTACAATTAAGTAAAACAACATACAACCTATTACTTTGGAGCCTTATAGTTATATTACTTTTAGCATTGTCCTATTTTATCTTTAAATTTTCTAAAAGTAATGTTCTAACAAAAGAAGCAAAGGATAATTTAGCTGATATTGAACAAGAGTTTGAAAAGCATAGAAAGAATACTTTAGAAAAAGAACAAAAACTTAGAAGACAACTACAGGATGAGATTAATAAACAGCGTAATAATTAGTTTTTAATCTATAATCCTTAAAATATTAAATTCATATTTTAAATTCTGATACTGATTTCATAGAAAGAATATTAAATAAAGGCTTAATATTATGATATTTTGTAGTATTTATGGCTTAAAAAAAATAACTACAATTATTTAGTTCATTAAATAGTATTTTGTTAACTTAGGAATTCAAAAAAAACCTAAACAAACTTAATTACTGAAATTTTATGAAAGCCCTTTTTTATACTCGAGAATTTCCTCCTTATGTATATGGTGGTGCTGGTGTTCATGTAGAATATCTTGCCGCAGAATTAGCAAAACTTATGCAGGTTGACGTAAGGTGTTTTGGAGACCAGAATGAAACCAACACCAACCCAACTGTAAAAGGTTTTCCATATGAGAACCCGATTTTCGACAATTCTGACGATAAACTTAAAGCCATATTTCAAACTTTAAGTACAGGTCTTCATATGAATGCTGAACCTATTGATGCAGATGTTATTCATTGCCATACTTGGTACTCTCACTTTGCTGGAATAGTTGCAAAACTTTGTTATGGAATTCCTTTAGTAATTACTACACACTCTTTAGAACCGTTAAGACCCTGGAAAAGGGAACAATTAGGGCGTGGTTATGATGCCTCTTCTTGGATAGAAAAAACAGCAATTGAAATGGCAGATGCTCTTATTGCCGTTTCTGAAGAAACCAAAGAAGATGTTTTAAAACATTTTAATGTAGACGAGAAAAAAATTAAAGTAATATATAACGGTATTAACTTACAGCAATATGTTACTACTTCAGAAACTGCTACGTTAGATGAATATGGTATTGATAAAAATAAACCTTATGTACTTTTTGTTGGTAGAATAACAAGACAAAAAGGAATTATACATTTAGTTAATGCTATAAAATATATAGATCCAGATACCCAGATAGTACTTTGTGCTGGTGCACCAGATACACCTGAAATAGGTGAAGAAATGAAAGCTGCCGTTAACGAAGTTAAAAAAACTCGTGAAAACGTAATCTGGATTGATAAGATGGTCACTAAAGAAGAAATTATTCAATTATACTCTCACGCCGATGTATTTTGTTGCCCATCTATTTACGAACCTTTTGGAATTATAAATATTGAGGCAATGGCTTGTGATACCGCTGTTGTTGCAAGTGCAGTTGGTGGTATTAAAGAAGTTGTTGTTCATGGAGAAACTGGTTTTCTAATCCCAGTAGAACAGCAAGACTCTGCACCTTTTGAACCTATTAATCCAGATAAATTTGCTAGAGATTTAGCCGATGGAATTAATACCGTAATTAACGATCCGGAGTTAAGAAAATCGATGGCTCAAAAAGGTAGAAAAAGAGTAGAAGAACATTTTGATTGGATATCTATAGCAAAGCAAGTAGAAGAATTATATAAATCACTAAAAAAATAAGGCAATGATAAACAATAAAGTACTCGGAATTATTTTAGGTGGAGGCCAGGGATCAAGATTATACCCTTTAACAAAAGATAGATCTAAACCTGCTGTACCAATTGCAGGTAAATATAGATTAGTAGATATTCCTATTTCTAACTGTATCAATTCTGATATAAAAAGAATGTATGTTTTAACGCAATTTAATTCTGCTTCTTTAAATGCCCATATAAAAAATACCTACCATTTTAGTTTTTTTAGTTCTGCTTTTGTAGATGTTTTGGCTGCTGAACAAACCATGAAAAGTGACAAATGGTTTCAAGGAACTGCTGATGCCGTAAGACAAAGTATGCAACATTTTTTAGCGAACGATTTTGAATACGCTTTAATTCTTTCTGGAGATCAACTATATCAGATGGATTTTAATGATATGATTCAAAAACACGAAGAAAGTGGTGCTGAAATATCTATTGCAACGTATCCCGTAAATGCTAAAGATGCAACTTCATTCGGCTTATTAAAAACTAATGATGAAAATATAATTACTTCATTCATAGAAAAACCAGCAGCAGAGTTATTACCAAATTGGACTTCTGACGTAGGTAGTGAAATGAAAGCACAAAACAGAGATTATTTGGCTTCAATGGGAATCTATATTTTTAATAGAGATTTATTG
Source organism: Polaribacter sp. Z014 (assembly GCF_023555435.1). Lineage (NCBI taxonomy): Bacteria > Pseudomonadati > Bacteroidota > Flavobacteriia > Flavobacteriales > Flavobacteriaceae > Polaribacter > Polaribacter sp. Z014. Next base: position 7,000 of record NZ_JALCZP010000037.1, read on the forward strand.
ATTAAATTAATGGAAAATCCAGATACCAATGATTTTGGAGGTGAAATTATACCACAAGCAATAGAAGAACATAAAACATTAAGTTATCAATATGATGGTTATTGGGAAGACATTGGTACTATAGACTCTTTCTTTGAAGCAAATTTAGGTTTAACAGATGATGTGCCTCAATTTAATTTATATGATGAAAAAGGTATTTATACAAGACCAAGAATTTTACCAACTTCTAAAATTTCTGGTTCTATTTTAAATAAAGCTGTCATTGGAGATGGATGTATTATTCATGCAGAAAAAATAGAAAGATCTGTTATTGGTATTCGTTCTAGAATTGGTAAAAATTCTTTAATATCAAACACCTACATGATGGGAAATGATTCTTATGAAACTTTAGACGAAGTATCAACAAATCATATCGAAATTATGATGGGAATTGGAGAAAGATGTTACATACACAACTGTATAGTAGATAAAAACTGTAGAATTGGCGATGATGTTAGAATTAATGGTGGCAAACATATAGAAAATGTAGAAACAGACTCTTATATGGTTAAAGACGGAATTGTAGTAATTAAAAAAGATGCTACCATACCTAAGGGAACAAATATAGGATAGAATGTTTTTTACTTTTTTATTATTTAAAATTAACCAAATTAATGCAAAATCAAAGTAGAATTGTAGTAGAAAATATTGCTCCTCAAATAAACCAAGGAACAGTAAATATTAAACGAGTTGTAAATGAAATTGTAAATGTAACTGCAGACGTTTTAGTGGATGGTCATGATGTACTTCAGGCAAATTTATTATTTAAACATGAAAAAGATAGTAAATGGTCGGAAATTAGAATGACGCCAACCTTTAATGATGAATATACCGCTAGTTTTCAAACCACAAAACAAGGTTATTATTCATATAAAGTAGAAGGTTGGGTAGATTATGCATTAAATTGGCAACATGGTTTAGGAAGAAAAATTGATGATTGTCAGCATGTAAATTCAGAACTTTTAGAAGGAGCAGAACTTTTATTTACAATTATAGATACCGTTTCTCCTGAGGAAAAAGACTATTTACTACATTTAATATTCATATTTAAAAATAGTGAAACTTATACTGAAGCCATTAAACAAGCTGTTTCGGAGAGGTTAACATCTATTTTAAAAAAATATCCTGAGAAATCTTTAACTGAGACTTCTCCAGAATATAAAGTATACGTAGATAGAAAAAAAGCTCGTTTTAGTACTTGGTACGAATTTTTTCCACGTTCGGCTTCTGAACAAGAGGGCAAACACGGAACTTTTAATGACTGTCACAGAATATTACCTAGAGTTGCCCAAATGGGGTTTGACACATTATACTTTCCTCCTGTTCATCCTATTGGTGAAGTAAACAGAAAAGGAAAAAATAACACTACTGTAGCACAAGATGGAGATGTTGGGTCTACTTGGGGAATTGGTTCTAAATATGGAGGTCATAAAGATTTGCATCCAGAATTAGGTTCTTTAGACGATTTTAAAAATTTAGTAGCAAAAGCAAAAGAATTAGGCATTGAAGTTGCTATGGATTATGCTTTGCAAGCTGCACCAGATCATCCTTGGGTTACAGAACACCCAGATTGGTTTAAATGGAGACCAGATGGAACCGTGCAATATGCAGAAAATCCACCTAAAAAATACCAAGATATTCTTCCAATTTATTGGGAAAGTAAAGACTTTAAAAATCTTTGGAAAGAATGTTTAGACACCTTATTATATTGGATAGATTGTGGAATTAACGTATTTAGAGTTGATAACCCACATACAAAACCTTACTTCTTTTGGGGATGGATTATTGCAGAAGTTAAAAAACAGCATCCAGATGTTTTATTTTTAGCTGAAGCCTTTACCAGACCAAAAGTAATGCAACAATTAGCAAAACAAGGTTACACACAATCCTATACTTATTTTACTTGGAGAGATTCTAAACATGAATTGATTGAGTATATGAATGATTTAACAAAAACCGATCAAAAAGAGTATATGTACCCTAATTTCTGGCCAAACACACCAGATATTAATCCATTTCACTTACAAGGTGCTCCAGAAAGCAAATACATACAACGTTATGCTTTAGCTGCTACTTTAAGTTCTAATATTGGAATTTACGGACCTGTTTTTGAACAAATGATAAGTGAGCCTATTCCTGGAAAGGAAGAATACTATATGTCAGAGAAATTTCAGCTTTGTCATTACGATTGGTTCAAAGAAAACAAAGTAACTACTTTAATTTCTAAAATAAATCATATTAGAAAAGAGCACGAATCTTATCAGCAAACAAATAATATTCAATTTTTAGAAACCGGTAATGATCAAATTATTGCTTTCTACAAATGGAATGATAATAGAACTAATGAAACCATAACAATTATAAGTTTAGATGCTTATAATTCACAATCCGGTTCGGTACAACTTCCGCTTCATGCCTTAAAAATTAATCATGGCCAGAAAATAGAAGTTGAAGATTTGGTAACAAGAAATTGCTACAATTGGTATAATGAATGGAATTATGTTGAGTTACATGCAACATTACCATTTCATATTTTTAAAATCAATAAGTAAGACTAAAAACCAAACAATAAACTAAAAAAATACATTAAAAAAGATAAACTTATGGCACAAACAAAAGTACACAGTCTTTTTACAGAATTTGATATTAGTCTTTTTCAGGCTGGTAAACATTATCGATTATACGAAAAATTTGGTTCTCACATTATCACTGTAGATGGTGTAGAAGGTACTTATTTTGCAGTTTGGGCACCAAGCGCAAAATCCGTTGCTGTAATTGGAGATTTTAATTTCTGGCTAGAAGGAGAACATCACTTAAACGTACGTTGGGACGGTAGTGGTATTTGGGAAGGTTTTATTCCAAATATTGGTAAAGGAGCCGTTTATAAATATAAAATAAGAAGTAGTAATAATGATATCACTACAGAAAAAGCAGATCCTTTTGCAAGAAGATGTGAGCATCCACCAAAAACGGCTTCAGAAGTTTGGGAAGATGACTATTCTTGGAATGACGAAAAATGGATGAAAACTCGTAAGAAAAACAATGCATTAGATGCACCTTTTTCTGTGTATGAAGTTCATTTAGGTTCTTGGAAAAAGCAAATTGAAGAAGGTCGTTTTTTAAGTTACAGAGAGTTAGCTGATGATTTGGTTAATTATGTTGCAGAAATGAATTTTACGCATGTAGAATTTATGCCAATTATGGAATTTCCGTATGACCCAAGTTGGGGGTATCAATTAACAGGATATTTTGCTCCTACATCTCGTTTCGGTTATCCAGATGAATTTAAATATTTAGTGGATAAATTTCATGAAAAAGGAGTTGGTGTCTTACTAGATTGGGTTCCTTCCCACTTTCCATCAGACGATCATGGATTAGGCTACTTTGATGGATCTCATTTATATGAGCATCCAGATAGACGAAAAGGATATCACCAAGATTGGAAAAGTTTAATTTTTAACTATGGTAGAAACGAAGTAAAAGCATTTTTAATTAGTAATGCAATCTTTTGGCTAGACCAATATCATGCAGACGGATTAAGAGTAGATGCCGTTGCTTCTATGTTATTCTTAGATTATTCTAGAGAAGAAGGAGAATGGGAACCAAATGAGTTTGGTGGAAGAGAAAACTTAGATGCAATTAACTTCATTAAAGAAATGAATACGGCTGTTTATGAAGCTTTCCCTGATGTGCAAACTATTGCAGAAGAATCTACTTCGTTTCCAAAAGTATCTAAACCAATCTATGATGGCGGCTTAGGTTTTGGAATGAAATGGATGATGGGTTGGATGCATGATACCTTAGATTATTTTGCAAAAGAGCCTATTTATAGAAAACATCATCAAAACGATTTAACATTCAGTTTAAATTATGCCTTTACAGAAAACTTTATGCTACCTCTTTCTCATGATGAAGTGGTATATGGTAAAAAAGCAATTGTAGATAAAATGCCTGGTGATGAATGGCAAAAATTTGCAAATTTAAGAACGCTATATAGTTTAATGTTTACGCACCCTGGAACAAAATTATTATTTCAAGGAGCTGAATTTGGACAAACAAGCGAATGGGATTTTGACGGAAGTTTAGATTGGCATTTATTAGATTATAAAGTACACAAAGGAGCACAGAATTTAGTAAAAGACCTAAACAAATTTTACAAAAAAGAACCTGCTTTACATGAAAAACAATTTTCTCATGAAGGTTTTGAATGGATAGATCATGGAGACCACGAAAACTCTGTATTATCTTATATTAGAAAAGGGGAAAATGAAAAAGACAATATTATTGTAATCTTAAACTTAACCCCTATTCCTAGAGAAGGCTACAGAATAGGTTTACCAAAAGCAGGATCCTTAAAAGAGGTTTTTAATAGTGATGCTGCTAAATATAATGGAACGGGTAACTTTAAGAACACAAAATTAACTTCAGAGAAGAAAGTATGGAATAATAGAAAGAATTCTATTGAATTAGATTTACCTCCTTTGGGTATGATTGCTTACAAGTACAAATAAAATTATATTACAAATCCTCTTTTTTTATCAATCTAGTATTCTGATAAAAAAGGAGGTTTATTTTTTTAAACTTCACAATAAAAGACTTCATATTTAAGACTTTAAGAAAAGTATAGACAAATTAAAAAAGAAAATGTATTCTAATTATTTTTAAATAAATAAGCAATATTTTTACAACTAAATTAAACGAATACGTAATAGTATAAAAACAATCTTAAACAAGACTGTTTTACAAACTTTTACGACTTTTGCAAGTCAAAATAAACAACCAAGATTATGATTGTTAATACCGAGTTAGAACAAAAAGGAAACTTATTTCCTTCAGAAATAATAAGCTACAAGAAAGATGTAGATACATTATATTTTACAACATCCAACAACGTAATTTTACAACTTACTGTTGTAAGAGATAGTGTTATAAGATTTAGATACGCTACAACTGGTAAATTTGAAAATGATTTTTCTTATGGAGTTACTATTCATGCTTCTAGAGGATATTACTTTCTAGATGTTACAGAAGACGAAACTCATTATATAGTTACCACTTCAAAATTAATCTGTAAAGTAGAAAAAAGTAGTTTACAAGTTAAACTTTATGATGCCCTAGACTTAAAACTAATTAATGAAGATGAAATTGGTTTTCATTGGGAAGAAAGCTATGAATATGGTGGAGACATCGTAAAAATGAGTAAAACTTGCCAGAGAGCAGAAAGTTTTTATGGGTTAGGAGACAAACCCGTAGATGTAAACTTAAAAGGTAAACGTTTTGAAAACTTTGCTACAGATTCGTACGCTTTTGGTAAGGATACAGACCCTATTTACAAAGCAATACCATTTTACACCGCTATACAAGGAGGTAAATCTTACGGTATTTTCTTTGACAATACTTTTAAATCTCATTTTGATTTTGCACATGAAAGAAGAAATGTAGCCAGTTTTTGGGCACAAGGAGGCGAAATGAATTACTATTTTATCTACGGACCACAGATGGAAGATGTAGTTAAAAATTATACAGATTTAACAGGAAAACCTCATGCGTTACCTCCATTATGGGCTTTAGGCTTTCATCAATGTAAATGGAGTTATTTTCCAGAAAGTACCGTAAAAGAAGTTACAAATACTTTTAGAGATTTAAAAATACCTTGCGATGCTATTTATTTAGACATCGATTATATGGATGGTTTCCGCTGTTTTACTTGGGATAAAAACTATTTCCCAGATCCTAAAAGGATGGTAAGAGAATTAGAAGAAGATGGTTTTAAAACCGTAGTAATTATCGATCCAGGAATTAAAATAGATTTAGAATACGATGTTTTTAAAGAAGCATTAGATAAAGATTATTTCTGTAAACGTGCCGATGGACCTTATATGAAAGGTAAAGTATGGCCTGGTGAGTGTTATTTTCCAGATTACACAAACCCAGAAGTTAGAGAATGGTGGTCTGGTTTATTCCAAGAATTAATAGAAGATATTGGTGTAAAAGGTGTTTGGAATGATATGAATGAACCTGCCGTGATGGATGTTCCTAACAAATCTTTTCCAGATGATGTTCGTCATGATTTTGATGGAAACCCTTGTTCTCATAGAAAGGCACATAATATTTACGGAACTCAAATGGCACGTGCAACGTATCATGGTTTAAAGAAATATGCATATCCAAAAAGACCTTTTGTTATTACAAGATCTGCATATTCTGGTGCACAAAGATATACCTCTACCTGGATGGGAGATAATGTTGCTACATGGGAGCACTTAGCAATTGCCAATAATCAAGCACAAAGAATGGCCATGTCTGGTTTCTCTTTTGCTGGTTCTGACATTGGTGGGTTTGCAGAGCAACCACAAGGAGAATTATTTGCTCGTTGGATTCAATTAGGAATATTTCATGCTTTTTGTAGAGTACATTCTTCCGGAGATCATGGAGATCAAGAACCTTGGGTTTTTGGTGATGAAATTACAGATATCGTAAGAAAATTCGTTGAACTTAGATACCAATTATTACCTTATTTATATACTACTTTTTGGAATTATATAAATGACGGAACACCTATCTTAAAATCTTTAGTTCTATACGATCAAGAAGATACAGCTACACACCACAGAAGTGATGAATTTGTATATGGAGAACAAATTTTAGTTTGTCCAATACAAGAACCAAATGCTAAAGGAAGAAGAATGTATGTTCCTAGAGGTAACTGGTATAATTTCTGGACAGATGAACTTGTACAAGGAGGAAAAGAAATGTGGGTAGATGCAGACATAGACAGCATGCCTATCTTTATAAAAGAAGGAGCAGTAATCCCTAAATATCCTGTACAACAATATGTTGATGAAAAAGAATTTGATGAAATTACTTTAGACCTATATTATAAAGAAGGTAAAGAGTCTTCAAAATTATACGATGATGCTCATGATGGGTATGACTATAAAAAAGGAAGATTTAGTTTACGTACTTTTAAGGTAACGGGTAAAAAAGAAGAATTAATTATACAACAACACAAACGTGGAGACTTTAACGCAGGTTACACTAAATTTAATATTGTTTTTCATAATTTACCTTTCGAAATCACCTCTGTACAAATAGATAATGTACCGGTAACTTTAGATAACGTTACACTTGGAGAAACTCAATCTATACTTATGGATAAAGAATTTACTGAGTTACATATATTAGGTAAATAAAAAATTGTTCTAACTGTTTTCAGTGAGTAATCTCACTGAAAACGGTGAACTAAAAAACCCTATAAATGGGTATTGTGAGGTTTGTATTACTAACTTACATTTGTAACGTAAGTAATCTTTCCCCCAAACATAACATACATTGTTTAAGGTTTCTTAAATAATTATTCAAAACTAAAAGCGATTAAAGTTTATCTTAACTTTAATCGCTTTTTATTGTTATAAATATTATTGAAAAAAACCTCAAAACATATTTTTGAGGTTTTACGTTTAACGCAACTCTATAAAATAGATCCTTTAGAACAAACTATAAATATAATTGTCACTTATTAAATTTAAAATATACTTATAAAATAAAAGTTTAAAGAATTATATTTAT
>NZ_JALCZP010000038.1:0-13676 GCF_023555435.1 Polaribacter sp. Z014
ATTTAGAGGTGTTAGAAATATCAAATTTTTCCTTTTTAGACTCTCAAATATTTATGCATAATTTCTGAATCCCACAACTTTTGGACTTGATCCCAGATTTCGTTCTTTTAATATTATTTTAAGCTCGTTATTCTTTTTTGAATTACTTATTAATTTATAAATAAAATAGATAGGAAATAGTAAAGGAATGATCACTATAGTGTTTTTTGAAATAATAGATGAAACAATTCCTATCACGACTATACTGGTAAGAAATCCTATCATTAAAGCACTTATAAATTCAGACTTTTTTAATTTCTTTTTTTCAATTAATAGTTGTTCGTTGGTTAATTCAGAAATATTATTTTTTCCCATAAGTTAATTTTAGATTTCGTTTTGGTATTAAATAAAATTGTTATACATTTTTGTCTGTCGTATTTTGATCCTTTCTATGATTGTCAAAAATTTCAACTCCAGTTTTCAAAAATCCAATAAGTCCAATTCCTAAAGTTATAGCTCCAAAAGATAATTCCTTAAGATTTTCATTACTTATTATGGATAAACCAAAAATCCCATAGGCTAATATCGAAAAAGTAGTCAAGGAAATCGTAATTATTATAATTTTTCCCTTTCTTGGGTTTTTCCATATTTTCTTCTCGAAATTAAGAGATGTTTTAGTTGTGTCTTGAAGTGTTGAAAAGCTAATTGCTAATCCTATAAAAATTAAAAAAGAATTTAAATTTTCAAATAGAATATTAATGTTTTGAGTTAAGTATTTCATTCCATTAAAATACAGTTTAACTGAAAAATACATAGCAATTATTTTATTGATTTAATTTCTTTTCATTTATAAACTCTTTTTTTTCTATTAACTGCATTAAAGCTAACTCTAACGGTATTAAATCGTTTCAATCTTTTATATCAGAAGTTAACGAAAATAGTTTTTTAAAGATTTAGAAACAAACTAATTTAGTTCTTTTATGGTTGTTTTTAAAACTACATTTTTCCTTGATCGTTTTTAAACAAGTAAATGTTTTTTATTAGCACTTTATTTAGTGTTCTAAAAAGAAAAACCCTATAAACATTGAGTTTATAGGGTTTTTAAGTGGTACCTCCAGGAATCGAACCAGGGACACAAGGATTTTCAGTCCTTTGCTCTACCAACTGAGCTAAGGTACCATTGGTTTAGAAGTTAAATTAACATCTTTGCCTTAGCGGTGGCAAATATACAACCTTTTTTAAGTTGTGCAAGTATAAAATTAAAAAAATCTATTGTATTTTTGATTTTCATATAAAATTAAAGATGAACTTAATAATTGATGCAGGCAATACAAGGATAAAAGTAGCTGTTTTTGAGAATGATACAATTTTTGATATGGTTGTTGTTGATAGAAAAAATTTTTTATCAGAAATAAAAAAAATTTTAAAAAAATATAAAATTAGCCATGGAATTTTGTCTTCGGTTAGTTTTATATCAGAAACAACGATAGAAAAACTACAAAATTTAGTCCATTTAATGGTTTTATCATCATCTACAAATGTTCCTTTTGTTAATTTATATAAAACGCCAAATACTTTAGGAGTTGATAGAATTGCTTTGGTGGCTGGTGCGGTAAATGAATTTCCTAATAAAAATATACTAATTATAGATGCAGGAACTTGTATTACATTCGATTTTGTTAATAAGCAATCGGAATATTTAGGAGGTGCAATCTCTCCCGGAATAAAAATGAGGTTTCTTTCGTTGAATCATTTTACAGCCAACTTACCTTTATTAGAAAAAGAAGAAATGAGTAACGTTATAGGGCGCAACACAAAAGAGAGTATGAATTCTGGAGTTGTAAATGGAGTAATTCAAGAAATTGAAGGCATAATTAATCAATATAAAAAAAAATATATGGATTTAACAGTGGTTTTAACAGGAGGAGACACAAAATTCTTGTCAAAGCAATTAAAAAGTAGCATATTTGCCAATCAAAATTTTCTTCTTCAAGGATTAAATAGAATATTGATATTTAATATAGACAAATGATTAGACATATATTATTAGTTTTTTTACTAATAAGTTCTTTAACTATTACGGCTCAAAGAACAGGATCTTCGCCATATTCTTTTTTTGGTATAGGTGATGAATTTAACCCAATTACAGTAGAACAAAGTGCAATGGGAGGCATTGGAGTTGCCTTTAGCCATTATAAGTATTTAAACTTTACAAATCCCGCTTCGTATGCTAGTTTAAGGTATACAACGTATTCTTTTGGTTTGTTAAATAATAAGTTATCGATAGATAATAAAGGAGAAACACAGTCTTCTAATTCTACAAGTTTAAGTTATTTTACATTGGCATTTCCTCTTGGTCATAAAGCAGGTATGTCTTTTGGTATACAACCGATTTCTTCTGTAGGGTACTCTTTATCTAATTCTATTTTAGATGATAGTGGTGTAATTATAGAGAATACAGCTTTTTCTGGGGATGGTGGTGTAAGTAGAGTTTACTCTAGCTTCGGTATAAAAGTATATAAAGAATTATCTTTAGGTATAGAAGTAGATTATAAATTTGGAAGTATAGATAAGAGTATTACGAGTCAAAGGTTAGGTGTTTCTTTAGCAACTAAATATAAAGAAGCTACCGTTGTTAGAGGTGGTTCTGTAACTCTTGGAGCACAATATAAAAAGGCTCTTAAAAATAAGATGATTCTAAGTGGTGGAGCTACTCTAAAAATGGGGAATGATTTAAAAGTTACTGGAGATGATTATTTATACTCTCTTACTTTTACAGGTTCTGGTTCAGAATTTGGTAGAGATACTATTTCTCAAAATGGTATAACTGGAAATTATAAGTTGCCTTTAAAAACAATTTTGGGAGCAGGTTTAGGGAAAGATGATAAATGGTATGTTGGTTTAGAATACGAAAATCAAGATGCAATAGAAACTACTGGTTTTTTAAATACACCTAATAATGCTTATAAATATGGTAAATCAAATAGAGTTTCTTTAGGTGGTTATTATTTGCCTAAAATAAATTCGATTTCTAGTTATTGGGAAAGAGTTACGTATAGAGGTGGTGTTCGTTTTAAAAAGACTGGTTTATTGGTGGATGGTTCTTCTCCTCATACAAATTATACGTCTGTAGATGACTTTGGCATATCTTTTGGTTTAGGTTTACCATTGAAACAATTATCCTCTCTAAATATGGGGTTTGAATTTGGTAAAAGAGGAACAACCAGTAATAATTTAATTAAAGAAAATTATTTTAATTTTAGATTAAGTTTATCTTTGACAGACACTAATTGGTTTCAGAAAAGAAAAATAGATTAACAAAAAACTAACAAAATGAAGAAAATTACGTTTTTACTAGCTGCAATGTTATTATTAGCATCAGCAAAAACAAATGCGCAAGACGATGCAAAAAGAGAATGTACAATTAAATACAATCTTTTTAAAGGAGATTTCCAATCAAAAAAGTATGAAGAAGCTTTTAAAGATTGGTCTTATTTAATGGATAACTGTAAAGATTTATCGGTAAACATTTATAAATTTGGATCAACTTTAGCAGAAGATGTTAGAAAAGATCCTGTTTTAGCAAAAAGAGTTTACGAACAAAGGCTTCAGTATTACCCAACAGATAATCCTGCAAAAGTACATAGTGATTATGCTACTTATTTGTTAGATAATAAATTAGCTTCTGATGATGAGGTTTTTGCAATTTTAGAAAAAGGATATAGTATAGATCCTACTAAAATGGGCGTAAAGAACTTATATATTTATTTTCAGGGAGTTACAGATAGAAATAAAGATACAAACCCTCAAAAAGTATTTGATACTTATGATGATGTTTTAGAATCTGTAAGTGAAAAATTAGAAGTTTATGCTAAGAAATTAGTAAAATACCAAGATACTACACAAGTTTTAGATAAAAGAGATAAAAGTTTAAAAAGAGCTTATACTATTAACTCTAAAGCATTGGGTACTGTAGAAGGTGGTTTAGATGCTATTATTTCTGAAATTGCTACCTGTGAAAGATTAGTGCCATTATACAGAAGAGATTTTGAAGCAAATAGATCTAATGCTGTTTGGTTAAAAAGATCAGTTTCTAGAATGTTTAACAAAGGTTGTGAATCAGATCCTTTATATCAAGAGTTAGTAAGAGCTTATGCAGAAGCATCTCCTTCTCCTGAAGCATATTCATTCTTAGCGAGTGTTTTAGAAGATAATGGAGATACAACTGGAGCAAATTCAATGAGAGAAAAATCATTTAATTTAGAAACAGACCCTTTAAAGAAAGCAAAATATAAATTAAAGTTTGCACATGCAGCTAAATCTAGAGGACAGTTAAGTAAAGCTAGAAGTTTAGCTAGAGAGGCTTTAAGTTATAATCCTAATTTAGGTAAAGCATATTTATTTATTGGAAGTTTATATGCTTCTAGTGTAAATAATTGTGGTAGTGATGAATTTGAAAAAAGAATGGTATATGTTGCTGCTTTAAACCAAGTGCAAAGAGCTGCCTCTGTAGATCCAAGTATTTCATCTACGGCAAGTTCATATATTAGAAGTTATAGAGGAAATGTACCAAGTAAAAAAGTTATTTTTACTGCAGGTGTAAATCCAGGTAGTAGTTATACAATAAAGTGTTGGATAGGAGAAACTGTAAGAGTTCCTAATTAATCTTTTGTGAATAATTATAAAAAAATATTATATAAAAGCATTGCTGTACTATTTGTTACAGTAATGCTTTTTTCTTGCTCTAACAACACCAAAGAAGTTAGAGATTTTTTAGCGTCTAAAAACTTACCAGTTAGTATCGCAAAAAATGCATTTCATGTATATAAAGATTCAGGTAGAATTACTTCAAAATTAATAACACCTTTATTGTACGATTTTAGTAATAGAAAACAACACCCTTATAATGAATTTCCGAAAGGAATAGAAATTGTAAATTTTGAAGGAAAGGATTCAGTTACCATTACAGGCGATTATGCTTTGTCATATTCAAAGACGCTAATCTCTGAAATTAAGGGCAATGTGGTTGTTGTAAACCCTAAAGAACACTCTAAATTAAAAACAGAGCAATTGTTTTGGGATCAAAAGACTAATTACTTTTTTTCTGAAAAAGCATTTACATTAACTACTTTAAAAGATACTATTTATGGTGTTGGTTTTGAATGTAAAGAAAATTTAAGCAAATATTTAGCTAAGAAAACAACAGGAAGGTTAGTAACTTCAGAAAAAGAATAAAATGAATACAGTTTGGAAAATATTTCAATATGGCTATTTAGTAGTAGCTATAATATGTTTAATAGAAGGCATTGTTAGATGGAGTGAGGAAAGAGAAAAAGCATATTTGTTTCTTGGAGCTTCTATTTTTATTACCTTAGTTTTTTTCTTTAAAAGACATTTTAGAAAAAAAGTAGAAACAAGAAATAACCAAAACCAATAGATTATAAATTTCTTGATGGAAATTGAAGTCATAATTATACTAATCTCAATTATTCTTTCCGCATTCTTTTCGGGAATGGAGATTGCATTTGTATCCGCCAATAAACTACATATAGAGTTAGAAAAAAAAAGAGAAGGTTTTATTCCTAGACTTCTTAACAAAATTACCCAAAAGCCATCAAAATTTATTACTACCATGCTAGTTGGTAATAATATTTCTTTAGTAATTTATAGTTACTACATGGGGGAAGTCTTAATTAGCATTCTACCTAATGATATTTTTAATGAATTTTCTACCCTTCTTATACAAACTATTATTTCTACAATAATTATATTAATTACGGCAGAATTTTTACCAAAAGCAATTTTTAGAATTTATGCCAATGAAGTATTAAAGATTTTTGCTTTACCAGCTTATATTTTTTATGTTTTATTTCACTTCTTTTCTGAAGTGATTACTTTGATTTCAGATTTTTTTCTTCGTGTTTTTTTTAAAACAAATGCAGAAGAACAACAAACGGAGTTTAGTAAAGAAGAATTGGGGTATTATATTACCGAACAATTAGAAACGGGTAATAATGATGATGAAGTAGATTCTGAGATTCAAATTTTTCAAAATGCACTCGATTTTCATAATGTAAAAGCAAGAGAGGTTATGGTTCCTAGAACCGAAATTGTTGCTGTAGAATTACACGAAAAAGTAAGCAATTTAAAAAACATTTTTATAGATTCTGGTTTGTCTAAAGTATTAGTTTATAAAACATCTTTAGATGATGTAATAGGGTATATAAATGCCTTTGAACTCTTTAAAAAACCAAAAACTATTAAATCTATTTTATTACCTGTAGAGATTGTGCCAGAATCTATGATGATCAACAATATTCTAAATAGTTTAATGAAAAAACGAAAAAGTGTTGCTGTTGTGGTTGATGAATATGGTGGGACATCTGGAATGATAACTGTAGAAGATATTGTAGAAGAATTATTTGGGGAAATTGAAGACGAACATGATAGTCAGGAATTTTTAGAAAAGAAAATATCTGAAACTGAATTTAACTTTTCGGCAAGATTAGAGGTAGATTATTTAAATGAAGAATATAATTTAAATATACCAAAATCTGAGGCTTATGAAACTTTAGGAGGTTTTATTATAGAACAAACAGAAAATATTCCAACCGAAAATGAAGTAGTTGATATTGAAGATTTTGAGATTAAAATCTTAAAAATGAGTAGTGCTAAAATAGAAGAAGTTCGTTTAAAAAAAGTAGATGAAGATGCTTAGAATGTCTCTTTATTTTTAGAACTATTTAGTTACTACTAATAAGTATAAAATCGGTTGCAATATTAAAACCCAAATCGTATATTCGCAAACTGAAATTAAATAAATTCGTATGGCAATTTTATCAAAAATTAGAGAACGTTCAATGTTCTTAATCATTATAATTGGTTTAGCACTTTTTGCTTTTGTATTAGATCCATCTACTTTAGGTGATTTTTTCAATTCAAGTAAAGTAAATCAAGTAGGTGAAATAAATGGAGAGTCTATCTCAAGACAAGAGTTTTCTGCAGAATTAGAAGCGTATAAACAACAAGTAGGAAATGGTGTTACAGAAATGCAAGCATCTAAAAATGTTTGGGATAATATTGTTAGAAAAAAAATCTATCAAAATCAATTATCAGAAGCAGGAATTACGGTTGGTGAAGCAGATGTGTGGAATGAAGTAATTAATGCTCCTTCAGTTAAAGATAACCCTCAATTTCAAAATGCAGCAGGCTTATTTGATGAAGCAAAATTCAAGCAATTTTTAGCAGACACAAAAGAGAATAATCCAGATATGTGGAGAGCTTGGTCTAATTATATGACTCAAATTAGAGATAATGGAGAGAGAAATACATATAATAATTTAGTTACTGCAGGTCTTGGTGCTTCTTTAAAAGAAGGAGAAGCTCAGTATTTTGTAGACAATACAAAATTATCTTCTCAGTTTGTATTTGTACCTTATACATCAATTGCAGATAGTTTAATTAACGTATCTAAAGGAGAAATAGAATCTTATATCAAAGCAAATGCAAATAACTTTAAAGTAGATGAATCTAGAGATATATCTTACGTAAAGTTTGATATTACTGCTTCATTAGAAGATGAAAACAATATTAAAGCTAGTGTTGCCGAATTAATTGAAGATTTTAAAAGCGCTACAAATGATACTGAGTTTTTAAGTGAAAATGATTCTGATACAAGTATTGATAATAATTTTAAATTTCAAAAAGAGATTAATGCAACAGTAGCTTCAGAAATTTTTAAAGGAACAAAAGGAGATGTTTTTGGTCCATATAAAGAACAAGGATATTTTAAAATATCAAAAATTACTGCTGTTACTAATATGCCAGACTCGGCTAGAGCAAGTCATATTTTAATTCCATTTATTGGAGCTCAAAGAGTTGCGCCAAATGTTACAAGAACTCAAGACGAAGCTAAAATTTTAGCAGATAGTATTTTAACGGTAGTAAAAAGAAACAAAAATAAATTTGCAGATTTAGCTAAAACGTTATCTTCAGATATCGGTTCAGGAGCAAAAGAAGGAGATTTAGGTTGGTTTACTTATAATAGAATGACTCCTAAGTTTAGAGATTTTGTTTTTGAAGGGAGTAAAGGAGATATTGGAGTTGTAGAAACACCATTTGGTTTCCATATTATTAGAATTGATGGTCAAAAAAATAATCAGAAAGCATTAAAATTAGCAACTTATAGTAGACAAATAATTGCTTCTGAAGCTACTGAAAATGCGATTTTTCAAAAAGCAGAACAGTTTGCTTTAGCAACATCAAAGGATAAAAAGTTTTTTGAAATAGCAAAAGAAAATAAATATATAACAAGACCTGCTATTGGTTTAAAAGTTTTAGATGAGAATGTTCCTGGTTTAGGTAATCAAAGACAAATTATTTCTTGGGCTTTTGGTAAGGATACAAAACCTGGAGATTTTAAACGTTTTGATTTAGAAGGAAGTCATGTAGTTGCTTTTGTTACTGCTAAAACAGAAAAAGGATTAATGTCTGCAGCTAAGGCAACAAACACTGTTAAGCCTATTTTGATAAACCAAAAGAAAGCAAAATTAATTGCAGACAAATTTAATGGAAGTACTTTAGCGGATATTGCTAAAGAGAATAATACAAACGTTAGAAATGCAAGCGGTATTAATTTAAAAAGTCCAACTTTATCAGGTGCAGGTTCTGAGCCTAAAGTAGTAGGAGCAATGTTTAATGCAGAATTAAACAAAGTATACAAAAACATTGAAGGTAATAAAGGTGTGTATGCTTTTGCAGTAACTAATAAACAGTTGCCAACTACTTTACCTAATTATGAAGTTGCTAGAAAAAGTATTGCAGAGGCAAGAAAAGCAAAAACTTTTACAATGTACGAGGCTCTTAAAAAAGCTTCTGATGTAGAGGATAACAGATCAAACCTATACGTAGGTAACTAAGTTTCCTTTTATATAAAATATAAAATCCGTTCAAATTTTTGAACGGATTTTTTTGTTATATAAAGACTTTATGTTCACATAACTATATTATACCAAAAATGGCTTTAGAACATTATATTTAAGATAATAACATGGCTTAAATAGGTGGTTTACGTAAGGTTGGTGCTGTTCTAGTGTTACTATGTAGTTTGGGTTTGATAAGTTATTTTATATGTCCTAAAACAGTTGTTTTGTATAACAACTTTAAAGAGATGTTTTTTAATAGAAGTAGGGCAATTATAGAAAACTATTTTAAATAAAAAACCTTTCTGATTTCTCAAAAAGGTTTTCAATATCTAATAAGTCAAATTGCTCGACTTTATTTCATCTTGTTTCAAAAGGAAACTACATTTCTAAAGCTTTTGAAGGATTGTTATCCATCAATAATTCAATAGGGTTTTCTAAAGCTTCTTTAACGGCTACTAAGAAACCAACAGATTCTCTACCATCTACAATTCTATGATCGTAAGATAAAGCAACATACATAATTGGTTGAATTACAATTCCGCCATTTACTGCCATTGGTCTGTTAACAATGTTGTGCATTCCTAAAATTCCACTCTGAGGGGGGTTTAAAATAGGAGTAGACAACATAGAACCAAATACACCACCATTGGTAATTGTAAACGTTCCACCAGTCATTTCATCAATAGTAATTTGTCCATCTCTTGCTCTAATAGCTAAACGTTTAACTTCAGATTCTACACCTCTAAAAGATAAGTTTTCTGCATTTCTAATTACAGGAACCATTAAACCTTTTGGTCCGGATACTGCAATAGAAATATCTTGAAAATCGTTCTTTATTTGGTAATCTCCATCAATCATAGAGTTTACATCAGGGAATAATTTTAAAGCTCTAACAACTGCTAAAGTAAAGAAAGACATAAAGCCTAATCCAACTCCGTGTCTTGCTTTAAAAGCTTCTTTATACTCCGTACGTAAATCAAAAATTGGTTGCATGTTTACTTCGTTAAAAGTAGTTAACATAGCCGTTTCACTTTTTACAGCTACCAAACGTTCCGCAACTTTTCTACGTAACATAGACATTTTTTTGCGCTCTGTTCCTCTAGAACCACTAGCTGGTTGCGTTCCCATAGAAGGTACTGCTTTTACAGCATCGTCTTTGGTAATTCTACCATCTTTTCCACTACCTTTTACAGTAGAAGGAGCAATTCCTTTCTCAGCTAAAACTTTTTTGGCCGCAGGAGAAGCTGTTCCGGTTGCATAAGTAGCAGCTTTTGGCGCTTCTTTTACTTCAACTTTCTTTTCTTCTTTTGGGGCTTCTGTTTTTGCAGGTGTATCTCCTTCTGGTTTTGCTGCGCTTGTATCAATTAAGCAAACTACTGCACCAACTGCTACAGCATCGCCTTCCTCTGCTTTTAAAGTAATAATTCCACTTTCTTCAGCAGGCAATTCTAAGGTTGCCTTGTCAGAATCTACTTCTGCAATAGGTTGATCTTTTTCTACATAATCACCATCTTCAACTAACCAAGTTGCAATTTCTACTTCTGTAATTGATTCTCCCGGAGAAGGAACTTTCATTTCTAAAACACTCATGCTTTCTTAATTTATTAATACCAAACTTAATACGGTACGCTATTTAATTATTTTTTATTTTCTTTTATTTATTTGGGCGTTTTAACAGGCTTTCCATTATATCTTTTTATTTTTCCTTTACAGTCAAAATAAAAAGGATGTCATTTCAATCCTTAACGCGACTTACTCAGTGTCAAAAACACTGTCTATAACAGCTTTATGACGTTTTTTAAATCTTGTACTAGAACCAGCTGCAGGCACTGCATAGTATTTACGAGAACGAACT
The DNA here is from genome assembly GCF_023555435.1 of Polaribacter sp. Z014. Taxonomy (NCBI): domain Bacteria; kingdom Pseudomonadati; phylum Bacteroidota; class Flavobacteriia; order Flavobacteriales; family Flavobacteriaceae; genus Polaribacter; species Polaribacter sp. Z014. The sequence continues at coordinate 10,759 of NZ_JALCZP010000038.1, forward strand.
GTTAATTTGACTAACTCAAAACGTTCTAACATATAACTCCATGCTCCCATGTTTCTAGGTTCTTCTTGTGCCCAAATATATTCTTCAATATTAGGGTATCTATCAATTACTTTCTGAATTTTCTCTAAATGTAAAGGAAACAACTGCTCAATCCTTACCAAAGCAATATCATCTCTATCTAAATTTTCTCTTTCTTCCAATAAATCATAATAGAATTTACCCATACAGAAAACTAATTTCTTTACTTTTTTAGGGTTTATTGTATCATCTATTACCTCTTGAAAATCATTAGTTGCCAATTCTTGAATAGTACTCACTGCTTTTGGATGACGTAATAAACTTTTAGGTGTAAATACAACTAAAGGTTTTCTATACGTACGTTTCATGTGTCGACGTAATAAATGGTAGAAATTTGAAGGAGTTGTACAATTGGCAACAGTCATATTATCTACAGCACATAATTGTAAGTAACGTTCTATCCTTGCTGATGAATGTTCAGAACCTTGTCCTTCATAACCATGAGGTAATAAAACAACAATTCCGTTTTGTAATTTCCATTTATCTTCGGCAGCAGAAATATACTGGTCAAACATTATTTGTGCTCCATTAGAGAAATCTCCAAACTGCGCTTCCCAGATAGTTAAGCAGTTTGGGTTAGCCATGGCATAACCATAATCAAAACCAAGCACACCGTATTCAGATAATAACGAGTTGTAAATCGTCATCTGTCCTTTATTATTTGGGTTTGTATTTAGTAAGTTGATACGTTCTTCTGTAATTTCATCACGTAAGATAGCGTGTCTGTGAGAAAATGTACCTCTTTCTACATCTTGTCCAGAAATTCTTACGTTATAACCTTCTTCCATTAAAGTTCCGTAGGCAAGCGTTTCTGCCATTCCCCAGTCTAATTTATTAGTTTCAAAAGCCATTTTTGCTCTTCCGGCTAAAATACGTTCTGCTTTTCTAACAAAGTTTGCTCCTTCCGGAACTGTAGAAACTACTTTTGCAATTTCTTTTAATTTTACTTCGTCATATTTTGTATCATCCGTAAGTAACATTGCAGATAAATCTTGGCGTTCAAACCCTTCCCAGGTAGATTGCATAAATTCTCTAACAATAGATTTTTCTACTTTTTTAGCTTCATCAAATTCTCTTTCAAGCATTTGTTTAAACTCAGTAGTAATTTCTTTTAAATAAGAATTATCTATTGTACCTTCAGCTAGCAATTGTGCTGCATAAATATCTTTTGGATTTTTATGTTTAGAGATTGCTTTATATAGTTTTGGTTGTGTAAAACGAGGTTCGTCACCTTCATTATGGCCATATTTTCTGTAGCCTAATAAGTCGATGAAAATATCTTGTTTAAACTTCATTCTAAACTCTAATGCCATTTCCATTGCATGACAAACAGCTTCTGTATCATCTGCATTCACATGTAATACTGGTGATAAAGTTACTTTTGCAACATCTGTACAGTATGTACTAGAACGTGCATCTAAATAATTGGTTGTAAAACCAATTTGGTTATTTACAACAATATGGATTGTTCCACCTGTTTTATAACCATTTAATTTTGCCATTTGAGTTACCTCATACGCAATACCTTGACCTGCAATTGCAGCATCACCGTGAATTATAATTGGCAATATTTTACTTTCATCACCATCGTACTTTCTATCAATCTTAGCTCTTGTAATTCCCTCTGCTACGGCGGCTACCGTTTCTAAGTGAGATGGATTAGGAACTAGATTCATTTTAATTTCGTTACCATCTCTATAGGTTTTACTTAAAGTTAAACCTAAATGGTATTTTACATCTCCATCGATATCTTCATCTTCGAAATCTTTCCCTTCAAATTCACTAAATAAATCTCTAACAGGTTTTTTAAAGATATTTACTAAGGTGTTTAAACGACCTCTATGCGCCATTCCTATCACACATTCCTTTACGCCGTATATTTCCGCGGCATCTCTTAAGATAACGCTCATTCCCGGAATTAAGGTTTCTCCTCCTTCTAAAGAAAAGCGTTTTTGACCTACGTATTTAGTTTGTAAAAAACTCTCAAACGTTACTGCTTGGTTTAATTTACCTAAAATATATTTTTTAGCCTCTATAGAATAGCTTGGGTGGTTGTCGTTTTTGTTAAAACGTTCATGCCACCATTTTAATTTTTCAGGGTTACGCATATACATGTATTCTACACCAATAGAATTACAATAAATACGTTGTAAGTTTTTTATAATTTCAGAAAGTGTTGCTTTACCCAAGCCTAAAACTTCACCAGCAGAGAACTCTGTCTCTAAATCGATTTCGGAAAGTCCAAAATTTTCGATATCTAAAGTAGGTGAATATTGTCTTCTGTCTCTAACCGGATTTGTTTTTGTAAATAAGTGACCACGTGTTCTGTAGCCATTAATTAAATCTACAACAAAGAATTCTTTACGAACTTCTTGAGGTATTTCTGATGAAACTTCTTCTTCTTCCTCTTTTAAAGAATAATTCTCATTAGCTAAATCATATCCCTGAAAGAAGCTTCTCCAGCTTGGTTCTACGGCATCTGGGTTTATTAAATACTTATCATATAAATCAGCTATAAAGCCTGTGTGTGCTGCGTTTAAAAACGAAAATTTATCCATATTATAGTTTCTACTTTTTTAAAGTATGTAATGCAGAATCAAAAATACAAATTTTGTATTAAACGTGTATTTATTTAACAATAATAATACAAAATACTTTTTCTTGTTTTTTTTTAATCTTTTTTTTAAAAATGTTTGGAGATGTTAAAAAAGGGTGTATATTTGCACTCGCAAAACGCATTTATGCGTCGCAAACTCCTTCTTAGCTCAGTTGGTTAGAGCATCTGACTGTTAATCAGAGGGTCCTAGGTTCGAGTCCTAGAGAGGGAGCAAAAAAAGTCT
>NZ_JALCZP010000039.1:0-11642 GCF_023555435.1 Polaribacter sp. Z014
ACGTATACAGATCGTTTTGTACTGGCTTTTAAAGAAGCTACAGTACTTGGTTTAGATGAAGATACCTTAACTGCCGATACCAATATCTATGCAGACAATGAAAACCACAAAATTGTAATTTCTAAAAACAATGAAGTACAAATTAATAAAGTTGAGTTGTATGACATACTTGGTAAAAAAGTACGTCTTTGGGAAATGAAAGAGCAAAAAACTACGTACCAATTAGACATCAACAAACAAATACCAACGGGTGTCTACATTGTAAAAATGAATACCAATAAAGGTACAATCAATAAAAAAGTGGTTATTGAATAACCACTAAAAATAAGTTCATTAATTAAAGCTGAATAATAAAATCATTATTCAGCTTTTTTTATCCTTTTTTTTAAAACAGCTCTTACACTATCACCAAAAAATTAATACAACTTAAAGTATTAAATAGTAATTTTAAGAATAAAACATGTACTTCTTGTAAATAGATTTCTAATAATCTAAAAATTATTCAATAATAAGCTAATAACTAATCATTTAAAACAAAAAAAAACAGTAAAGACAAATAATCTTTCGTTATATTTGAGAACATATTTATTTAATCCCCCAAAACAAATGAATAACTTTAAACACACGCAGAAATTATTTTCAGAAATCTCTACTTTTTCTAACAACCAACAGCACAAAAAAAAGAAAATACACAAAAAAGAAATTTTCTTTTTACTATTACTTTCCATTTTCTTTAACACAAAATCTTTTGCCAATCTTATACCAAATACAGCTGCATCTGCAAAAGTCTGTGAAAAACTCATCTCTATAGACAATAATTATAAAAAGACCTTAAAAGAGAATAAAAGCAACCAAAATGCAGAAACAAAAATTAAAGAATTAATACCAATGATTAAATTAGGGTTTGAGTATAAAAACCCAGAAGATTTAAATTTACATCATCAGATAGCCATTTCTTTTCTAGCAATAAATTCATTTAATTATGACAAAGGGTACGACTCCGAATCATTTAAAAGTAATAAAACAGATATGTACTGGAAATTTGCAAATGATCATCGAAAATATGTAATTGCTGGTGTACAAGAAATATCTGAAGATTTAGAGGTTCCTTTAGAAATTACAATGGGTTATTCCGGACAAGTAAACCTAATGCTAGATAAAATTCAAAATGTTTCTAGAGAAATCTACATAAAAGATAAACTTACAGGCAATTCATATCATATAACAGAAGAAAAAATAAACTTAACTTTAAATAAAGGCATGTACTCTAATCGTTTTGTACTAGCTTTTAAAAAAGCGACAGTACTTAGTTTAGAGAATAACATATTACCTAAAGAAACCACGATTTATGCCGATAATAAAAATCAAAATATTGTTATTTCTAAAAATCAAGAAATAGCAATACATAAAGTAGCTCTTATTAATATTCTTGGTAAACAAACATTTTTTTGGAATATCGAAGAACAAAAAAATGATTACCAACTAACTCTTAAAAACCAAATACCAAAAGGTATGTACATTGTAAAAATGAATACCAATAAAGGTACCATCAATAAAAAAGTGGTTATTGAATAACCCTTTAGATATGTACTAAAAACAGACTACCAATCATTAAATTTAAACCAGTGAATTCTTTTTCGCTGGTTTTTTTTGTGATCATAAATGCAACATAAATGGGTAAAATTTGTCATGCTAAAGTTGTTTCTGAATCTAAAATTTAAAAAATAAAACGTAATTTTTTAAACTTAATCGTTTGTTGTACAAACTATATGATTAATAATAACTACTTTTGCAACTTAAAAATTTCTTTTTAATGACCAAGCTCATAAATGGAATGAAAATATTTGGGGGAATATTTCATTTTACAATGCAGGTCCCCATCTATTTTGTTCAAAAAATAAAAAAAGCTTTAAAACAAGCAGAAACTTCCTTGTTTTTAATGCAAATATGTTTAATACTTAAAAGTTTAAACAAACCTATTCGTGCGCTCAAGCATGAAATAGCAAATGGACAAGAATTAGCCACAAAAAAACAACTTCTACTTATAAAACAGTAAATAATTTTAATCTTTAGAAATAAAAGTGACTTTTCTATTTTAAAAGGGTCTTAAACTTGGTACTCGTTCATAAAAACGATGCACAAGCTGCTAAAATTTTCTTAAATGATTAAATAAAGCAGTCTGCAATAAAATGCGCTGTACATTAAAAACGTAAAAAAAAAATTATCAAAGTAAAATATATGAGACATAAATACTTATTTGTAAAAGGATTAATTATATGTAATTTCCTTTTATTTTTTATTACAAATACTCAAGCGCAAACAGATGCAGCAAGTATTCAAGATGATGTAACTTTTCAATGGATAGGGAATCAAACTACAAGAACAGATGCCGCTAACATAAAAAGTTTTACGGTAGATGGCAAAGTGTTTGACTTATTCGCAGTTCCTTCAGGCTATCAATTAACCCAAGTAGGGCCACAGGGTCATATCCGAAATGCGATTAAACTAAATGGTAATACACCTATTGGTGCAGGTAATAGTGGTCCTACTCCTACCTCTACAGTAAATGGTTTCGGAAGTGCTAATTGGAACATAAAAGCCCTAGCTGCTTTTCAAGATAAAAACTTAAACCACTATTTTACATCTAGTGTAAACGGGAGAAATCTTAATTATAACTATACTACAGAAAGAACTACAGACGCACAAAGACAATCATTGTTATATGATCCTGCAATTCCTTCTAATGAAGGAGCAATTGTGGCAATTACAGAGCGAAACGCTAACAACGCTTACCATATTGAAGTTTTTGGTATACCTTCTACTGGTGGTGCAGAACAATATTTAGGAGAAACTTTTGTACATGCAAACGGTAAAACTGAATGGGGTTTTGGTGGTACAGGTAGTGGTAGTGGCAGTGGCAGTAACATAGGTACTCCGGGAGCTGTAACAAAGCCACGTGTAAATTCAGATTATTGGTTATCAGACCGAGTTGTAGAGAATAATGGAACGATAGGGATTGCCTTATTTTATTTAAGTGAAATAGCTCCTATTGGATCACGTATCACTAGAGTTCAATTAACTGCTGCCACAACAGATCATGGTGATGGAAAATTTTTCATACTTCAATCTTATGCTACTGATGATACAGCTGAAACTATTTGGAATACACCTGTAAATGGAAACGTAGGAGATAATGATCAAGTTCCTACCGGTTCTTCTTTTAGTTATAGTGGATCTAACACAAGTTTCGTGTTAAATACTAACGGTACTTATACCTATACGCCAAGTAAAGATTTTACAGGAACAGTTACTTTTGAATACCAAGTATGTTTACCAGCACCAAACAATCTTACTTGTGATACTGCAACAATTACAATTACTGTTAAACAAGGTGATTCTGATAATGATGGAGTTTCAGATGATATAGATTTAGATGATGATAATGATGGTATTCCAGACATTTTAGAAAGCGGAGGAAACAACCCTGATGGAGATGAAGATGGAGACGGAATTCCTAACTACAAAGACACTACAGACAATGGTAATACCGGAGATAGTAGTACAACAAATTATACAGATGCTGATGGAAATGGTATTCCGGATGTATACGATACAGACGGAGACGGCATTGCTAATCATTTAGATTTAGACGGAGACAACGATGGTATTGCAGATATTGTAGAAGCAGGTGGTGTAGATACTAATGGAGATGGTGTAATCGATTACCCAACTTATGGAGATCCAACATCAATGGTAGATGCAGATAATGATGGTTTAGCAGATATCTATGATGACAATGTTACAGGTGGAACTAATGGAACACCTATTGCTAATCCAGATTCAGATGGAGATGGTATTTCAGATGCACAAGACTTAGACTCAGACAACGATGGTATTCCAGATGTTGTAGAAGCTGGTGGTATAGATGCAAATGGAGATGGTAGAATACATGCCACAACAGACAATGATAACGACGGATTTGCAGATTCTGTAGATGGAGATGTAAATGGAACTACAGACGATACAAAAGCACTAATTATTACAGGTGAAGATGGTAATAATGATGGTATTCCAGACAGTTATCCGAATGGAGATACAGACGGAGACGGCTTCTTAGACAGTAAAGACTTAGATGCAGACAACGATGGTATTCCAGATTTAATAGAAGCTGGCGGAGTAGATACTAATGGAGACGGACGTGTAGATGAAGATACAGATACAGACAACGATGGTTTGGCAGACATTTATGATACAAATGCTTCAGACGGTCCAGGAACTAATGGTACAAACGGTAATGCACTTGTAAAAACAGATGAGACTGGTACTATGGTAGATGGCAATAATAATACTATTGACACCGATGGTGATGGTATTCCAAATCATTTAGACTTAGACTCAGACAACGATGGTATTGTAGATATTATTGAAGCCGGAGGAACCGATGCTAATAGAGACGGAAAAGTAGATAATATTGATGCTACAGGTAAATTAACAACAGACACAGATAATGATGGTTTTGATGATGTTGTAGACGGTAATGTAAACGGAACAGACAACTCAGGTAATGCTTTAATTACAACAGGTACAGATACGAATACTGATGGAATAGCAGACACTTACACAAAAGGTAATGCTGATACAGACAATCTACCTAACTTTTTAGACATCGATGCAGATAATGATGGTATTCCAGACAATATAGAAGCACAAACTACAGCAGATTATATTGCTCCAAGTGGTGTTGGTACAGCTATGGCTGACGAAAATAATAATGGTATCGACGATAAATATGAAGTAGGTACCGTAGGTATTACTCCAACAAATACAGACAATACAGACAATCCAGATTATTTAGACTCAGATTCAGACAATGATGGTATTGCAGATATTGCCGAAAATGGAAATGAGAATAACAGTTTGTCTGGTATAGATACCGATGGAGATGGTTTAGATGATAATTTTGAAGGTTCAAATAAGAATGATCCTTATGACGTAAATGATGAAATAGATACACCAAATGCAAGTAATTTAGGAGATGAAGATTCAGATTTAGATTCAGGTGGAGATGTAGATTATAGAGATTTTAAAGATAATGATGGTGATGGAGTATCAGACTTTTTTGATTTAGATGACGATAACGATGGTATCTTAGATACAGATGAAGGTTGCGGTAACTTAATTGTAAATGGTGATTTCGAACTTCAAGATTTTTCTAGTACATCTGAATTTCCAAACGGAGGAACAAATAGTTCTGGTACATTTATAGGAAAAACATTAAACACAAACACTTTAACAGGTTGGAATTATACACAGAACCTAGACGGATGGGTTGGAGGACAATCTCCAAGTTGGTCTACTAATACATATGCAAACGCTTATAATGGAAAGCAATACATAGACGTTCTTGGTAATAACGATAAAAGCGATGGAGGTGTAAGCAATATTCTTTCACAAACTTTTACTACAGTACCAGGAAATACATATACACTTTCTTTTTATTGGGGAGAAGATATTGGTCATGGAACAGGTCAAGATGTTACTTTAAATGTAAAAGTAAAAGATGCAGGTAGTTCTACTATTTATGATCAAACATTAAAAGCAAAAGCAGAAGGTACAATTAACGGAATTGTTGGTCCAAAAAAATGGTATAGCTTTACTACTGTTTTTATAGCTACAACTACAGAAACTTCAATAGAGTTTCAAGCATCTCCTCCTGTACCTGGTTCTATAGGAATTGGCGCTGCTCTAGATTTAGTAAGTGTTTTCTCAAATAATTGCGAAGACACAGATAATGACGGTATCCCTAATTCTTTAGACTTAGATTCAGATAACGATGGTATTCCAGATTTAGTAGAAGCTGGTGGTGTAGATACAGACGGTAATGGTATCGTAGATGCTATTAATGCAGACGGAACATTATCTAACGATACCGATGGTGATGGTTTAGATGATACATACGATGACTATGTTGTAGGAGGAACTAACGGTAACACAATTACAAATCCAGATTCAGATGGAGACGGTATACCAGATACTCAAGATTTAGATGCAGACAACGATGGTATTCCTGATGTTGTAGAAGCTGGTGGAACCGATGTAAATGGTGACGGTAAAGCTGATGGTTTTATAGATACTGATAATGATGGTTTTAATGACCTTGTTGATGGTGATGTTGGGCAAGATGGTGTTTCTGAAAATACAAACAACGCTTTAATAGTAACAGGAAATGATGCTAATAATGATGGTAAACCAGATACGTACACTAGTGGAGATACAGATAATGATGGTATTCCGAATCATTTAGATTTAGATGCGGATAATGATGGGATTGCAGATGTAGTAGAAGCTGGTGGAACCGATGTAAACGGTGATGGTAGAGCGGATAACTTTACTGATGCTGATAACGATGGATTTAATGATGTTGTGGACGGTGACCCTACAAATGCTTTAGCTGTTGGTACCGATACAAATGGTGCAAATACTTCTGATGCTTTAATAGTTACAGGTGCTGATACTGATGGTGACGGAAACCCTGATTCTTATCCAAATGGAGATACAGATAACGATGGTATTCCGAATCATTTAGATTTAGACGCGGATAATGATGGTATTGCAGATGTAGTAGAAGCTGGCGGAACCGATGCAAATGGTGATGGTAGAGCAGACAATTTTGTAGATGCTGATAATGATGGTTTTAATGATGTCGTGGACGGTGATCCTACAAATGCTTTGCCTATTGGTACAGATTCTAATGGTGCAAATACAGACAATGTATTAATCGCAACAGGTGCTGATACTAACGGTGATGGAAACCCAGATTCTTACCCGAACGGAGATACAGATAGCGACGGGATTCCTAATCATTTAGATTTAGATGCAGATAATGATGGTATTGCAGATTTAGTAGAAGCTGGCGGAACCGATGCAAATGGTGATGGTAGAGCAGACAATTTTGTAGATGCTGATAATGATGGTTTTAATGATGTGGTAGATGGTGATCCTACAAATGCTTTGCCTGTTGGAACTGATTCAAATGGTGCAAATACAAATGATGTATTAATCGCAACAGGTACTGATACTAATGGTGACGGAAACCCAGATTCTTATCCAAATGGAGACACAGATAACGACGGAATTCCTAATCATTTAGATTTAGATGCGGATAATGATGGGATTGCAGATGTGGTAGAAGCTGGTGGAACCGATGCAAACGGTGATGGTAGAGCAGACAATTTTGTAGATGCGGATAATGATGGTTTTAATGATGTGGTAGATGGTGATCCTACAAACGCTTTGCCTGTTGGTACAGATTCAAATGGTGCAAATACAGACAATGTATTAATCGCTACAGGTGCTGATACTAATGGTGACGGAAATCCTGATTCTTATCCAAATGGAGATACAGACAACGACGGAATTCCTAATCATTTAGATTTAGATGCAGATAATGATGGTATTGCAGATGTTGTAGAAGCTGGTGGAACCGATGCAAACGGTGATGGTAGAGCAGATAATTTTACTGATGCTGATAATGATGGTTTTAATGATGTGGTAGATGGTGATCCTACAAATGCTTTAGCTGTTGGTACAGATTCAAATGGTACAAATACAAATAATGTATTAATTGCTACAGGTGCTGATGCTAATGGTGACGGAAACCCTGACTCTTACCCGAACGGTGATACAGACAACGACGGTATTTTAAATCATTTAGATTTAGATGCGGATAATGATGGTATCGCAGATGTGGTAGAAGCTGGCGGAACCGATGCAAACGGTGATGGTAGAGCAGACAATTTTGTAGATGCTGATAATGATGGTTTTAATGATGTGGTAGATGGTGATCCTACAAACGCTTTGGCTGTTGGTACAGATTCAAATGGTTCAAATACAGACAATGTATTAATCGCAACAGGTACTGATACTAATGGTGACGGAAACCCGGATACTTATCCAAATGGAGACACAGATAACGACGGTATTTTAAATCATTTAGATTTAGACGCGGATAATGATGGGATTGCAGATGTTGTAGAAGCTGGTGGAACCGATGCAAACGGTGATGGTAGAGCAGACAATTTTGTAGATGCTGATAATGATGGTTTTAATGATGTCGTGGACGGTGATCCTACAAATGCTTTAGCTGTTGGTGCAGATTCAAATGGAGCTAATACTTCCGACGCTTTAATTGTAACAGGTGCTGATGCTAATGGTGATGGAAACCCGGATTCTTACCCGAACGGAGATACAGATAATGACGGTATTCCGAATCATTTAGATTTAGATGCAGATAATGATGGTATTGCAGATGTCGTAGAAGCTGGTGGAACCGATGTAAACGGTGATGGTAGAGCGGATAACTTTACTGATGCTGATAACGATGGATTTAATGATGTGGTGGACGGTGATCCTACAAACGCTTTGGTTGTTGGAACTGATACAAATGGCGCAAATACTTCTGATGCTTTAATAGCTACAGGTGTTGATGCTGATGGTGACGGAAACCCTGATTCTTATCCAAATGGAGATACAGATAACGATGGTATTTTAGATCATTTAGATTTAGATGCAGATAATGATGGTATTGCAGATGTAGTAGAAGCTGGCGGAACCGATGCAAACGGTGATGGTAGAGCAGATAATTTTACTGATGCTGATAATGATGGTTTTAATGATGTTGTAGACGGTGATCCTACAAATGTTTTAGCTGTTGGTACAGATACAAATGGCGCAAATACAGGTAATGTATTAATTGCTACAGGTGCTGATGCCAATGGTGACGGAAACCCGGATACATATTCTAATGGAGACACAGACAAAGATGGTATTCTTAATCACTTAGACCTTGACTCAGATAATGATGGTATTACAGACGTTATTGAAGCAGGTGGTGCAGATACTGATAGAGATGGATTAGCAGATTCTTTTGTAGATACAGACAATGATGGTTTTAATGACACTGTAGACGGAGACCCAACAAATGCTTTAGTTGTTGGTGTAGATACTGATGGTGCAAATACTTCTGATGCTTTAATTCTTACTAGTGCAGATGATACTAATGATGGAAAACCAACTTCATACACCAAAGGTGATGCAGACTCTGACGGTTTCCCTAACTTTTTAGACATAGATGCAGATAACGATGGTATTCCTGATAATGTAGAAGGACAATCCACAAGTGGTTATAAAGCTCCAACAGGTGTTGGTAGCGGAGCATCAGGAATAACAGATGCTAATAAGAACGGTGTAGATGACCAATACGAAGATGGTGCTAATATTGGTGTAAGCCCTATAAACACAGACGGTGATTCAGGTGCTAATTATGTACCAGATTATTTAGATGCAGACTCAGATAACGATGGTGTTCTTGATATTATTGAAAATGGAGATGATGACAATACCCTTAGTGGAACTGATGAAGATAACGATGGTTTAGATGATAACTTCGATGATAACAATGATTTAACTATTGCTGGTTCTACTGTAAATGACGGTTTAGGCTCAGGAGATAAAGTTACTGATGCAGCTTCTTTAGAAAGTGCTTTTGGAGATACAGATAATGATTTCCCTGGTACAGGTGATCTTGACTATAGAGATAAACCAGACGCAGCAAACGTTATGATTACGCAAGTGTATCAATTTGGTGCAGAAAGATGGATAGAAATAACCAATATTGGTACAACTGATATTCCTGCAAACACTATTAAAATTCAATTGTACAAAGATAAAACTGGTGATCAAACAGGTGTAACTCCAGATGCTTCTGATATTGTTGGTACAGTACTAAAAGCTGGTAAATCTGTATTATTCAAAAAGAGTACAAATAGTATTATTTCTACGAGTGAGATAGCAGCCGATGCAACAGTAATCATTAATAACGATTTAACGGAATTAGATGATGCTAATGATATTATTACACTTTCATCTGCCTCTGGTATTTATTCTTGGGCCGATAGATATGATGTTGTTTCTAATATTACTAATAAAACATCATTAGTAAGAATAGATGAAACACTAACAACTAACACTACATACACACCAAGTGAATGGGTAGTTTTTATAGATGATGCAATAATACCTTATCAACAAGTAGGAAACACTATTAATTTTTATGATAAAAGACATCCTCAAGATGCTTTAATCTCAGAAATAAAAGAGTCTAGTACAGATGCGAATACTTTGTTAGGTTTACACAGAATTAACATTACTACTTCAACAGCTAGTAACAATGTATATACAAATGGTTATCCAGATAGATCTCGTTCAGTAGTAATTGATCAAAATTTTGAGCATACTAGTAATAGATTAAGTGCAAGAAAGCTAAAAGTAAATGCAAGTAAAACTTTAACAGTAACAGACCAATTGTTAGTGGTTACTAATGATATTACTTTAGACGGAGATATTCGTTTAGCAGGTACTTTAGCTCAATTAGTACAAACACATACTGGTACAAGTACAATTACTAGTTCTGTTTCTGGAACTATGGGGAACCTTTTAGTAGATCAAAACTCAGAAATACCAAGTTTATACAGATACGGATATATGAGTTCTCCTGTTAATTCAGGCGTAAACAACTACACAATAGAAGATGTATTAAAAGACGGTACAGATCCTAGTAATCCAAAAGACATTACATTTGTTGGTGGATATGATGGAGCTACTACAGATCCTATTTCTTTAGCTGATCATTGGATATACACCTATGCACCTGGATCTGATGGTAGATCTAATTGGGTACATCAATATAAAAGTGGAACTATAGCGCGCGGTGATGGATTTATTTTTAAAGGACCCGGAAGAAAACAAAATTATACTTTTGTAGGTACACCAAATGATGGTGATTTTAGTTCAACTAAATCAATAGCTGCAGGAGACAGTTACTTAATAGGTAACCCTTTCCCTTCTGCTATGAATACTATGAAATTTATACAAGATAATTTTGCGCATACTACTGGGACACTTTACTTTTGGGAACATCATGAAAGTATACTTGGTGAAGGAAGCGGAATCGATGGTCACATATTTGGTGGTTACATTGGTGGATATGCAACCATAAACTACGTTACAGGAGTCGCAGCAGATAAAATAGCAGATATTAGTATTAATGATAATAACGGAACTTCTGGTTTAGGTAGTCAGACATACAAAGAGCCGGAACCTTATATAGCAATAGGTCAAGGATTCTTTATTGAAGGAGACAAAGCAGGTGGTGCTCCAATTGTTTTTAACAACAGCCAAAGAGCATACGTTACAGAAGGAGATCAATCTGTATTCTTTAAAACAAGTAAAAAAAGTAGCAAAACAGTAAGTAACAATAATTTGTTACCTATTATTAAAGTAGGATTTGAATACAAGAACACAGAGGAAACGTTACTTCACCATCAAATAGCAGTTTCTTTTCAAGAAACGAACTCATTTGATTTTGATAAAGGATATGATTCTAAGGTTTACGGAACTGCTAATACAGACATTTACTGGAAATTCCCTTCAGATGACAATAAATATGTAATTGCAGGTGTTCAAGAAATCTCTAATGAATTAGAAGTACCTTTAGAACTTACAATGGAAAATACTGGAGAAGTACATTTAATGGTAGATCAAATTCAGAATGTTTCTAGAGACATTTACATTACAGATAAACT
>NZ_JALCZP010000003.1:0-395054 GCF_023555435.1 Polaribacter sp. Z014
ATGGTGGTATTGAAGCGGTAGCGAAAATAATACCTTAAAAAGATATAGTGCAAAGCCCGACCGCGCCTTTTTTGGCGTGGGAACACCCAATAAAATTAATCCTTTTTCTTACGGTTTTTCTTCTTTCTCATCTTTGAAAACATCAATTTGTATTCTTCTACATTGATTGCTGCCTTTTTTTCTGCTATAATTTTAGAAAAATCGAAATTTAACTTTGTAGATTGAGGTTTGAGTTTTCCGTCTTGAAATGCTCGTTGCAGGACATCTTCTATTAAATAATCTTCGTTTTCTGCTTCTGGATGGTATTCCATTTTTAGCGAAAGACTAAAAACATTTGCTGTTGTATTGTACCAAAAGGCTTTCCAACCGCTTCTTAACACTTTAATATTTTCAAATGCCGTTTTACCTGTTTGACGGTGAATTAACTTGATAAGAATTCGCCCCTCTGTGGTGGTCATCTTTTTAATTTGATCTGTAAACTCGCCTTCTATATATTTTTGAACTAAGCGCGTATACTTTCTTCGTTTACTTTTAGACTTTATTTTTTCTAGCCTAATATTTAAAGAATCTAACCTTTGTGACGCCAGTTGAGCGTAAGGGTATGCTCTGAATACTTTTTTACGGAACCATAAATAGTACCGAATATCATTTCTAGATTTAAATTTGTTTTTTGGAAACAACGTAAATTCATTGAGGTTTACAACTAAGGTGTCTCCTGGTTTTACAAAAACATAGTCGTCTACATTAATAGGCAACGAATCTGCTTCCTTTTTTTGGGAAAAAGAAACCATGGAAATTAGTAGTATATATATGTATAAGAGTTTTTTCAAATTTTAATTAATTTACCACATAGCAGCAGTAGGAAACCTTGTTTGTTCGTTATTCGTTGTTCTTTGTTCGTTGTTAAGCTTAATTAGAGCCTAAGTTATTTTTTAACTAATTTTATTTATAAAATCTTCTTCTGAAATAATTTCAATTCCTAAATCTTGTGCTTTTGTTAGTTTTGAAGGTCCCATATTATCACCAGCAACAATAAAATTTGTCTTTTTAGAAATGGATGAACTTACTTTACCTCCATTATCTTCTATTGCTTTTTTGAGTTCGTTTCTACTCATTTGATGAAAAACGCCTGAAACGACAAATATTTGTCCTTGTAATAGTTCCGTTTGATTTTCTAAGCTTTCTGCAGAAACTTCTAATTGTAGTCCAGATGCTTTTAACCGATTTATTAATTGTATGTTTCCTAAATCTGATGAAAAATCGAGAATACTTTGTGCTATTCTATCTCCAATTTCATCTACAGAAATTAATGTTTCGAAATCTGCGGACATTAAATTGTCTATAGATTTAAAATGTTTTGCTAATTTTTTAGCGACCGTTTCACCTACAAAACGGATTCCGAGTGCAAATAATACTTTTTCGAACGGAATTTCTTTTGATTTTATGATTCCGTCAATCATATTTTGTGCAGATTTTTCTGCCATTCGTTCTAACGGAATGACTTGTTCTACCGTTAAATCATATAAATCAGCATAATTTTGAATGAGTCCTTCTTTACGCAACAAATCTACCGTTTCACCTCCTAAACCATCAATATCCATGGCTTTTCTAGAAATGAAATGCTGAATTCTTCCTGTAATTTGTGGGGCACATCCAAATTCATTAGGACAATAATGTTTGGCATCTCCTTCTGTTCTTACTAACTCTGTATTACATTCTGGGCAATGTGTTGCGTATATTGTTGGTTTTGAATCTTCTGGACGTTTTGTAAAATCTACCGCAATAATTTTAGGAATAATCTCGCCTCCTTTTTCTACAAAAACAGTGTCTCCTACTCTAATATCTAGTTTTGCTATTTGATCTGCATTGTGCAATGACGCTCTTTTTACCGTTGTACCTGCTAATTGAACTGGTTCTAAATTTGCAACTGGAGTTATTGCGCCTGTTCTGCCGACTTGATAGGTAATTTCATTTAAAATAGTTGAAACTTGTTCTGCTTTAAATTTATATGCAATTGCCCATCTTGGTGCTTTTGCTGTATACCCTAACTCTTCTTGTTGATGTAAATTGTTTACTTTAACAACAATTCCGTCTGTTTCATAAGGTAAATTGTGACGTTTTGCGTCCCAATTAGTAATGAAATCAAAAACTTCATCAATAGATTTTACCAAAGTAATGGTTTCTGGAACCTTAAAACCAACTTTTCTCGCGTTTTCTAAACTTTCGAAATGCGTTTTATATTTACGTTCTTCCGTAACCACTTGATATAATAAACAATCTAAAGGTCTTCTTGCAACCTCTGCACTGTCTTGTAGTTTTAAACTTCCGCTTGCTGTATTTCTTGGGTTTCTATATTCATCTTCTCCGTTTTCTACACGCTCTTCATTCATTTTATTAAAACCATCAATTGGTAAAATGATTTCTCCACGCATTTCGAAATTACTGACAAAGTCGGATTTTATATTCAAAGGAATTGATCTTATAGTACGAATATTATTAGTTACTTCATCTCCTTGAAAACCATCGCCACGGGTTACTGCTTTTATAAATTTTCCGTTTATATAGGTTAAGTTGATAGAGGCTCCATCGAATTTTAATTCACAAGTATATTCTACCTCTGTGGTTCCTAAAACTTTTTGCACTCTTTCTTCCCAATCTACTAAATCTTCTTTAGAATAAGAATTACTTAAAGAATACATTCTATTTTTATGAGTAACCGTTTCAAAGTTTTTTGTAACCGTACCTCCTACTCTTTGTGTTGGAGAATTTGGATCGAAAAACTCAGGATTTTCTGTTTCTAATTTTTCTAATTCTTTTAATTTAATATCGAACTCGTAATCTGAAATTGAGGCATTATCTAACACATAATAGTTATAATTATGTATATTTAATTCGTCTCGAAGAGCTTCTATTTTTTGTTGATTTGTCATTCTTAAATAAAAAATTAATCTTGTTTTTTTCCTATTAATACATTTACACCATTAGGTAATGGGTTTCCAGAAGAGCGTCTAAATGAAACTATTTGACCTACATGCCAAATAGCATCTGCAATTGGCCCGTTTATTACACACCAAAAAGAAAGTTCTTTATTAGGAAACAATATTTTAAATTGAGCAACATCTTTACTTTCTCTAAAAATTGTACTTGCTTGTAATAAATTTTCTAATGTTTTTTTCCTTTTCTCTCCAAAAGACCTAATTGGTTCTATATCTCCGTTTACTTTTAATAATGCGGCATTTATAATTCTTATTGATAAATTATAAATATGATCTAAAGTTTCTTCTACTGTTCTTGCTTCTGAATTTGGTTGAAAAATCAAATCTTTTTCTGATAAACCTTCTGTAGCCCAATAATATCTAAATCCTAAACCATCTATCATTCTACTTGCGGTAGCACCTGCAGTATATTCTATTGCGGGTTTTGGTATTTGGAAATAAGGAAGATTTTCTTTAAAAATCATTATAAAAAAAGAATTAATTTGGCTTGTAAAAATAGTAAAAAGTATTGGTTACAAAGGTTTGTTTTTTCAAAAAATAAGGAGCACTAATTGTTATAATTATCTCTGTTTAATTCATTTAAAAACACCATTATTATCTACTAAAAAAATCATAAAATAACTATAAAAACTTGTATTTAATTTGAATAATATGTAATTTAGATGGACATTCAAAAATGAATTAAAAAAATGAAATACGCTATTAAAATACACAAAATTTCTACAGTAGATGACCTAGAGAACTCTTGGAGTATTGACGATTACAAAGAACTTTTGGTACGTTTTGATTTTGCAAATAATGATGTAAACGAAATTAAAGAATTAAGAGAATTGCTTTTTATGGCAATTTCTGATAGAGACGCTAGTGAAGCCGCTGCCATTGTGTTAGATTATAAATTGTCTGATGTTTTAAATGAAGGGCAAATAGACTCTCTTTCTTATGAAATGTTAGTAGATAAAATTTCTGAAGAATATCCAAAAATAGAATTGCACAAAACGCTATTTATAATCAATCAGCTTTTGTATAAAGCTTTTAACGGAAAGTTTCCGAATACAAAAGCAACTATTGTAGATTTTGAAATAACACCAGCAAGAAATGCTGAAACGAATATTACTAAAGAAATTGTGTTGAAATGTTTTGCTCAAAACTTAGATAGTCATAACGTAATTAAAAGGTTATTTGCAGATCAATTAAATGCAGAAGAAGCTTTTGTAGAAGCAAATGATATTATTTGGTATTTAGAAAAAAAAGAAAATAACTACAGATTGACTACTTCTGAATATTTTATGAGTAAAAATGAGTTTATAAATGAAGAATTTGAAGCTGTAATTGATTTCTTTGAGGAAGCGTAAACTGGCTATATCTTTTTTATTTTATGGTTACATAGAACACCTTAAAAAATTTACCCATAGATTACAGAGATTTACACTAATTTTTCTGTTTGTATTTATTTAAGTTGTTTTAAACCAAATAAAGATCAAAATTAATTTAAAATTAAACCCAAAACATAAACTACTGTTTTGGGTTTCTTTTTAGCCGTTATTTCTTTTTGTTCTTTGCTTTTTTTCTGTTTTCTTTTTTTAAAACTTTTAAATATTTATTATGAGCTTTTGCTGTTTTTAGATCTAACACTCCTGTAATGTCTACATCAAAATCTTTTTCTTTTAATAGTTTTTGATATTCTTGAAAGCGATGTTCTTTTTCTGCATCGATTGTTAGATTTCTTGCTTCATGACATTCTAATTCTACCCACAGTTTCTTTTTATTTACAGGTTTTGTATAGTTAAAATCTTGCGAAGAACATCTTATATAACATTTGCCCGGTTTTGGGTTTTTAGGTAAATCTGAACTTTGTGCAAAAATAAGACTTGGTAAAAAAAGGAAGAAGAAAATAATATTTTTCATGATTGTTTTTATTTCAAAAATAAGAAAAAGAAAACTTATATAACTTTTAATATGTTTTTGCTTACTAAATTAAGTAAACTAAACATTTACTCTTAATTACTAAAGAAATTAAACTTGTTTAGCCCTGATTGAACGATTTGTTTGAGCTCTTTTTTATTCCTTTTTAGGATAAAAAAAGCGAGTAGTGAAAGCAGGAAATAGCTTCTAATAAAACAAAAACCGAATCAAATAAATGATTCGGTTTTTACTTAAAAATTTTATAATCTCTTATCTAAAAGCATAACGCTCTTTTACTCCATCTAAATTAATAACTTCTAAATAAATAGGGGCTCCTGCTCCGAAAGTAGCATCTATTTCTTTTACAGCTTCACTAGCATTTAAAATTGGTTTCTTATTAATTTCTGTAATAATACATCCTTCTTTTACACCATAATAAATAAGATTTTTATTTTGATTGGTTACAATTCTAGCTCCACCAGAAATATCGAATTTCTTCATTTCTTTTTTAGAGATATCTTTTAAAACGACTCCTAATTTTCTAGAAACATACGCATCTTTTTTGCTTAATTTTACGCTTTTAATTAACTCCGATCCATCTCTATCTACAGTAATATTTACTAAATCTCCAGGTCTTTTTGCAGTTAATTGACCTCTTAATTCTGAGAATTTAGAAATCTTTACGTCGTTTACTTTTTTAATAACATCTCCAGATTTTAAGCCCCCTTTTTCTGCACCACCATCATTACTTACTCCGGCAATTTTAACACCATCTATATCTTCTTCACTTTGATCTATGTTTATGCCTAAAATAGCTTCTTGTACAGACCCAAATTCTAATAAATCATCGATTACCTTTTTGGCAATATTAGATGGAACTGCAAAAGAATACCCAATAAAAGAACCGGTTTTAGAGGTAATTGCTGTATTAATTCCAACCAACTCACCACGAGTGTTTACCAATGCTCCTCCACTATTTCCTGGATTTACCGCTGCATCTGTTTGAATAAAAGAATCTATAGAAGAATTCCCTTCTAAATCTCTACCCTTTGCACTAACTATACCTGCTGTTACGGTAGATGTTAAGTTGTAAGGATTACCAACTGCCAAAACCCATTCTCCTATTTTTATATTGTCTGAATTTGCAAATGGAATATAAGGTAAATCAAAATCTGCATCAATTTTTAATAAAGCAATGTCGTTCTCTTTATCTGTACCAACCAACTTTGCCTCATATTTTTGTCTGTTGTTTAAAGTAATCTCAATTTCTGATGCTCCATCAATTACATGATTGTTTGTAACAATATACCCGTCTTGCGAAATAATTACTCCACTACCTGTACCAACTTGCTCAAACTTTCTAGCTCCATTACCGTTTCCGAAGAAAATATCCATTGGATTTACCTGAGTCCTTATCGCTGTATTTTTAACGTGTACCACCGCATGTACAGTGTTTTCTGCGGCAACGGTTAAATCTACCGAACCAGAAGTTTCATTAACTTTGTTTAAAACAGGATTATAACTTGCTGTAACTGTTTTTATGGGTTGAGAAATAGATCTTTCTACAACTGCATTTTCATTAAATAGCATTTTATAACCGCCTAAAGTAATAGCGCCTCCTAAAATAGCCACTCCTAATAAACTTAAAATTTTTTTCATGATATTTATATTTAATACCTCAAAGATACAATTATAACTATTTCAAAAAATCTGTTTAACTTGATTTTAACTGACTTTAACCGCTTTTTAACAGTCCGATTTTATTCTTTAAATACCTATATTTGTACTAATGAATTTAGACTTTTATAAATACCAAGGAACCGGAAATGATTTTGTTATGATTGATAACAGAGCTCTAATTTTTCCGAAAGAAAACGTAGCCATTATATCTAAACTTTGTGATAGACATTTTGGAGTTGGAGCTGACGGAGTTATCTTAATTGAAAATGACGCAGAATTCGATTTTAGAATGATTTATTTTAATGCTGACGGAAGTGAGACTTTTTGTGGAAACGGAGGACGATGTGCCGTGGCTTTTGCCAAATATTTAGAAATCATCAACCTAAAGACACGTTTTATTGCTGTTGATGGTCCGCATTTAGCTGAAATTGATACTGGAATTGTTTCTTTAAAAATGATAGATGTTGATAAAATTACCGTGAAAGAAAACTCAGTATTCGCTTATACAGGCACACAACATCATGTAGAATTAGTGGAAGATTTAGATCATTTTCCTGTTTTTGAAAAAGGAAAAGAAATAAGATACTCGTATAATGATCCTGGAAGTAATGTGAATTTTGTTCAACAAATAAATCCTTCTACTTTTAGAGTAAGAACTTATGAAAAAGGTGTGGAAGATGAAACTTTGGCTTGCGGAACCGGAGTTACAGCTGTTGCTATTGCCATGCATAAAACAGGCAAAACAACTAGCAATTTAATTTCTTTACCTGTTGAAGGTGGAAATTTAGAGGTTTCTTTTTCTGAAGAAAATGGGATTTATACCAATGTGTATTTAAAAGGCCCAGCGACTTTTGTTTTTAAAGGGGAGATTTCTTTTTAAATGTATAATTAGATTGAATTATTTCGCAAAGATTCACAGAGAAAACGACGAGATACACAAAGATTAAAAACGCTATTCTTATATATTGAAAACATAATCAATTTGTGTATAGTGGATTTTGATACTAAATGAATGCACTAAGTAAAATTAGAATTTTTGTTTACTCATTATAGAGTCTTGTTTACACAGGGATGATAAACTGGATATATAAAATATGATGTATTTCTATCCAAATATTTATTTTAAGTAAACGGCCTTTTAGATAAAAAATCATGAAATTAACCGGTAAAAAAATAACCTTACGTGCTCTAGAACCCGAAGATTTAGATTTTCTATATCAGATAGAAAACAACGAGTCTTTTTGGGAAATAAGCCATACACAAACTCCTTTTTCTAAATTTATATTGAAGCAATATTTAGAAAATGCACATTTAGATATCTACGAAGCAAAACAGTTACGCTTACTAATTGAAGATACTTCTACCAAAAGACAAGTAGGAATGATTGATTTGTTTGATTACAATCCGATGCATAAAAGAGCTGGAATTGGAATTTTAATTCACCCAAAATTTCAAAAACAAGGATTAGCTACAGAAGCTTTATCTCTTTTAATTCAATATGCTTTTTCTTATTTAAATGTACATCAACTGTATGCAAACATTACTGCTGATAATTCTAAAAGCTTATCACTGTTTAAAAAACATAACTTCCAAAAAGTTGGTATTAAAAAAGATTGGATATTATCCGAAGGAAAATTTAAAGATGAAGTTTTATTTCAGTTGATAAAAGACTAATTTTGCAATTCTAAAAAAAATCAAAATACCTTGAGTAAAAAATTTATATACGCCGTTATAGCTACTGTTATTTTTATTGGTGCATTTATTGTATACCAATACTATCAAAAAATATTTGGAGAATCTATTACAGAAGATACCGTGCTTTTTGTAAAATCTTCGGATAGTTTAATGGATGTAAAAGATAAAGTAGCAGCGTTTTCTAAAAGCACCAGCACTTTTCTATTAGTAGCCGCTAAGAAAAATTTCTCTACTCCAAAACCTGGTAGATATGTTTTAAACAAAGGGATGTCTAATAACGATCTTGTTAATTTATTAAGGAGTGGTAATCAAACTCCTGTAAAACTATCTTTTAACAATCAAGATACTTTAGAAAAATTGGCAGGTAGAATTGCAGAACAATTAGAGGCAGATTCACTTTCTCTCTTAAAATCTTTTAAAGACAAAGATTTCTTGTCTAAAAATAACTTGACAGAAAAATCTGTTTTACAAATCTTTATTCCTAATAGTCATCAATTTTATTGGACTACTTCTGCAGATAATTTTAGAAATAAAATTTTTAGAGAATACAATCGTTTTTGGAATGAAAGCAGGTTGCAAAAAGCAAAAGCTTTAGATTTAACCAAAGAAGAAGTGATTACTTTGGCTTCTATAGTACAAAAAGAAACTGCTAAAAAAGTTGAAAGACCTATTGTGGCAGGTTTGTATTTAAATAGGTTACAAAAAGGGTGGCCTTTACAAGCAGATCCCACAATTATCTATTGTGTTAAAGAAAAAAAAGGACAAGATTATGTAGTTAAAAGAGTCTTAACTGCAGATTTAGAAATAAACTCTCCTTATAATACCTATAAAAACAAAGGCTTACCTCCAACGCTAATTTCAATGCCAGACATTTCGGCTATTGACGGTGTATTAAATGCCGAAAAACACAACTATTTTTATATGTGTGCAAATGTAGATAAATTAGGATACCATACTTTTGCTAAAACACTTTCGCAGCACAATAGAAATGCAGCTAAATACCATCAATGGATGAACAAACAAAGGATTAATAGATAGCTTTATAAGCTGGTAGTAGTCGTTTTCCGATCTTACTGTTGTAAAATAAACGCTATATATTTTTAAAAATGATACAATTGAAAGTAAATAAATTAATTGTTTTTTCTCTCTTTTTTCTATTAACGGTTTTCTCTCATGCTCAAAACGCTGCATTTTACAAAAAATCTGATACTTTAAATACCAAAAGAAGAAATGCCATTATAGTTGCCGAAAGTGTATTGGCTGGAGGCGCTTTAATTTCTTTAAACCAACTTTGGTACAAAGATTATCCGCGTTCTAGTTTTCATTTAAAGAATGACAATAATGATTGGAAACAAATGGATAAGGTTGGTCATTTAATGACTTCATACTATGTTGGTAAAATAGGAATGGAAGCTTTAGACTGGGCAGGAGTTTCTAAAAAAAATCAATTAATATACGGAGCAACCTCTGGTTTTGCTTTTTTAACTGCCGTAGAAGTTTTAGATGGGTTTTCTGAAGAATGGGGAGCATCACCAGGAGATATTCTTGCAAATGCATCAGGAACCGGTTTGTTAATTGGACAAGAATTACTTTGGGGAGAACAACGAATCACCGTAAAATACTCCTTTCATCAAACAGAATTTGCTAAACAAAGACCAAATACCTTGGGTATAAATTATTTACAACAAGCTTTAAAAGATTATAACGGACAAACTTATTGGCTTTCTGCTAATATTTGGTCTTTTAATAAGAAAAGCTCGTTTCCTAAATGGTTAAATGTTGCTTTGGGTTATGGCGCAGAAGAAATGCTTTATGGACATACAAACGCAGCAGATGCAACGCCATACAATCCTTACCGACAATTCTACCTAAGTTTAGACTTAGATTTAACAAAAATCCGTACAAATTCGGAATTCTTAAAATCCGTCTTCTCTGTTGTAAACTTCATAAAAATACCTGCTCCAACACTTGAAATTAACACCAAAGGAAGAATAAAATTTCATTATCTGTATTTTTAATAAATTTTAACATATTGATAATCAGTATAATTAATATTTGGTTATACATTTGCACCCGCAAAACAGAAATATTTATATTATCAAAAAGTTTTTATTTTTAAGTATCGTATTTTTAGGATTTATCAACGCAACTTCTATTGATAAAAAAATAGGTACTCATAACAAAATTACTTTCCCCAAATTTATAGATTATAACATTCCTTATTTACAAAAGGACTTTGTTGGTTTTAAAGAAGCCTTAGCTTTTAAGGAGTCTCAAGGAAAATATACTATTGTAAATTCATTAGGATATTTAGGAAAGTATCAATTTGGTAGAACTACTTTACACCGATTTAAAATTTACAACACACAAGATTTTTTAAAAAACCCAGAATTACAGGAAAAAGCATTTATAGCTTTATGCAAAGTAAATAAATGGATTTTAAGAAAAGACATTGCACGTTCTGTTGGTAAAACCATAAACGGAATTAGAATAACAGAATCAGGTATCTTAGCTGCAGCTCATTTAAGCGGTGCAGGTAACGTAAAAAAATTCTTACGTAGTAATGGAGTCGAAGGGTTTACAGATGCTTATGGAGCTTCTATAAAATCTTATTTAAAAAACTTTGGTGGTTATAATGTTTCTGTTATTAAAGCAGACAAATATGCTACCGTTTAAACCTAGTATCTAAAATACACTTTGTAGTTTTAAATATAAAAAAGGCTTTATTTATTCTTATAAAAGATAAATAAAGCCTTTTTACATGTCTTAATTTAACAAAAACCATAAAAGAATAATTGCTACTTATGAATGATAAAAATAGCTGGTTTTTTGTGTAAATCTGGTTGTTGATGTTTCCAATCTTTTATCATCATCGTTTTAATATATTCTGAAGGCAAAGTAATATCTGCCGCGATACATAAATTTGTAGTAGGTGATAAAGCTGCTTTTAAATCTGTAAGCATTTTTTCGTTTCTATAAGGTGTCTCAATAAAAATTTGCGATTGATTCTTATCATGCGAAAGTTTTTCTAGATCTTTTATCGTTTTTTTTCTTTCGGATTTATCAATAGGTAAATAGCCATTAAAAGCAAAATTTTGTCCGTTCATTCCGGAACTCATCATTGCCATGATAATTGAAGATGGACCAACCAAAGGAATTACTCTAATATTGTTTTCATGCGCTAACTTAACAATACTTGCTCCTGGATCTGCAATTGCAGGCACTCCGGCTTCAGACAATAAACCTACATTTACGCCTTCTTTACATACATCTAAATATCTAGAGGTTTCTAGCTCTTCTGCATACTTATCTAAAAGCATTAATTGCAGTGAAGGCTGCGATTTTTTAGGTGAAATTTTCTTGATAAATCTTCTTGCAGATTTTTCATTTTCAACAATATAATAATCAATCTGTTCAACTACTTTTTTAACTGATAAAGGCATTACTTCTAAAGGTTCAGTTTCTCCTAAAGTAGTGGGAATTAAATAGAGTTTACCAATCATCTTATATATTTTAGACACATATTTTACGAATTTACACAAACTAAAAACGCAGAAATAATATTTTTATTTTTTTTGATATTTATTATACAGATACTCGCTGATAAAATGAACCTTTTCTTTAAGATAAATTACTTGCAATAACATCACAAGCCTCATCTAACATTTTATATACGTTTTCAAAACCTTGATTTCCGCCATAATATGGATCTGGTACACTTAGGTTTTTAGCAGGATGTATTTCGTTTAAAATCATTCTTACTTTCTGTTCGTCATCATTATTTCTTACTAACGACAGTATGTTTTGATAATTACTATCATCCATCGCAAAAATAATATCAAACTCATCAAAATCTTTTACAACAAATTTTCTTGCTCTTTGTTTCGTAATGTCTATTCCGTATTTGTTAGCAACTTCAATAGAGCGTTCATCCGGAAGTTTTCCGATATGATATGCTGCAGTTCCAGCAGAATCTACAAAAACAGAATCAGAATTAACTTTAGATTTTAAGATTCCTTCCGCTAAAGGAGAACGACATATATTTCCCAAACAAACCATCAATATTTTATGCATGAAAGTAATTTTTGTTAAAAATAAGAAACAATTACGCTCTTAAAAAATTTAAGAGCGTAAAATTAAATATGAATAAGTACTTTGAAGTTTTCTTTTTAAAAAGTTAACTTTTTAGTTAAATCGTCTACGTACTTTTTAAATTGCTTATCTGTTTCTGTTAAGTTATCCACTGTTTTACAAGCATGTAATACAGTTGCATGATCTCTTTGCCCAATTTGATTACCAATACTTGCTAAAGAAGTTTTTGTTAATCTTTTGGCAAAAAACATAGCTAACTGACGCGCTTGTACAATATGACGTTTACGTGTTTTAGATTGTAAGGTTGCCACATCCATATCAAAATATTTAGAAACTTCTTTCTGAATATAATCTATAGAAACTTCCTTTTTAGTGTTTTTTACAAACTTGTCTACAATTTGTTTTGCTAATTCTACAGAAAACTCTTTTCTATTAAAAGAAGCTTGTGCAATCATAGAAATAACAACACCTTCTAACTCTCTTACGTTAGATTTTATATTTTTAGCAATATATTCTACAATATCTTCTGGCATTTCTACACCATCTCTATACAATTTATTTTGTAAAATAGAAATTCTAGTTTCGTAATCTGGTGCTTGTAACTCCGCAGATAATCCCCATTTAAAACGAGATAATAAGCGTTGTTCTATATCTTGCATGTCTACAGGTGCTTTATCCGAAGTTAAAATTACCTGTTTTCCATTTTGATGTAAATGGTTAAAAATATGGAAGAACACATCTTGTGTACCTGCTTTACCAGATAAAAACTGTACGTCATCTATAATTAAGACATCTATCATTTGATAGAAATGAATAAAATCGTTTCTTGTATTCGATTTTACAGAATCAATAAATTGTTGTGTAAATTTTTCTGAAGATATATATAAAACTGTTTTGTCTGGATATTTATCCTTAATATCAACACCAATAGCGTGTGCTAAATGCGTTTTACCCAAACCAACACCACCATAAACTAATAATGGATTAAAAGAGGTTCCACCTGGCTTATTTGCCACTGCCATACCTGCAGAACGTGCCAATCTATTAGAATCTCCTTCTATAAAGTTTGCAAAACTATAGTTAGGGTTTAATTGAGATTCTATTTTTACTTTTTGTAATCCTGGAATTACAAACGGATTTCTTAATTCTCTTTTATTAGACTCTAAAGGAACAGTAACTCTTTGTGGTTTTAAAGGATCTCTGTTTGAACTAGGAATTTTAACAATTTGCGGTCTGTTACTGCTATAATTGTTTTCCATTTTAACATCGTAAATCAGTTTAGCATCGTTACCTAACTGTTTTACTAATGCAACACGCAATAATTTAATGTAATGCTCTTCTAACCATTCATAAAAAAATTTACTAGGAACCTGAATTGTTAACGCTTCTCCTGAAAGTTTTACCGGTTTTATTGGCTCGAACCAAGTTTTATAAGCTTGTGGTTTAATGTTGTCCTTTATAAAGGTCAAACATTCATTCCAAACTGAGTCAGCAGTTTCAATCATTATAATTCTAGCTATTTTTTTTGTTAGTATTAGGGTTTAAAAAATGGCTTTTAACGCCTTTTTTAAGGTAGTACAAAAATGTGAATAAAATTCAGTATAAAAAAATCAATTTGCTATTGATTATTAACTATTTTTTACGTAGAATAGTAAAAAATATAAAATTTACATCTTTTGAAAAACTCATCTACGAAAACACGCATTCGATATTCTGAAACCGACCAAATGGGCGTTGTATATCATGGAAATTATGCTCAATTTTTTGAACTAGGACGCACCGAATGGCTACGTACCTTGGGGGTTACATACAAAGATATGGAATTAAGCGGGATAATGCTTCCTGTAATTTCTATAAATTTTAAATTTATTAAATCTGCCTTGTACGACGACGTTTTAACCATTAAAACTATTCTAAGGAAAAAGCCTATGGTTAAAATTGAGTTTGAATATGAAATTGTAAACCAAAATAATGAAATGATTTGTACAGGAAGTTCTGTTTTGGCTTTTTTAAACAGTAAAACAATGAAACCAACACGTTGTCCTGATTATTTACTAAAAAGTTTGGGCTATTAGTAATAATTTGAGTTAGAAACTTAAAGAAATCCTGTTATAGTTATAGTTGAATTTTCAAATTAAAAAGAAATTTAATTATTTTGATCTTCTTTATATCCATTTATTTGCTGATAAGTTAAATTATTATGCAAATAAGTGGCCACTTCAGGAAGTCTATTAATAAGTTCTTCAATTACTTTCGGATCGTTTAAACCACTAAGAACTCCAGGAATCATACTTAAAGAAGGGTCATCAAAATCGGCACAACCCATTGCCCAATTTAAAAACATCCGTTTACTCACAAAACGATCATCAATAATTTTAAATTCAGAATGCCTAGAATCTTTTTGCAAACGACTTAAAAGGTTGTTAAGGTCTTTTGGCTCTCCTTCAAGAATCTGAAGAAAATAACCATCCTTATGAATCAGCACTCCACTAATATTATCTATCGTATTATACGCTCTTGAATCGTGAAGTAAATCTAATAAATCTCGCTTATTAAACTTAATACTGGCTTTACTTGAATAAACTATACGACGTAATTTCATGAAAATTGTAATTAAGTTTTATTGGAGTTATTATTTACTCTAAGTTTTTATAAAGTTACATTATATTTTATTTACAATCAAACTAAATGTTATTAGAAAATCTTAATTTCAATCTTAAATAAATCATCAAAAATCATTTTAACAGACTGCTTTCAAAAGGAAATACAGCTTAATTTTTCCAAAAAATAAGCAATAAAACCAAACCTTTTTTTTATGAAATAAAAGGTTCTGAATTTTAAAAAAATAATAGATAACATATTTCATTAAAAATGGCAGTAAAAGTATACAAATATCAAACCTTGATAATTGTTGCCTTTACTGCCATTATTTACACAAAATAGTTATAGCTATTATTTCCAACGATATTCTGAACGACCGTTTAACTCGTGTTCAATTTCTAACAAACGATTGTATTTTGCAATACGTTCTCCACGACAAGCCGAACCAGATTTTAAATGCCCTCCATCCATAGCAACTGCAAAATCTGCTAAAAAAGTATCTTCTGTTTCACCAGATCTATGAGATAAAAAATAACGCCAACCAGCTTCTTTACACATTCTAACTGCTTCTATCGTTTCTGTAACACTACCAATTTGGTTTAATTTTATCAATACAGAATTAGCTGTTTTTTTTGCAATTCCTTTTGTTATGTATTTTGTATTTGTAACAAAGATATCATCTCCAACTACTTCTATTTTATCTCCATATTTTTTTGTAAACTCAGCAAAACCATCCCAATCTCCTTCACATAATGGATCTTCCCATAAAATAATAGGATATTTATCTAACCATTCTCCAGACAAATTAATCAACTCCTCACTAGACATCTCTCCTCTTCCAGACCAAAATAGATTATATTTATTATCAATATTTGGTGAAATAGAGTTTGCAGCACTATCTATAGCAATAGACAAATCTTTGCCTGGTTTATAACCCGCTTTATGTATCGCTTCAATAATTAATTCAATTGCAGCTTCATTACTATCACAATTTGGTGCAAAACCACCTTCATCTCCTACACTTGTAGCTAATCCTTTGTTTTTAAGTAACCCTTTTAATACATGAAATGTTTCTGCAACATAACGTAAACCTTCTTTAAAACTGGGTGCTCCATGAGGCACTAACATAAACTCCTGAAAATCTACACTATTATCAGCATGTTCTCCTCCATTTAAAATATTCATACAAGGTACGGGAATCCTTACCGCATTTGACCCACCTAAATAAGCATACAACGGTAAGTTTGCAGATATTGCTGCTGCTTTAGCTACCGCCATTGAAACTCCAAGAATAGCATTTGCACCTAATCTAGATTTATTATCAGTTCCATCTAATTCAATCATCGTATAATCAATATCTTTTTGATTAGATGCTGATTTTCCTATTAATGCTTTAGCAATTTCATTGTTTACGTTATCAACAGCTTTTTGAACTCCTTTTCCTTGATATCTTTCCTTATCTCCATCCCTTAGTTCTATAGCTTCATTTTCTCCTGTAGATGCTCCTGAAGGTACAGAGGAAAAAGCTTTGCTTCCATCTTCTAATTCTACATAAGTTCTAACGGTTGGGTTTCCTCTTGAATCTAAAATTTCTAAAGCGGAAATTGATTTGATAGTAGTTTTCATAATATATATATTAAAATATTTAATTTATTATTATGGCCTATTAAAAGTAGTTTATATCGCTTTTGTTTGAGTTTAAAAGCTTTTTAAAAGAATAGGTCGATACACAAAGTTATCACTTTCTAATGTTAAATCAAACACAAAATTATGCTAACATTTTTATATCAACTTTATACAAATTATCAAAAATAGTATAGATTGATTCTGACTCTTTTTTTCTTATAGAAATGGTGTATTCACAATTCATTTCTAATTTCTGATTGGTAATTTCAATATTTTTCTCTTTGATGATTCTTTGTACGGCATTCATCATATCGTACTCAAAAGTTAACTTATAATAAATATTGATGGTTTTCTCTAAAATATCAGCAGCTTCTAGAGTAATTTGTGCAGATGTTTTATAGGCAGAAATTAAGCCTCCAACACCTAGCTTTGTTCCTCCAAAATATCGAACAGAAACAATTAAAATATTGGTTACTTCAAAAGACTGAATTTGTCCATAGATAGGTAAACCTGCAGAATTGTTTGGTTCTCCATCATCATTTGCTCTAAACCTAATTTTTTCTATTCCTAATTGATAAGCATAACAGAAATGACGTGCAGAATGATGTTTTTTCTTTAAATCTTCTAAATGTTCTTTTACATCTTCTTCTGATAAAACAGGAAAAGCATAGCCAAAAAATTTAGATCCTTTTTCTTTAAAAAGGGTTTCTTCGGATGATTTTTCTATTGTTTTATAAACGTCTTCTAACATATTAAGCAATGGTAACTAAGACAATTCCCAAAATTGCCAAAGCAACTCCTATTTTATTCTTTAAACTAAATTTTTCTTTAAATAAAAGTAATCCAACTAAAGTGGATACTACAACTACAGATACATTATTTATGGTAAATAAGGTAGAACTTTCAAATCCTGATGTTTGCATCGCTTTAATTAAAAATACAATTGTAAAATAATTCGGAATCCCCAAAACAATACCTGCAATTATATTTTTAATACCAAATGCTTCTCTCTTTTGAATGGTTTTAACTAATAAAATTAGCAATCCAAAAAAAGCTGCAAAACCAAATAAACTACCAGAAAAAAGAGCAGTTTCATTATTCTGAACAAAATTAACTTCCACAAACTTTAGAGTTGTATCAATTGCTCCAGAGCCAAAAAAGAGCAATATAGGAAACAATAACCCTGCTTTATTAAAAGTACTTCGCTCCTCTTTTACGGAAGCTAAATACACAGAAACTAGCGCAATTAAAATTCCTATAATTTTTAAATATGTTACAGATTCATCATATAGTAAAACACCAAAAACTACCGGAATAACTACAGACATTTTACCTGCAACAGAAGCCACTGAAACGCCATTTTGTTGCGCTGTATTTGCCATTACAAAAAAGATAGCAACAAATAATGCCCCTAAAACAATAGCTCCAAAAAACCATGGTTTCTCAGGAATCTCATTAATAGAAAATGTAATTTCAGACAAACCGAAACCAAAAGCGAAAGCAACCAAATAATTAACAACAATTGCTTTTAAAGTGTCAATTTTATAAATATCAAAATATTTAAATATGACAAATAGTGAGGTTGAAAAAAGAATGCTAAAAATTAAATAAATCAAAATAAATTTTCCTTTTTAGTAAACAATTCTGTTACCTCTTCTTCTCCAGGAATTAAATTCCAAGTATGAATTCCTATGGTATTTGCGGAGTCTGTATTTTGTTTTGTATCATCTATAAAAAGAGTTTCTTCTGCAATTAAATTATTTTCATTCAACACAAATTCATAGATATCCACGTTTGGTTTTCTTAAATGAATTTCATGTGTTAAATAAAATTGTTCGAAACAATTTTTAAAGGAATTATAGAACTCCATACCAAATTCATTTTTAACCCAAGAAATATGTAAATCATTGGTATTACTCAATAAAAACAAACGATATTTTTTACTTTTTGCTAATTCCTGAATAAAATTTAATCGTTTTTTTGGAAAATCTAATAGAATAGAATTCCAAGCTTCTACTAATTTTTCTTTGGGAACATTCAATTTTGTTTCAAAAAAAGCAACAAATTCTTCCGTAGAAATCATTCCCATTTCATACTCATTCAAAATAGGTAGATTAGCTTCTGCTTCTTGCGAAATTCCTAAATCTTGTAACTCTTTTGCAAAACGTTTTTTATCTAAATTGATAAAAATATCGCCAAAATCGAAAATGATGTTTTTAATCATTTGTATATATTTTTAAAACATCTGTTTTGATGTTTAGTTCTTCTTTAACTACTTTATTAAAAATAGGCGCCTTCACTCCTTCTCCAAATTCAGATTCACCAACAAAAACACGCACTTCATCCCAAATATTTTCATCAATAAAGGTTTGTAAAGTTTGTGTTCCCCCTTCAATAATTACAGACTGAATTTGATGTTTTTGTAAAACTTCGCAGATTTGTTGGGCTAGATTATTTTCAAAATTAATTGCTTCAAAAATAATTTTATTTACATTTTCAAGGGGTTGAAACCCCTTGCTATTGAGTTCAAATTTTTTATGATCACAAATAACAATCGTCTTTACACTTCTGTCTAAAACATTGCTGTCTTGCGGAATTCTTAAAGAACGATCTAAAACAATTCTCACAGGATTTTGCCCAGACCAACTCCTCACATTTAACTTCGGATTGTCTGCTATAACTGTATTAGTCCCTACTAAAATCGCGTGTTCTTGCGCTCTCCATTTATGAACTAATTGTTGAGAATATGTGTTAGAAATCCAAACTGGTTTCTGCTCATCTTTTGTTAAAGGAGCAACAAAACCATCTTTAGTTTGTGCCCATTTTAAAATAATATAAGGTCTTTTTTTATTCTGAACTGTAAAAAAACGTTTGTGATGTGCTTTACATTCTTCTTCTAAAACACCAACAGTAACATTAATCCCTGCATTTATAAGACGTTCAATTCCTTTACCAGCCACCAAACTATTAGAATCTACACAACCAATAACTACATTTTTAAATTGATGTTTTACAATTAAATCTGCACAAGGCGGTGTTTTACCAAAATGAGAACAAGGCTCTAAGGTTACATAAATTGTAGCCTTTTTTAAAAGTGATTTATCTTTTACCGCATTAATTGCATTTACTTCGGCATGACTTCCTCCGTAAGGAGATGTAAAACCTTCTCCAATAATTTTATTTTGATATACCACAACTGCACCAACAGAAGGGTTTGGACGTGCAGAACCAATTCCATTTTTGGCAATTTGCAAACAACGTGATATGTAATTTTTATGATCGATAACTATAAATTAAAATTTAATTTCCTGAATTTCATCCACAGGATACACACTAGAATATCCAAAAACTTTGTATTTTATATCTCCCTTAAATTGCACCTTTATAGACTTATTTAAGAACGAATTTAATAAGCCGCCTAATATTCCGTTTTTGTTATTATCAAATATTTTTTTAGCAGGAATAATCACCGTTAAAGGAATAGAGAATTCTTTTCTTGCAGGCACCTCAAATTCTTCTGATGAAACTTGCGCTACTTCTGCTCCGTTTACAATTACCTTTATTTCATCCGTAGAAATTTTACCACCAACATCATTAGGGTTTTCAAAAAAAGCAGCAGCTTTTAAACGAATAGTGTCTCCTCTAAAAGAAGATACTTTTACGTTATCTACCTTTATAAAAATGGGTTGTTCTTTTACAGAACAGCTTATAATTAGTGTAAATAAAAGTATAAAATATAAAAGTTTTTTCATCTTAATTCTTTAAAAATTTAGGTAAATTGCTCTTGCAAAAATACAGTAATAAATGACAAGTACAGATTTTATCATTAGAGAAATTCAGCCTAAAGACAATGCACAAATGGCAGTTGTAATTAGAGAGGTTCTTATGGAAATGGGAGCTCCTAAAATAGGAACTGCTTACGAGGACAAAGCTACTGATAAAATGTTTGAAAATTTTGAAAAACCCACCTCTTTTTATTATGTGATAGAGCTTAATAAAAAGATTGTTGGCGGAGCAGGAATTGCCCAATTAGATAATTATGAAGGCAACACTAGCGAGCTTCAAAAAATGTATTTCTTACCAATAACAAGAGGAAAAGGTTTAGGCTCTAAATTGATAACTACTTGCTTAGAAAAAGCAAAAACATTAGGTTTTGAAAACTGTTATTTAGAAACCATGCCTTATATGAGTGCTGCGCAAGCATTGTATAAAAAAAATGGATTTGTAAACCTAGATAAACCATTAGGTAATACAGGTCATTATTCTTGCCCTGTTTGGATGCTAAAAAAATTATAACCTTTGATGTACTCTGTTCTTTTATCAATTCACCTTTTACTATTTAGTTGGGCTTTCTACAACATCTTATATTTTGGTACAAAGCCATCGAAATCATTAAGCTGGATGTTAATTACATTTCTATTTCCTTTTTTAGGTGTTTTTGCTTTTATTCTATTCGGAATTAACAGAAGAAAAATAAAATACTTTGAACTTAAAGAAACGAAGAAAAGAAAAAAACATCTTCAAGAGCATCTTCAAAATAAAAATAACAAAAACGTACACACACTTAAAGAAAAAAAAGCTTCTAAAATATCTAACTTAGTCTTTAATAATGTAAACTTCCCCTTACAATTAAACAATGATGTTGTTGTCTTAAAAAACGGAAAAGAAACATTTGAAGCGCTTTATAAAGCGATTAAAAACGCTAAATATTTTATTCATTTACAATATTATATCATTGAAAATGGAAAAATTTTCAATGATATTATTACCTTATTAGAGCAAAAAAGAAAAGAAAATGTAGAAGTACGTATTTTATACGATTCTTTCGGAAGCTTTAACTTAAAAAAGAAAACCAAACAAAAACTTAAGAATATAGGCGTAGAAATATACCCAGAAACTCCTTTTAAATTTGGAAGTTTTCTCTTCTCTTTAAACTATAGAAACCATAGAAAAATTGCAGTTATAGATAATGAAATTGGTTTTACAGGTGGCGTAAATATTTCTGATGAATACATAACAAAAGACACTAATTTAGGCATTTGGCAAGACACTCATGTACAAATATCTGGTACTGCTGTAACCAATTTACACCACACGTTTTTAAAAGATTATTACTATGCAACAAACATTGATTTAAATCTAATAGAAAAATACAACAAGACTTATAACACAAATGGAAACACTAAATTACAAATTGTTTCTAGCGGGCCAGATTATGAACAACCTGTTGTAATGCAACAATATTTAAGTCTCATTAATTCAGCAGAAAAAAGTATTTGTGTTTTAAACCCTTATTTTATTCCTACTTACGCTATTTTAGAAGCTTTTAAAATTGCGGCTTTAAGCGGCGTAAAAGTAACCTTGTTATTACCCAAAGTAACCGATTCTAAAATTGCAACATACGGTATGTATTCTTTTTTTGAAAGCTTATTAAAAGCCGGAGTAACTATTTATTTAAGAGACGATTTCTCGCACAGTAAAGTTATATTTATTGATGATGAAATTACTTCTATTGGTTCTACAAACTTTGATTGTAGAAGCTTTGAACACAATTATGAATTAAATGCACTAATTTTTGACAAAGAAATAACTTCAGAAATTTCTAATGAATTTAACGAAAGAATAAAATTAGCCACAAAAGTAAATCTAGAAGACTTCTTAAACAGATCTATCAAACAAAAAACATTTGAACGTTTGGCAAGATTTTTAAGCCCTTTATTATAATAATATTTATGACACTTCAGAATTTTCGTATTTTTTTTAATAGTGAATTATCAACTATGTATCCAAAAACAGAAATTGATTCTTTCTTTTTTTTGTTGATAGAAGCTAAGTTGAACCTTCAAAGGATTGATACCGTATTAAAACCTGATTTTTTAATTGATACAGAAATTTTATCAGTATTAAAAAGCATTACAAAAAGACTTCAAAAAGAAGAACCTATTCAGTATATTTTAGGTGAAACGGAGTTTTATGGATTGCCTTTTTTGGTGGATAAAAACACCTTAATACCAAGACCAGAAACCGAAGAATTAGTGGAGTGGATTATCAATGAGATTCAAGAATTAAAAATTAAGAATCAAGACAAAAAACTAAAAATTCTGGATATTGGTACTGGTTCTGGCTGCATACCTATTTCTTTAGCTAAGAACCTAAATAACGTTTCTATTTCTGCTATTGATATTTCTAAAAAAGCTTTAAAAGTAGCAACTCAAAATGCAATTTTAAATAAAGTTAACATTACTTTCTTAGAAATAGATATTTTAAAAGCAAAAGAATTACCGCAACAATATGATGTTATAATTTCTAATCCGCCTTATGTTAGAGAATTAGAAAAGGTAGAAATCAATAATAATGTATTACAAAACGAACCACATTTAGCACTATTTGTCGCTGATGAAAACCCGTTAATTTTCTATAAAAAAATTGCAGACCTAGCTAAACAACATCTTACTAAAAACGGGTTATTATTTTTTGAAATCAATCAATATCTTGGAAAAGAAACCGTTGAAATGCTTCATAAAAAAGGTTTCCAAAACATAGAATTAAAGAAAGACCTATTTGGAAATGATAGAATGATAAAAGCAAATATCTAAAACAAGTTTTCTATTATTTAAAAATCTATCCTTTTTTTAAACCTACTTTATGTCCTCCAAAAGCATAATAAAGAATAATGAGGTAACATGGCAATAAAATCCAATATCCAAAAGAAGAAGCTTCTGCCAAAGCATTTACTTCACTTGCTCCCGACACGATTAAATCTTCTTTTTTAATATCTACAATAAAACCATATAAAGGAGGAATAATTGCTCCACCAGAAATGGCCATAATTAATAAAGCAGAGCCTCTTTCTGTAAATTTTCCTAAACCGGTTAATGCTAAAGGCCAAATTGCAGGCCAAACCAAAGCATTTGCAATTCCTAAAGCTGCTACAAAAAGTACAGAAGTAAATCCGGTAGAAAACACAATACAAAATGATAATATAATTCCTAAGAAGGCACTAGCTTTTAAAGCTAAAGATTGACTTATATATTTAGGTATTAAAAAGACGCCTAATGCATATGTAGCAACCATTGCCATTAAGGTATATGTTGTAAAAAACTTAGCCTCTTCTACAGGTATATTTAAAGAAATACCGTAAGAAATAATAGTATCTCCGGCAATTACCTCTACTCCTACATATACAAACAATGCTAAAACACCTAACCATAAATGTGGAAATTGAAAGATACTTGTTTTTGCTTTTTCTCCAGTTTCTGAAGCTTCTATAGGAGCTGCTTCTACATGAGGCAAAGGTGCTTTTCTTATTAAAACTCCTAATAAAAATAGCACAAGGGCCATTATAATATAAGGAGTAACAACACTATCTGCCATGGTGTTTAATAAATTTGACTTCTCAACTTCATCAACAACCATTAATTTTTCTTTAATCCCTTTTATTCCTGATAATAAAATTGCTCCAAAGATTACAGATCCTAAAGATCCTGCAATTTTGTTAGCAATTCCCATAATTGCAATTCGTTTTGCAGCACTTTCAATTGGACCTAAAATAGTAATGTAAGGATTAGAGGCCGTTTGCAATAAAGTCATGCCAATACCTTGAATAAAAATTGCTGATAAAAACATCCAATACGTTCTTGCTTCAGCCGCAGGTATAAACAGTAAAGCACCAATTGCCATTACAATTAAGCCTAAAGACATTCCTTTTTTATATCCTATTTTATTGATAATGTAAGAGGCTGGTAAAGCCATTACTACAAAAGAAATATAAGAGGCTGATGCTACAAAATATGATTGTGCATCTGTAAGTTCGTTTATGGTTTTCATAAACGGAATTAATGCTCCATTAATCCAAGTTACAAACCCAAAAATAAAGAACAAACCCGCAATAATTATGATAGGTACAAGTGTATTATTTTTTAGTTTGGTTTGTGATTGCACTGTATTAGACATAGAAGTTATATTTTTATAGTTTATAAAAAAATGAAATATACGTAAATTCAGATATTTCATTCGTATTATAAGCTATAAATATCCTCAAAAAAACTAGCTTAATTTTTTATTTTTAAAAACGATTATCTCCATCCAATAAATCTCCTAGTCCTCCTAAAACACCTCCTTCTCCTCTAGTACCACTTCCAGATCTTGGCGCCATAGAAAGTACTCTACCTGCCAATCTACTAAATGGTAAAGATTGTATATACACGGTTCCTGGTCCGCGTAAAGAAGCAAAGAACATTCCTTCTCCTCCAAAAACAGTGTTTTTTATACCACCAACAAACTCAATATCATACGCTATATCTTGTGTAAAACCAACAATACAACCGGTATCTACTTTTAAAATTTCACCGGGTTGTAATACTTTTTTTGCCATGGTTCCTCCAGCGTGAATAAAGCCTAAACCATCACCTTCCATTTTTTGCATGATAAAACCTTCGCCACCAAACAAACCTCTCCCTAGTTTTTTAGAAAATTCTATTCCTATAGAAACGCCCTTTGCAGCACATAAAAAAGCATCTTTCTGACAAATAAATTTCCCGCCAAACTCCGTTAAATCTATAGGTATAATTTTTCCAGGATATGGAGACGCAAATGAAATTTGTTTTTTTCCAAAGCCATCATTGGTAAAAACCGTCATAAATAAACTTTCGCCGGTTAAAATTCTTTTTCCTGCCGAAAATATCTTTCCTAACAAGCCTGTATCTTGATTAGAACCATCTCCTAAAATAGTATTCATTTTAATATTGTCATCCATCATCATAAAAGTTCCTGCTTCTGCAACAACACCTTCTTGTGGATCTAACTCTATTTCTACAAATTGCATTTCTTCTCCAAAGATTTTATAATCTATTTCGTGTGCATTTCTATTTGATGAATTTTGTGAAATTTTATCTTGAAACATAATCTCTTTTTTTAAGGGTTGTACATATTAGAAGGTTTAAGTCTCTTTTTGTTACAGCAATAATTACGTTAATTTAAAATTTGACGAATTTTAGGTTAACTCCTAAACGATTTTAATTTCTTATTTATATTAATTTATTTTCTGTATTATTATAAAGTTAATTTGAACACTCTACATATAACATAAAATTAACTCGTAGATCTTATTCTGATTTCACTAAAATATTACTTTTGATGTATAGTAAATGAAACTATATTTTATCTATTAATTAAAAAAATAAATAATTATGAAATATTTATCTCCAGAAATAGAAGCTTTTTACAAGAAATTTGAAACTTCAAAATCATTAGCACGTACAAATGTATCTTGCGGAATTTTTCAAGATTGTGATTATAATGAAGAAAGACCTGAATTATACAAAAAGAAAGATTATACTAAATAAACATCAAAACGATGGATTAAATTCGTTTCTTTTCCCTGACTCATTCAATATAAAATAGAATCGTAACTTAGGCTATGATTCAATTTTATATTTCTTATGAAGAAAAAATAATTCAATTTTAGTATCAATCATTTTAAAATTGATTTGGTGTCATCTATTTCTTTACGCGTAAACTCCAATGGAATTGAAACCTAGAAACCACCACTCCATCTTTATTTTTTCCTTCGGATGTTAAAACAATAACTTGCCCTTCTCCCGTTTTAATGGATTCTTGAATTGCTTCTCTAATTTCAGTCCCTCCTTTACAAGAAAAAAGAATTCTTCCTGTAGCTTTTTTAAAAAACTCCGCTTCCTGTTTTGTTACTAGCATCGAAACTTTTACTTTAGAATCGTGTATTGCCTTCATCACCAAAACACCGGTTGGCATTTCTGCCGCCATACCTTGTGCCGCCCAAAACATACTTCTAAACGGATTTTGATTCATCCATCTATATTTTATAGAAACCACCACTTCTGCATCTGTAATACTACGTACTCTTACTCCTCCTAAATATGCTAAAGGCAGTTTTACAAGGTTAAAAAGGTTCACTTTTTTGGGCGTAAATTTCATTATAAAAGTTTAAATAATTTTAACAAGATATCTTATCGATCACAAGATAGTTAAAAAAAACGGAACCTAAACTCAATAAAAACAAAGGGTACAAGACTTTTTGATTGCATTTTTATCAAAAACACAAATGTTAAATAAATGTTAATTATAGTACTATGTATTACATAATACCTTCTTAAAGATATATATTTGCATAAGAAAGTATTATATAGTTTAGAAAACATGAAGCAAAATAATGAAAACTCCAATGCCTTTTTAATACATATTTCTGCATTCGCAGGATTTATATTTCCATTTGGTAATATAATTACACCATTAATTGCATGGCAAACATTAAAAGATAGAAGTAAATTTTTAGATGAACAAGGCAAAGAAGCTATCAATTTTAACATCAGTTATTCTTTGTATATTTTTATTTTGACTTTATCTTTTATTCCTGTTTTTATTGGTTCTATTTTTAGAAACTTCGATAATTTTGACAACTTTAATCATATAGATTTCAATTTTGATGCTTCTAATTTATTCGGAGTTTTTGGTATTGCATCTCTTGCCGGAATTGTAGGTATCATTAAAATTGCATTGATAATTATAGCCGCATTAAAAGCTAAAGAAGGAGAAAATTATAAATATCCTTTCACTATAAAATTTATTAAATAATCATTTAAAACCACAATAAATGAAGATAGAAAACACAAAAGCACAAATGCGAAAAGGTGTTTTAGAGTATTGCATTTTATCCATCCTAAAAAATGGTGATGCCTATACTTCTGAAATTCTTAAAACGCTAAAAAGTGCTGAAATGATTGTGGTTGAAGGCACCATATATCCCTTATTAACCCGTTTAAAAAATGCAGGATTATTAACCTATAGATGGGAAGAATCAACCTCTGGACCACCAAGAAAGTATTATGTTTTAACAGAAAACGGCGGCATGTTTATAAAAGAATTAGACAAAACATGGAGCAATTTAGTAAACGCAGTAAACCAAGTAATCAGCAAAAAACCAACTACAAATGAATAAGACAATCAACATAAATTTAGGCGGATTTTTCTTCCACATAGATGAAGTTGCCTATCAGAAATTAAAACGATATCTAGAATCTATTTCTAGATCGTTAAGCGATGATCCGCAAGGAAAAAACGAAATCATTGCAGATATAGAAGCGCGTATTAGCGAATTGTTATCAGAAAAAATAACAGACGCAAGACAGGTTATTAATGAAGGTGATATAGAAGATATCATTAAAATTATGGGACAACCAGAAGATTATGCAGGCGCTGAAGAAGAATATAGTGATGCTAGTTATTCTTACAATAGAAATAACACTACCGGAAAAAAATTATTTAGAGATGGTGAGGATAAGTTTTTAGGTGGAGTTGCTTCTGGTATTGCCCATTATTTT
This sequence comes from Polaribacter sp. Z014, assembly GCF_023555435.1. Taxonomy (NCBI): domain Bacteria; kingdom Pseudomonadati; phylum Bacteroidota; class Flavobacteriia; order Flavobacteriales; family Flavobacteriaceae; genus Polaribacter; species Polaribacter sp. Z014. The sequence goes on from NZ_JALCZP010000003.1 coordinate 27,950, forward strand.
GATGTTGATACGATTTGGATTCGTCTTGGTTTATTAGCACTTTTCTTTGGTGCTGGTTTTGGAGTAATCTTATACATTATCCTTTGGATTTTATTACCAGAAGCTAAAACCACTGCAGAGAAACTTCAAATGGAAGGAGAACCTGTAAACATCGATAACATCGAAAAAAAGATTCGTGAAGAGTTTACAAATGTTTCAGAAAATGTAGCCGATTTTGCAAATAAAGCTTCAGAGAAATTTAAAGATGGTGCCAATGAGTTTTCAGAAAAAATGAATCAGACTTTTTCGGGAAAGACCAAAAAAAATAACGGATTACAAGATTTCATCAACACCATAGGCAAGATTATTCTTGTACTTTTTAAAGTGATTGGTAAGTTTATTGGAATTCTACTAGTATTTATTGCTGGTGCGGTTATTTTATCACTAATTATTGGTGGGTTTTCAGTTGGGAGTTTAGAAATTTTAAATGTGAACGGAGAGTTTTTACAATATCCACCATTTTTCTATGATGCAATTTTACCTAAGTGGGTATTAACACTTGCAGCATTTTTACTAATTGGTATTCCTTTTTTAATCTTATTTGTTTTAGGATTAAGAATTTTATCTAGTAGTGTAAAACAAATTAGTAAACCAACCTCATTATCACTTTTAGGTATTTGGGTAATCGCTTTACTTACCATGGTTTTTACAGGAATAGAATACGGAACCTCTCATGTAAATGACGGTCAGTTTGTAAAGAAAACAGCTTTAAATATTATGGAAAGTGATACCATCACCTTAAAAATGATCAATGATGATGAAATTTATTACAGACATAATTTAAGAAGAACTTCTCGTAAACAGGAAGTTGAAATAGATGGAATAAACAAAATATACTCTAATAATATTGGTGTGGATGTTAAAAAAAGCAATTCTAATGAAGGGTACATTATTCTTCAAAAAGAATCTTCTGGAAAAACTAGAAATAGCGCAAATAAGAATGCTGAAAAAATTGAATATAAATTCAAAATCATCAATAATACCATAGTTTTAGATGCTTATTACCTATCTGACTTTAAAAATATTTGGAAAGATGAAGAAATTAATATCACAGTTTATATTCCAAAAGGAAACACTGTTTATTTTGATCATTCTACAAAAAACTTTTTAGATGATGTAAAAAATGAAACAGATATCTATGACAAGGACATGGTGAATCATCACTTTAAAATGACCAATGAAACCTTACAATGTACAGATTGTATAAATGAAGAAGATCTTGAAGAAGTAATTTAATACAATTCAGACTTAAAAACCAACAATTGAGTAACCAACTTTTGATTGTAAAGGTCTATTCATAGACTTTTACAATCTAATTAAAACCAAACTCATGAAAAATTCAGTTTCAAAAATTATCGCAATTCTATTTATAACAACTCTTTTTACATCCTGTAATGTAGACATGATGAATAGAGTTAGCGGAAATAAAAATGTAATTACCAAAACAAGAAAAATTGCAGATCAATTTACTGGAATAAAAGTAAGTACAGGTCTAGATGTCTACATAACCCAAGGTTCTAAGAATAAAGTGACTGTAGAAGCTGATGAAAACTTACACGATATTATTATTACGGAAGTTAAAGATGGCATATTAAAAGTATATGCTGAAAAAGGAATCTGGAGAGCAGCAGCCAAAAAGGTACATGTTACCCTTAAAGATTTAACGCTTTTAAGAGCTACAAGTGGAAGTGATGTGTATGGGAAAGGAATTATAAATACGGATGAAATTTCTATTTCGGCTACAAGTGGTGCAGATATAAACATAAAAGTAGACGCCACAAGTGTAGCAACCAATTCTACAAGCGGTTCTGACATTCATATTTCTGGAAATACAATCAATCATACTTCTAACGCAACAAGCGGAAGTTCTATTGATGCATATGAATTAGAAAGTGAAAACACTATAGCAAAAGTAACTAGTGGAGCTGATATTAATATTTATGCATCAAAAAAATTAGAAGCAAAAGCAACAAGTGGTGGCGATATTGATTTTAAAGGAAACCCAAAATCAATCGATAAAAAAACTACTTCTGGCGGAAGTATTTCTAAGAAATAAGCAACTTTAATAAATTAAGCAACCAAACTATGGACTCTTTTTTAGAACCTTTTAGAAAATCAATTTTAATAAAAGTATTACTGTTTTTAGCCATGTTGTTTTACAACTTTGTTTTAAATGCACAAGTTGATACAAATTCAAACTTGTTTAAAACATTAAAATCTAAAGACAGTATTCTATTTGAAAGAGCATTTAACAATTGTGAAATTGAAAAACTAAGCCCAATTATAGCTGATAATTTTGAGTTTTATCATGATGTTTCTGGTATCCAAAATAAAGAACAATTTATGGAAGTTATTAAAAAGAATCTTTGTACCAATCCAGGAAATAACACCAGACAACTGGTTGCTAATTCTTTAGAAGTACATCCATTAAATAATAATGGCGTTATTTATGGTGCTATTCAAAAAGGGAAACACACGTTTCAACAAAAACAAAAAGGTGTTTTAAAAACTGTTGGAATTGCAGATTTTACACACCTTTGGATTTTAAAAAATAAGATTTGGAAATTAAAAAGGGTATTGAGTTATAATCACAAATCTTATTCCGAATAAAAATATATTAGAAAGCTAACTTCTAATATTTATACTAATACTTGGTTTTATTAGTTTACTTGGTAAGTCGTCGTTTTGTAAAAAACGACGACTACTTTTTTATATACTATAATTTATTTTACTGGCTTTTCAAAAAATGAATCTGATAAATTATTTTTACTGATTGCTGCATCTGTAAATACGACAGCAGGTCTTGCTGGTTCTGTAGGCACTCCGTTTTCATCGACTTTAAACCAAGTAATTTCTGATGGTAAAAGCAATCCGTTTACATTATTCCATTTACCATATTTTATGATATTAAATTTATCACTTCGTTTTTTAGACATAAATGTAGCTGTGTAAGCCAACCATTCCATTTGATACGTTTCTGCATTAAAATACAACTTGTAATTATCATCAGGAGAACTCCCAACATTAGATTTAAAAGACATTTTATAACCAGGATAATCTACGCCATCAAAAGTTAAAGGTGCAATCTTTTCATACGTAATTCCTTCATCAGATAACACAAAAGGCATTGCATAGAAATAAAAGAAAAGATTGTGATAAAAAGCAGGATTTCCTTTAAAAGTTCCTTCTTCTGCTTCGTCTAACCAAACATTTTTTCCGTCGAAACCAACAGCATAATTAGGTGCTTTAATTATATTTATACGAGATTGTAAATTGATTATATGTACTTCTTCTCCTTTTTTAAAGGATAAAATTTCTGCATTTCTCCAAGTATCAATTCCTCCGTGAGCTTCAAAAACTTTTCCTAACTCATCCGGAAAACTTTCTTTTTTAACTTCAAATTGTTTTACAGATTCTTTAACCTTTTTTTTAGGTTCATTATTACAAGAAATTGCAATGACTACAATTAACAATAAAAGTACTTTTTTCATAATTCGATAATATATTTAAATTCGATAATTTAGAAAGTCGTTTTTTACAAATTATCATTACAAAAAATAAAATCCTAATTGAAGAAATAATATTTATGCAAAAAAATCCCGCAAAAAAGCGGGATTAGTTCAATTAAGAATTTTTAAAAATTAATTTTCACTAAATTTTAGATTGATACGTATACAAGTCATAATACCTACCTTGTTTGGCAATCAACTCATCATGGGTTCCTCTTTCTGCAATACTACCGGCTTCTATCACTAAAATCTGGTCTGCTTTTTTAATAGTACTCAACCTGTGAGCAATAACAATGGTAGTTCTATCTTTTACCAATTCAGACAAACTTTTCTGAATTAAAGATTCACTTTCGGTATCTAAACTAGACGTTGCTTCATCTAAAATAATAATTTTTGGGTCTGCCAAAATAGCTCTCGCAATTGCCAAACGCTGACGCTGACCACCAGATAGCTTCACTCCTCTTTCTCCTATTAACGTATCTAAACCATCCTCAAAACGGTCTGTAAATTCGTTTACATACGCAGCTTTTACAGCATTTTGTAATTCGGCTTCTGTAGCATTTGGTCTTGGAAACATAATATTTTCTTTTATGCTTCCTTCAAACAAAAATTCATCCTGTAAAACAACACCTAAGTTTTTTCTATAACTAGATAAATTAACTTTAGACATGTCTTGATTGTCCACAGTAATTGTACCTGATTTAGGATTTAAAAAGGTAGCAGATAAACCTGCAATGGTCGATTTCCCCGAACCTGAACTTCCCACTAAAGCAGTTACAGAACCAGAAGGCACTTTAAAGTTAATATTATTCAATACTTCTTTCCCCTCTTCATACGCAAAAGAAACATCATCAAAAACAATCTCTCCTTTAATCTTTTCTAAGACTATTGTTCTTTCTTCATCATCTTCTTCCGCAGTCATATTCATTAACTCTTCCGTTCTATCTAAACCTGCCAGCGCTTCGGTTAACTGACTACCAATATTGCTCATTTGTACAATTGGTGCCACCATAAATGCCAATAAAAATGTAAACTGAATAAAATCTCCAAAGGTCATAGTACCTTGAATCATATAATAACCTCCAATTCCCATCACTCCGGTAGTTGCCAAACCTATTAAAAAGGTTGAAGAACTGGTCATGATTGCAGTTGCCGTCATACTTTTTTTAACGTTTATAAAAATATCCTCAACACCTTTTTCGAATACTTTACTTTCTTGGTCCTCGGCATTAAAGGCTTTAATTACTCGGATACCCGCTAACGTTTCTGTTAAACGTCCTTTTACTTCTGCATTAATTTTTCCTCTTGCTCTAAATATCGGGCGAATGTATTTGAAAGATTTTAAGGCAATAATTCCGAATATTGACAGAGGCACAAAGGTAAAAACCGTCATCCAAACATTCATCCTTAACAAAATAACTAAGGTTAAGATTGCCGTAAATGAACCTCCAATTAATTGTACCAAACCAGTACCAATTAAGTTTCTAACCCCTTCTACATCACTCATAATTCTAGAAACTAAAGCACCAGATTTTTGATTATCAAAAAAACTGATTGGCAAAGACAAAACTTTCTTCTGTACTTGCGCTCTTAGTTCTGATATTAAATATTGTGCCTGAATGCTCAAAACTTTTGTCAATAAAAAAGAAGTAATTGCTTGCACTAAAATAGCTCCTATTACAATAAATATTAAGTTGTATAAATGACTATAATCTTTATTAGGAATAACTTCGTCTAACAATACTTTGCTCTGCATTGGTAAAACAAACCCAGATAAACTTCGAATAATAATAAGGATTAAACCCAAAAAAACCAAGTTTCTTCTTGGCCAAATAATAGTTTTAAATGCTTGTTTTAAGGTTACTTTGGGTTTAGATTTATCTTTTTTAGATTCTTTATAATGTTGCATAATATATTTTAAAATGTAGATACTAGTAATTGTCAATTTATATGCCATTGAGTGGAAGTCTGACATATTTGCAAAGTTACAACAAACAAAATTTGCTGTCTAAAAAGTAATAAACATTGTCATGATAAACTTGTTTCAACATCTTAACTTATCGAAATTTAACCTTCATAAGAGTCTGAAATAAATTCAGATTGCCAAAAAATTCTCTTTTTAGACAACTTCTAAATTAATGGCTTTATTATAAAACAATTACTTTTCTTATTTCAGTATCCTATTTTTAGGGCGTTCCCAAAAAGGGTCGGGCTATTCGCTATATCTTTTTTACAAAAAGTAAAAAAGGATGCCGCTACTATCCCTAACGCAAAACAAAATCGACCTTATTTTTAATTTTCTCTTCTTTAATTTAAAAGTTTTATCAACACTAAAAAGTACTTATAAGACACTACTTATAAATAGTAGGTATCCGCATAAAATCAATATTTTCTCACATAAAACTATATCAATTTAGCAACTTTAATCTAAACCACTTAAAAAGAAACCTTTAAAAAACATATATTTACAATCATTAAATTATATAAAAGGATGAAAAATTCTTATCAAGTAAAAGTAAACGATACTTTCGATTTTAACATTGACGAACAAGCTGTAAAAAAACTAGACACTTTACAAGTTTCAGATTCCGAATTTCATGTTTTAGATAATCATCTATCGTACAAAACCGAAATTACAAACTCCAATTTTAATGAGAAATCGTATTCCGTAAAAGTGAATAACACGGTTTATGATGTGAACATTCATGATCATTTAGATACCCTTATTAAAGAAATGGGGTTCGAAATTGGCATCACAAAAGAAGTCAACGAAATTAAAGCGCCTATGCCCGGTTTAATATTAGATATTAATGTTTCTGTTGGTATGGAAGTTAAAGAACATGATACCCTTTTAATTTTAGAAGCCATGAAAATGGAAAACGCATTAACTTCTCCAAGAGCAGGAATTATAAAAACAATCTCTGTTACAAAAGGAGAAACTGTAGATAAAAATCAACTTTTAATAGAATTTGAATAAGTAAGAAATTTCTTCCTGCAAGGTTTTCAAAACCTTGTAGGTATTGACACATACGTTTACCATCTTTCATAAAACCAATAAATTTTATATGAAAAAACTTTTAATAGCAAACAGAGGAGAAATCGCCATTCGCGTTATGCGAACCGCAAAAAAAATGGGTATAAAAACCGTTGCTGTGTATTCTACTGCAGATAGAAATGCACCACATGTTCGGTTTGCAGACGAAGCTGTTTTAATAGGAGAAGCTCCTTCCAATCAATCTTATTTATTAGGAAATAAAATTATTGAAGTTGCTAAAAGCCTAAACGTAGATGCCATTCATCCTGGTTATGGTTTTTTATCTGAAAATGCCAATTTTGCGGAATCCTGCGAAAAGAATAACATCATTTTTATTGGACCAAAATCTAAAGCGATAAAAATAATGGGAAGTAAATTGGCGGCAAAAGAAGCTGTAAAAGCATACAATATTCCAATGGTTCCTGGAACGGAAGAAGCCATTACAGACATTCCGAAAGCTAAAATTATAGCGAAAGAAATAGGGTTTCCTATCCTTATTAAAGCATCTGCTGGTGGTGGTGGAAAGGGAATGCGTGTAGTAGAACACGAAATGGAATTCGAATCGCAAATGCAAAGAGCCATCAGCGAAGCGTTAAATGCTTTTGGTGATGGGTCCGTTTTTATAGAAAAATATGTTGCCTCACCAAGACATATCGAAATTCAGATAATGGCAGATACACTTGGCAATGTAGTACATCTTTTTGAACGTGATTGTAGTATTCAACGGCGTCATCAAAAAGTAATTGAAGAAGCTCCTTCTACTGTTTTGACTCCAGAATTACGTAAAAAGATGGGAGAAGCAGCCATTAAAGTTGCAAAATCTTGTGATTATGTGGGGGCTGGTACGGTTGAGTTTTTACTAGATGATAATCATCATTTCTACTTTCTAGAAATGAATACACGCTTGCAAGTAGAGCATCCGGTAACGGAACTCATTACAAATACAGATTTAGTAGAATTACAAATTCGTGTGGCTCGTGGTGAAGTATTACCAATTACACAAGAAAACTTAAAAATTCATGGACACGCTTTAGAGTTACGTGTCTATGCAGAAGATCCTTTAAATGATTTCTTACCAAGTGTGGGAAATTTAGAGGTTTACAAATTACCAGAAGGTAAAAACATTCGTGTAGATAATGGTTTTGAACAAGGCATGGACATTCCCATTTATTACGATCCCATGTTATCAAAATTAATCACCTACGGAAAAACAAGAGAAGAAGCTATTGAATTGATGATTACCGCTATTCAGAATTATCAAATAGAAGGTATTGAAACCACTTTGCCTTTCGGTAGTTTTGTCTGTGAACATGATGCTTTTCGTTCCGGAAATTTTAATACGCATTTTGTTAAAAAGTATTATTCTCCCGAAACTTTAAAAAGCAAGCAACAAGAAGAAGCTAAAATTGCAGCAATTATTGCCGTGAAAAAGTATTTAGAAGATCAGAAAATATTGAGGATCCCTGTTTCTATTAGCAGTAGTCAGTAGCAGTATTCAGTATTCAGTATTCAGTATTCAGTATTCAGTATTCAGTATTCAGTATTCGAAAAAATAAAATTTAGATGTGTAAATTATTATTTTACAAAAAAGTAATTCAAATAAAGTCAACAAACACAAAACACTAGCAGCAAAACCTTGCGCCTTTGCGTCTTTGCGAGAAAACAAATACAATAATGGAATCAAAAATAAAAATCCTTAACGACAAACTTGCTCAATCCTATTTAGGTGGTGGACAAGATAAAATTGACAAGCAACATCAAAAGAAAAAATTAACCGCAAGAGAGCGTGTTTTATATTTATTAGATGACGGCTCTTTTGAAGAGTTTGGCGCTTTAGTTACACACAGAACAAAAGAATTTGGTATGGAATATCAAGTTTATTATGGTGATGGCGTTGTAACTGGTTACGGAACTATCAGCGGAAGATTAACCTATATTTTTGCGCAAGATTTTACCGTTTTTGGTGGCTCTTTATCTGAAACTCATGCAGAGAAAATTTGCAAAATTATGGACTTGGCGCTGAAAGTTGGCGCTCCATTAATTGGTCTAAACGATTCTGGTGGTGCAAGAATTCAAGAAGGTGTTCGTTCTCTTGGTGGATATGCTGATATTTTTTACAAAAATGTGCAATCCTCGGGTATCATTCCGCAGTTATCTGCAATAATGGGACCTTGTGCTGGTGGTGCAGTGTATTCGCCGGCCATGACAGATTTTACCATTATGGTAGAGCACACCAGTTATATGTTTGTAACCGGACCGAGTGTAGTAAAAACGGTTACTAATGAAGAGGTAACAAGTGAAGAACTAGGTGGCGCAAGTACACATGCTACAAAATCTGGAGTGGCACACAAAACTTCTTCTAATGACGTAACTTGTTTAGAAGATATTAAAAAACTTTTAAGTTATCTACCTCAAAATAATAAAGAAACTCCTGCCCTATTACCTTTTAAATTACAAGATGAAATTAGAGAAGAACTTACTAGCATTGTTCCTTTAGACGCAAATAAGCCGTACGATATGCACAAAGTCATATCCGGAATTATAGATGAAGATTCTTTTTATGAAATCCATAAAGATTATGCTGAAAATATTATTGTTGGTTTTGCTAGATTAGGCGGAAGAAGTATTGGTATAGTTGCCAATCAGCCAAAAATTTTAGCAGGTGTATTAGATGTAAATAGTTCTAAAAAAGGTGCACGTTTTGTACGCTTTTGCGATGCTTTTAACATTCCGCTTTTAGTGCTTGAAGATGTTCCAGGATTTTTACCCGGAACCGACCAAGAATGGAATGGTATTATTGTACACGGAGCAAAATTACTCTACGCTTTTAGCGAAGCTACTGTGCCAAGAGTTACCGTAATTACACGTAAAGCATATGGTGGCGCGTACGATGTTATGAATTCTAAACATATTGGGGCAGACATGAATTTTGCATGGCCAGGTGCAGAAATTGCCGTTATGGGAGCTAAAGGAGCTGTCGAAATTATTTTTAAAAGAGAAATTAAATCGTCTGAAAACCCAGTAAAAAAATTAAAGGAAAAAGAAGCTGAGTATGCAGCACTTTTTACCAATCCATACAGCGCTGCACAACGTGGTTTTATAGATGAAGTAATTACACCAAAAGATACCCGAAGAAAGTTAATAAAAGCATTTTCTATGCTAGAAAATAAGGAGATAGTAAAACCAGATCGTAAGCACGGAAACATACCTTTATAAACCACAACTATTTAGCACAAAAAACAGCGGAATCATAAAAACCTAAATCGGATTTTGTAAATAAGAATCATGAACACTATTGCAAAACGCATCTCAGACTTTTTAAAGGACTTCCCTCCTTTTAACATGTTGCCAAAAGATGAATTATTGGCAATCAGTAAAGCTGTGGACATTCTTTATTTAGAAAAAGATTCCGATTTATTTATCACAGGAACACCCATAAAAAATCAATTTTACGTAGTAAAAGATGGTGCCATTGGTTTGTTTGAAGAAGAAACAAATACCTTAGTTGATGAATGCGATGAAGGTGATATTTTTGGTTTGCGCGCGCTCATACGTAAAGACAGTTACAAATTAACTGCAAAAGCCTTAGAGGAAAGTATTGTGTATAGTTTGTCTGCTGAATTATTTGAAAATTATATCACCACAAACTCAGAAGCGAGTGCTTTTTTAATGACGAGCTTTGTTTCTAACACACGTTATACAGAACCCAATTCTCAAAAACAACATCAATCTTCAGAGAAGATACAAGATTTTTTTGAAGAACAATCCATCGATTTTTCTAAAAACCCAATTCACTGTTCTCCAGAAACGAGCATAAAAGCGGCGGCAATTATTATGACGCACAAACGGGTTGGTTCTATCATTATTACCGAAAACAACAAACCTTTAGGCATTATTACCGATAAAGATTTACGGATTAAAATTGCTACAGGATTGGTTTCTATCGAAGAATCTGTTACTAAAATAATGTCTTCTCCTATAATTACATATCCAGAAAACATTACCGTTGCAGAAGCACAAATTGCCATGTTAAAATATAAAATTACGCATTTGTGTATTACCAAAGATGGCACACCAAATTCCGATTTAACAGGTATTTTATCTGAACATGATATTATTGTGGTAAGAGAAAATAATGCGTCTGCATTGGTAAAAGAAGTAAAACGAACCTCAACTCCCGAACAATTACATCAGATTAGAAAACGCGCAGAACAACTTTTAAAACGGTATATAAAACAGCAAATTCCTATTGCATTTGCAACAAAAATACTTTCTGCAATTAACGAAAGTATTACGCAAAAAATTATTGATCAAGCGATAAAAGAAATGCCAACCCCTCCTCCAACTGCTTTTGCCTGGTTAGCCATTGGAAGTCAAGGTAGAGAGGAACAACTACTATTAACAGATCAAGATAATGCACTCGTTTTTAATGATGTTGATGAAAATGAGTATAAAAAAACACAACAGTATTTTTTAACACTTGCCCAAAAAATAAATCAAAAATTAGAAATCGTTGGTTTCGAATTGTGTCCTGCAGAAATGATGGCTAGCAATCCTAAATGGTGTTTATCGGTTACTCAATGGGAACAGCAATTTAAAAAATGGATTACAACTCCAGATCAAGACAACTTAATGTTGTGTACTATTTTCTTTGATTTTGAATTTGTTTATGGTGATAAAAATTTAGTCAGCTCTTTAGCAGAAAGTATTTTTGAGTCTATAGAATCTCGTGATATTTTTTTAACTTATTTAGGTTTAAATGCTTTAAAAAATCCGCCTCCGTTAAGTTTCTTTAGACAATTTTTAGTAGAACGAGATGGAGAGCACAAAGATCAGTTTGATATTAAAGCGCGTGCAATGATGCCTTTGGTAGATGCTGCTCGTTTATTAATCTTATCAAAAAACATAAAAACACACAACAATACCATTGTTAGATATGAAAAATTAACTGAATTAGAACCACAAAATAAAGAGGTCTTTTTGGCTTGTTTAGAGGCATTTAAAAACCTTCTTTACTTTAGAACTCAACAAGGTTTACTGCATAACGATTCGGGTAGATTTATAGATTTACAAACATTAAGTAAAGCCAATCGTTTGGAATTAAAAAGCTGTTTTAAAGCCGTAAAAGAGGTGCAAGATTTAATTCAGACTCGATTTAAACTTTCTCAATTTTTGTAGTATGAGTTGGTTCAGAAAAAAAGTATACCCACCTTTTTGGAAATTCTATAAAGAATGTTTCAGAGGAAAACAAAACGCTGAATTTGAAAACATCCGTTTTGTAATTTTTGATACTGAAACAACAGGTTTAGACATCAAAAAAGACAGAATATTATCTATTGGAACCATCGCTGTTATTGATAAAACGATAAAAGTTTCTGACAATTTAGAGTGCTATCTTACACAAGATTTATTCAACACAGAAACGGTAAAGATTCATGGTATTCTAAAGCAAGGAACTATACATAAAGTAACTGAACAGGAAGGTATCATTCAATTTTTGGAGCATATTAAAAATGCTGTTTTAGTAGCACATCATGCCGCTTTTGATGTTGCCATGATAAACCAAGCTTTAAAGCGTTTAAACTTACCAAAACTAAAAAATAAAGTATTAGACACTGGGCATTTATTTGTAAAATCAAAATTAGATACTTCAAAAAAACATTTTAGTTTAGATGAATTATCACTTCGATTTAACATACCTCAACATGATAGACATACGGCCTCTGGAGATGCTTTTATTACCGCAATCTTATTTGTAAAACTGCTTTGTGTTTTAAAGAAAAAGAATACCGTTATTTCATTATCCTACTTGCAAAGAAGCAATGAAAGAATTGGACTTCTATAAAAAAGATATTCTAAGTTTAGCTTAAAAAAAAGGCAGCTCCAAATCTAATTTGGAGCCACCTACAAAAAAACTAACTTAACAATTAGCAAATTAGATTATATTTTTTTTAAAGTTTTTATAACGATTATAATGTTCTATATATAAATTTCTATTTTTTTTATGCTCTTTGTAAAAAAATAAATCACATTCCAAATCAATACACTCTGTTGGATTACCTAAAACATTTCTATACTCTAAAAGCCTATTTTGTATCATCTTATTATTCTCAATAAAAATAGAAAACTCGTTCCTTAAATTATTTTCCTTAAGACTATCCAGTTCAACATCATTACATTCACGTGATATTTCATTCAGATCTAACATCCATCTATTTACTTCATTTAGACTTCGATTTTGAATTATTTGGTTTTCAGATTGCTCATTATTTACCTGCATAATTATTCTTTATTTTGTTACACTTTCTTGTTGCACTACTTCTAATACCTTTAATTCTTTTACCCCTCCCGGAAAATCCCATAAAATAAAATCTCCTTTTGCATAGCCCAAAACGGCTGTTCCCATAGGTAATAATAAAGAAATTTTATTTTCTAAAATATTGCTTTTAGAAGGGACTACTAACTCAAAGGTTTTTTCCCATAAATCATCTAAAGAACTCACTGTTACCACAGAATTTAATCTTATAACATCTACAGGAATTTCTTTTTCCGCAACAATTTTAGTTACATTCCTTAATTCTTCTTGTAACTTAAAAATATGGCTCTTCACCGTTTTAGATACAACTACTTTGTTTAAATTCAAGAGTTTTTCTATAATTAAAAACTCGTTTTCTTCAATAATTAATTGACCATACTTCATTTTTTATAAATTTAATTCTATGGAAAAACACCACGATGTATATACGTTCTTTCTATTCTTTCTATTGCCAATACGTAGGCTGCGGAACGCATATCTATTTGTCTATTTTCAGCAACATTTAAAACTTTAACAAATACTTCTCTCATTTTTTTATTCAAACGTTCCATAATTTCATTCAATTCCCATAATTCACCATTTCTGTTTTGTAGCCATTCAAAATAACTACCAATAACTCCACCAGAATTACATAAAATATCAGGAATAATTGTAATTCCTCTTTCCTTTAAAATTTCTTCTGCTTCAACAGTTGTAGGCCCATTTGCTCCTTCAGCAATTAAAAAAGCTTTAATTTGATGTGCTTTTTCTTCTGTTATTTGATTTCCCAAAGCAGCAGGAATACAGATATCACACTCTAATCCGAAAAAATCTTCTTTATCAATATTTATTGAATTTGGAAAACCAACGATACTTCCATTATTCTCTTTGGTAAACGTTAATAAGCTTTCAACTTCTAACCCTCTTTTATTTACAATAGTGCCAAATGCATCTTGAACACCTACTAATTTAGCACCTTCTTTTTCTAAAAAATGTGCGGCCCAATAGCCAACATTTCCAAATCCCTGAACTATAAAAGTTTTATTTTTAAGCGCTATACTTTTCTGATTTGCCCAAAACTTAATCGTTAGAAAAACACCATAACCAGTAGCTCTATCTCTTCCTTCTAAACCTCCAGAACCAATTGGTTTTCCTGTAACTACATGCTGACTTCTAGATCTTTCAGATGGCGTCTTCGTAGACATATAAGTATCTGCTATCCAAGCCATGGTTTGTGAATTTGTATTTACGTCTGGTGCAGGTATATCGTGTTCCGGACCAATATTATCTCCTAAAGCATAGGTAAATCGCCTAGTAATACGTTCTAATTCTGAATTAGAGTACTTTTTTGGATCAAATTGAATTCCTCCTTTTGCCCCACCGTAAGGCAAACCTGCCAAAGAAGTTTTCCAAGTCATCCACATTGCCAATGCTTTTACGGCATCAATATCTATTGTTGGGTGATACCTTAAACCTCCCTTATATGGGCCAAGTGCATTATTATGTTGTACTCTATATCCTTTAAAAACTTCTACTTCTCCATTGTCCATTCTTACAGGAAAATGTATAATTAGTTCATTATTGGTTACACTTAATATCTTTTTTATATTCGGATTTAAGTTTACTAATTCCGCAGCATTTTCAAACTGCTTCATTACGTTTTCTAACATGCCTTGTTTAGGCTGTTTTTTTTGTTTTAATTCTTTTGTTAAAGTCGCCATAATTAAATAATTTCAAACTCTCTTTCACTTTCTGTGAAACTAAAGTTTGGCGTTAAAATAGGTGTAGAATTGGTTTTTATAAAACTCCTTTTTTCATACTCGCTACATGACCAAATAAAACTTTTATTTGATGTTAAACTGCAATCACTTGTGTGCAGGCAAGTAGTACATAAACTATTACAATTCATTTTCATAATTATATTTTTAATTACGATTACCTATTTGCAAGCCATGTGCCATATTTTTCAAACAAACACAAAAAGAACATCAACCACCTATATATAAGCAACTTATACAAAATCTACTTATATAACAAAAAATAACAGCTGAGGAATAATTCCCCAGCTGCTACTATTTTACTCGTTTTTAAAAATGACTTATTTTAATTTCTCTCGAAGTGTTTTTCTATCAATTTGAAGAATTTCTGCTGCTTTTGTTTTGTTGTTATTGGTAGCTTGCAATACTTTTAAAATATAGGTTTTCTCAAACTCTTTTAAAGACAACAATTTGTTTGTTTTAGAAAAATCGATTTGATACTTTATATGCTCTGGTAAATGTTCTACATCTACAAACCTATCAGACATAATAATAGCTCTTTGTATTACATTTTCTAACTCTCTAATATTTCCAGGCCAATTATAATTTATCAACACTTCTAAAGCCTCTGGTGTCATCTTTAAAAATCGGTCTTTGTACTCTATTCCGTATTTAAATAAAAATTTATCTACTAATAAAGGAATGTCTGAACTTCTTTCTAATAACGTTGGTACATTAATTTCTACAACTGTTAATCTGTAATATAAATCTTCTCTAAACCGTTTTTTTTCGATTAAATCTTTTAGGTCAATATTGGTAGCTGCAATTACTCTAACATCAATTTTTTCTGCTTTTTGAGAACCAACTCGTACCACTTCCTTTTCTTGTAAAACACGTAATAATCTTAATTGGGTTGCTAAGGATGCGTTACCAATTTCATCTAAAAAAATAGTTCCATTATTTGCCGCTTGAAAAAAACCTTTTCTATCTTTTTCTGCCCCTGTAAATGCTCCCTTTACATAACCAAACAATTCTGATTCTAACAAGTTTTCTGGTATTGCACCACAGTTTACCACTATAAAAGGTGCTGAGGAATATTTACCCATATAATGTATAGAACGCGCTACCAACTCTTTTCCTGTTCCGCTTTCTCCATGAATAAAAACCGTTGCTTTATTATTTTTTAAACGCTCTATAACGTCTGTAACTTTTTTCATTGCAGTTGATGCACCTATTAATTCTCCATAAGGTTTATTTGTTGCTACTTCTTTTTCTTTGG
This sequence comes from Polaribacter sp. Z014, assembly GCF_023555435.1. Taxonomy (NCBI): domain Bacteria; kingdom Pseudomonadati; phylum Bacteroidota; class Flavobacteriia; order Flavobacteriales; family Flavobacteriaceae; genus Polaribacter; species Polaribacter sp. Z014. The sequence continues at coordinate 43,863 of NZ_JALCZP010000003.1, forward strand.
TAATTTTATCACCTTTAGGTTTCATTTCTAAAGATTTTAAAATTGCCGTTTTTAGTTCTTCTTTTGTAAAAGGCTTTGTAATATAATCTGCAGCACCAGACTTCATAACCTCTAAAGCACCTTGTATAGAAGGGAAACCTGTAACCACCAATTTTGGTATTTTAGGATAATGTGCAGACGCATATTTAATTAACTCCAATCCGTCTACTCCGGGCATTTGCAAGTCTGTAATTAATAAATCTATAGAGGTATCTTTTAAAATCTCTAAAGCTTCTTTTACAGAAATTGCTTTGTAAGTATGGTAATTTAAGGACTGTAAATGTCTTTGTATGAGTTCTAAAATAAGAACATCATCATCTACAATTAGTATATTTTCTTTGTTTAGCATCTTTTAACTTTTAGGAAAACTAACAACAAAAATAGTACCTTTTGGCGAGTTTGGTTGATGAATTATGGTCCCTTTATGACTTTTAATAATTCCATGTACAACACTTAAACCTAAACCAGAACCATCTCCAATAGGTTTGGTAGTAAAAAAAGGATTAAAGATATTTTCTGAATTAACGGATTGAATTCCTTCTCCTTCATCAGAAATTCTGATTTGAATCTTTTTTGAATTCTCTAAAACATCAATGTTGATTTTCCCTTTAACTGGTGAAAAATAAATAGCATTGATAACCAAATTAAAAATTACTTGGGTTAACTGAATTCTATCAACTTTTAAGTAAATTTCATCACTAGAAAAAGTAATAGTACATTGAATGTTTTTTTTCTTAAAATTAGGATTCAACAAACTAATAGCCTCGTTAATAATTAAATTGATATTTACAGAAGTCATTTGCTGAGGCATTTCGCAAGAAAAAAACATTAATTTCTTTACCACCTCTCTAGAATAAATAGCACTATTAATTATTTTTTTTAAATCTTCACTTGCTACTTTATCGTCTTTATATTGTTCTTTTAACAATTCTGCAAAGCCCAAAATATTTGCTAAAGGCGTATTTAATTCATGTGCAATTCCTGCAGTAATTTCTCCTAAAATAGTAAGCCTTCCTGCTCTTTCAATTTGTCTTTTAGCAATTTCCTCTTTTTCAATTATCTGCTTTCGTTCTAAAAAGTCCCCAATTTCAGTAGCTATTTTATGCAACAATAATTTTTCTTCTTCTAAAAAAGAATTTTCAGAAAACTTTTGTTTTGAATACCCTACCGTTAAAGATCCTTTAATTTTACCAAAAGCCTTAACGGCTGAAATAATAAAAATAGCATCTTGTATTTTTCTTCCTTCTACAAAAACAAAATCTTCAATTCTAATTTCTACAAATGCTTCTTCCGGAAATCTTATGGCCTCCTTTACACTTGCTGCAATTTCCTTAAAAAGTGTGTTTATATCACTAAAATTATTATTACGAATTAAAGAGCTAACTTTATACAAACAAGTTAGCTCTTTAATACGCTCTTTTAATTTATCTTCAATAGTAATATGAATTCCCATCAAAAATTATCTTTTTTACAATCGATTCTCAATAATACCTTTTACTACTTCTGGGTTTAAAAGTGTACTTGTATCTCCTAAATTATCCATTTCATTACAAGCTATTTTACGTAAAATACGTCTCATAATTTTACCAGAACGTGTTTTTGGCAATCCTTCTGTAAACTGAATTTTATCTAGTTTTGCAATAGGCCCAATTCTATCTGTTATCAATTGATTAATTTCCTTCTGTAAATTAGCATGATCTCTATATTCACCGGCATCTTTTAAGGTAATATACCCATACAATGCACTTCCTTTTATATCATGAGGGAAACCAACAATAGCAGATTCTGCAATTGCAGGATGTTCATTAATAGCATCTTCTATTGGTGCAGTACCTAAATTGTGTCCAGATACAATAATTACATCATCTACTCTACCCGTAATTCTATAATATCCAACCTCATCTCTAAGTGCTCCATCACCCGTAAAATACATGTCTTTATAGGCAGAAAAATAGGTTTCCTTATAACGTTGGTGATCTCCCCAGATAGTTCTAGCAATACTTGGCCAAGGATATTTTATACACAACCTTCCTTCTACTTGATTCCCTTTTAATTCACCTCCGTCTTCATCCATTATAGCTGGTTGAATTCCTATAAAAGGTAATGTTGCATACGTTGGTCTTGTTGGTGTTACGTAAGGGATAGGCGTAATCATAATTCCTCCTGTTTCTGTTTGCCACCAAGAATCTATAATAGGACTTTTTCCTTTCCCTACATTATCATTATACCAGTGCCAAGCTTCCTCATTAATTGGTTCTCCTACAGATCCTAGCACTTTTAAAGATGATAAATCGTATTTTTCTATCAATGCTGTTCCTTGTTTTGCCAATGCTCTTATGGCGGTTGGAGCGGTATAAAATTGACTCACTTTATGTTTATCTACAATATCCCAAAAACGTCCAAAATCTGGATAACTTGGTACACCTTCAAACAATAGCGTGGTTGCTCCGTTTGCTAACGGGCCATACACAATATAAGAATGGCCAGTAATCCAACCAATATCGGCAGTACACCAATACACATCGTTTTCTCTATATTGAAATGCATTTTTAAAAGTATATGCTGTATACACCATATATCCTGCAGTTGTATGTACCATTCCTTTTGGTTTTCCTGTAGAACCAGAAGTGTACAAAATAAATAACGGATCTTCTGCGTCCATAATTTCTGCACTGCACTCTTTAGATGCTTCATCTAACAAAGGTTGTAGCCATTTATCTCTTCCTTCTTTCATGTTGATAGCTGCATTGGTTCTTTTTGCAACCAAAACATTATTAACTCCCGGACATTTTTCTAAAGCTTCATCTACAATTCCTTTTAAATCGATAGATTTTTTCCCTCGATAAGAACCATCTGCAGTAATTACCATTTTACAGTCAGAATCATTAATTCTTGTTGATAATGCGGTAGATGAAAAACCTGCAAAAACTACAGAATGAATTGCCCCAATTCTAGCACATGCCAATAAAGAAATTGCTAATTCTGGAATCATAGGAACATAAATACAAACTCTATCTCCTTTTTGAACTCCGTGTTCTTTTAAAACATTGGCAAATTGATTGACTCTTTCAGACAATTGTTTGTAGCTAATATGTTCTGCGGGCTCATTTGGATCATTCGGTTCAAATAAAATAGCCGTTTTGTCTGATCTCGTAGCCAAATGCCTATCAATACAGTTTTCTGTAATATTTAATTTTGCCCCTTCAAACCATTTAATTTCTGGTTTAGAAAAATCCCAATCTAAAACATTATCCCATTTTTTTCTCCATAAAAAATGCTCTTCCGCTATTTCTTCCCAAAATACTTCTGGCTCTCTAATAGATTTTCTATAGACTTTAAAGTATTCTTCTAAGTGTTTTATGTGGTAATTACTCATAATATTTTTATTTAATTTTTATAAGGCATTTTACTATTAATGCCAAGTGAAACAAGTTGGTTTTATATACTTTCTTTACTTATGAATACCTATATGATGCTTCTGGTAAACACTTTTTATTTCGTTTATAATTGCGATATCATCAATTGTTGAGGGTACATTATACTGCAGGTCATCTGCAATATTTCGTAACAATTTACGAAGAATTTTTCCACTTCTAGTTTTTGGCAAGCGATTAACAACTAATACATCTCTAAAAGAAGCCACTGCACCAATTTCATGACGCACATCTTTTAAAATTTCTTTCTGAATTTTTTCTTCATTATAATCGTCACCCGATTTTAAAACCACTAAACCTAGAGGTTTCTGACCTTTTAAATCACAATGCACTCCAAAAACAGCACATTCTGCTACTGCTTTATGAGAAGCTACAACTTCTTCCATTTCTGCGGTAGACAATCGGTGTCCGGCAACGTTTATAATATCATCTACTCTCCCTGTTATAAAAACATAACCATCTTCATCTTTGTATCCTCCATCACCAGAGAAATAATATCCTGGAAAACGATTTAAATAACCCGCTTTAAAACGTTCTGGATTGCCCCAAAGATTCATTAAAGTTCCGGGAGGTAAAGGCAATTTCACGGCAACAAAACCTTCTACACTAGAAGCAACTTCTTCTCCCTCTTCATTTAAAATTCGAATATCATAACCACAAACCGGAAAACTTGCAGATCCGGGTTTTACTTCCTGCAAGGCTACACCCACCATATTTGCCACCATAGGCCAACCACTTTCTGTTTGCCACCAATGGTCTATCACCGGAACTTTTAAATGCTCTTTAGTCCAAGTTAAGGTCGCTACATCACAGCGTTCTCCTGCCAAAAATTGATATTTTAAACTCGATAAATCATATTTTTTAATCATCCTTCCGTTAGGATCTTCTTTTTTAATTGCTCTAATTGCCGTTGGAGCAGTAAACATCACTTTAACATTATGCTCACTAATTACGCGCCAAAAAGTAGAAGCATCTGGAGTTCTAATAGGTTTTCCTTCAAAAAGAATGGTTGTATTTCTATTTAATAAAGGTGCATACACAATATAACTATGCCCTACAACCCAACCAACATCACTTGCTGCCCAAAATACATCTCCTTTCTTAACACCATAAATATATTTCATAGAAAATTTTAAAGCAGTTGCATAACCACCAGTATCTCTAATAATTCCTTTTGGTTTCCCTGTCGTTCCCGAAGTATATAGAATGTAAGACGGATCTGTAGATGCCAAAGAAACAGCTTCAATAGAAGGAGATTTTTCAACCAAATCAATATAGTCTACATCGTAGCCTTTCTTTGGTACTTCTACCCCTAATTCTCTATCGAAAACAATTACCTTTTCTGGTTTATTTTGAGATTTCTCTATTGCTTCATCTACATAAGGTTTATACGGAATTATCTTTTCTATTTCTACACCACTAGACGCAGTAATAATCACTTTTGGTTTACAATCATCTATTCTGATGGCCAACTCATGTGGAGCAAAACCACCAAATACCACAGAATGAATAACACCTATCCGAACACAAGCCAACATAGCGAATAAAGCTTGCGGAATCATAGGCATATAAATAATACATGTATCCCCTTTTTTTAAACCTAAATCTTGCAATCCACCAGCGAGTTTAGAAACTTCGTGATGTAATTGATGAAAGGTAATATGTTGTTTTGTATTGGTTACTGGGGAGTCATAAATAATGGCATTTTGATCTCCAAAACCATCTTTAATATGTTTGTCTATGCACAAATAACTTAAATTAAGTTCGCCATCTGCAAACCATTGATGGTAGTTATAGGCATCTTTTGATAAAATAGTTGTTGGTGTTTTAAACCAATCTAATTTATTTGCATGCTTGCTCCAGAATTTTTCTGGCTGAAGAATACTTTTTTGATAAAATTCTTGGTATTTCATGATCTCGCTTTTTTAGAATTAAATAAGCCAAACCAATTAGGGTTTAATATTTTAAGTTTTATAAGTGCCCAAATAATAGTTACAAAAGAAAGACCTAAAACTACAGATAGTATAGGATCTATATTTCCACTATTTTCAAACTTAAACCTAAAATACAAGGTACTGATTGCATAAATGCTGATAAAAACATCTGATGCAAGTGCATTCAATTGATATTTCATGTCTTTAAATTTTAATTAAACATTGTTTGTTTGCACACAAAATCAATATTTAATAGCGATAAAGACTATCTTTTAAGCTAAAAGTTCCAATATTTCTGAAACTAGTTTTTTTACTGAAAAAGGTTTTGTTAAATACTTATCTGCTCCAAGTTTTAAACCTTTTTCAACGTCTGAAGCTTTATTTTTTGCAGTTAAAAAGACCACTTTGGTATCTTTTAAACTTTTATTTTTTTTGATCTCTTGTAAGGTTTGATAACCATCTACATTCGGCATCATAATATCTAACAAAACGATGTTAGGTACTTGATGTTTTAATATCTCTAAAGCTTCACTCCCATCTCTTGCAATAAACACTTCAAAATCTTGTTTTTTAAAAGCGTATTCTAACAACATTACAATATTGGGCTCATCGTCAACAATTAAAATTCTATTCTTCATACTTTAAGGCTACAATTTACTTAAAAGGGATGGTAAAAACAAATGTTGCACCATTTTTTATACCTTTTTTAGCCCAAATTTTTCCTTGGTGTTTTTCCACTATTTGTTTGGTAATTGCCAATCCTAATCCACTACCTTGTGGTTTAATGGTGTTTTGATGTTTAGATTGATAGAACTTATCAAAAACAAATGCATGATCTTCTTCCGGAATCCCTTTACCATTATCGGTTACAGAGATTTCTACCAAGGCATTTCCTAATTTATAATCTATATAAATTTTCCCGGTTTGTGGTTGGCAAAACTTAATGGCATTCGACAATAAATTGGTTAATACTTGTAGAATTCTATCTTCATCATAATTTATTTTAAAAGAATGCACATTATTCACAACGATTTTCACTCCTTTTTTCGCCGCAATTTGAGAAATACTGCCAATTGCCTTCGCAATCGTCTTTTGAATGTCTAAATATTCTAAGTCTAAATTTAATCTTCCTGTTTCTAGTTTTTCAAAATCTAAAATATTATGAATTAAACGCCCTAAACGCTCAGAATCTTGCAGAATATTCTTTAAAAACTGGGCTTTCATTTCTTGAGGCATATCATCATCTTCATCCATCAATAGCTCAGTAGCTGCACGAATCCCTGTAATTGGTGTTTTCAATTCATGAGCAACCGTATCTAAAAATTCGTCTTTTTGCTTGTCTTTACTTATTAATTCTTTATTTGCATCTTTTAATTTTGATGACAATTGAGACAATTCATTTGATTTTTCTAACAAAACCTTATTATTTACAATGTTCTCTTTAGATTCTTCTAAAATTTTTAACACCTCAACCAAACTAATTTGCTCTTCTTTTACCACACTTGCAATCAATATTTTTGCGGATGCAGAACCAATACTACCTGTTAATAATTTTTCTGAAAAATTAATTAATCTAGCATCTCCCAATTGGGTATCTAAAGGCAATTTATGCTTGGTGAAAAATATTTTAAGAGCACGTGTAGCGCGTTCTTCACCTAAAAAACGAACTAAAACATTTTTAACATCTGAAACATAAGCCTCTCCTTTCCAAACAAATGCATTTTCTTGAAGTGAGGTAAAACTCTTACTGTCTACAAACATTTCTGCATAATTACGCTCTCTATAATTTCCTTTAGAAACTAATGAAAACACTAAATAACTCATTAAATTAAACGAAATACTCCAGAAAAATGCATGAGCAGGCGGACTTAAAAAATCGATACCTAACAAAGCATTTGGTTTTAATGCAGCAATACCAAATAATCCGTGTTGCGTAAAATAATCTGTTCCGGTATAGGCTTGTAATGTAAAAGGTAAAACTAAAGTGTAAATAGCAATAAGAAAACCAATAATCATTCCGATAATAGCCGCTTTTGAAGAACCACGATTCCAGAATAAACCAATAAAAAAGGAAGGTGCTAATTGCGCTATAATAACAAAAGAGATTAACCCAATAGAATACAAAGAAAGCTCTTTTGAAAACGAAACATAGAAGAAATACGCCGAAATAATAATGGTAAAAATAGAAATACGACGAATGCTTTTAATATATTTTGAATTTCGTTCTGGTTGATTTTTAATAAATTTATCTAAAAACCCATAAGGAATAATTAAGTTATTACTAACCATGGTTGATAATGCCAAGGTAGAAACTACCACCATAGAAATAACCGCAGAAAAACCTCCTAAAAAAACAAGCGTTGCTAAAAGTGAATTTCCGTGTTCTAACGGAAGTAGTAAAGAATAATACTCTGCATTTTGAGTAGAACCAAAGGTTAATTTACCTGCCCAAGCAATAAAAATAACAAAAATATTAAAAAGCAATAAGTACAATGGAAACAACCAAATTGCTTTCTTTAAATGTTTTTCTCTATTGTTTTCTAAAACCATAACTTGAAACTGACGTGGTAATAAAAATATAGACATAAAAGATAAAGCAATCATAAAAAACCAATTAAAACCATCTTCTACACCACTTAGTGTAGTAAGCTCTTTAAAATTTTCTGTATTTGAAATTTTATCATAAATATCTGTTGTACCATCAAACAAGTAAAATGTAATATACCCACCAATAATGGTGAAGAAAACCAATTTTAAAACAGACTCAAAAGCAACTGTAGCAACAATTCCTTTATGTTTTTCTGATGCATCTGTATTTTGGGTTCCAAAAAAAGCAGCAAAAACAGCTAATAATAAAGCAACGTAAAAAGTAGAATCGTCAATAATTGATGTAGAAATATAACTCGTATCATCAGACATAATTTCAAATGTTTCAGAAACTGCTTTTAATTGTAAAGAAATGTAAGGCAAAGTTCCGAAAAGGCAAATAATCGTGACCAAGGCTCCCAAAAACCGATTGTTTCCGTAGCGCAAAGAAATAAAATCTGCAATGGAAGAAATTTTATGCTGTTTAGAAATTCTAATAATTTTTCGAAGCACAATAATCCATAAAGGCCCCGCAATAACAGGACCTAAATAAATTGGCAAAAAGTTAATTCCGGAATTTGCTGCAATTCCTACACTACCATAATAGGTCCATGCAGAACAAAATACAGCTAAAGACAAAGTATAGACATACGGATTATTTACCCATTTACTTTGTCGTTTTTTTTCAGCAAGAAAAGCAATGTAGAACAACACCGCTAAATAAATAATTATAATGACTATTAAAGTAAAACTATTCATAATGACGATTTAAGACGATAAATGAAATTACAATAGACAATAACCAAATAGAAAATATTGAAAAATAAAATGTAGGAATCCCCCAAATTGCTCCTTCAAAATTAAAAACAAGGACAAAGGGTATATTAAACATTAAAAACAATGCAATTGATAATACAATTAACTTCTGCTCATGTCTTTTTTTCATTGATTTACTTTGAACCTTAAAAATAATAAAAAAATCAGCACTACAAGTTGTAATGCTGATTTCTAACTAACTTATTTAAACTATATTTTATATTTTAAAAGAAAACATAAAAATGGTTCTGTTTAATGATCAGAAGCTTCTCCTGCTCCCGATGGTATTCTTATACTTTCTACCATTTCTTGCACATTTTGTGGTGGCGCTGCCGTAACTCTAGAAACGACTACAGAAATAACCACATTAACAAACATTGCAATAGTTCCAAAACCTTCTGGAGAAGTACCAAACCACCAATCTTCTTGTGTACCGCCGCCAAACATGTCTAATTTAAATTTCATCATGTAAAAGAGCATCAATACAATACCTACAATCATTCCTGATATCGCTCCTTCTTTATTCATTTTTTTATCAAAAATACCTAAAACAATCGCTGGAAAGAAAGAAGCTGCAGCCAAACCAAATGCCAATGCAACTACAGCTGCGACAAACCCAGGCGGATTAATACCAAAGTACCCTGCAATTAAAATTGCTACAAAAATTGCTATTCTAGCAGCCATTAATTCTGCTTTATCTGAGATATCTGGTTTTAATTGTTTTTTAATTAAATCATGAGAAACGGATGTTGAAATTACCAGCAATAAACCTGCTGCTGTAGATAAAGCTGCTGCTAATCCACCCGCTGCAACTAAGCCTATTACCCAATTTGGTAACTGTGCTATTTCCGGATTTGCCAATACCATAATATCTCTATCTACATACAATTCGTTTTTAGCAGACATATTAGAATTTGAAATCAATCTTTCTCCAAATGTACCTCTATCTTCAGTATATACCGGTTTTTTACCATCTAAAGCATTCCCTGCAACATACTGAATTTTACCATCACCATTTTTATCTGTCCAAGAAATTAACCCTGTGTTTTCCCAGTTTTTAAACCATACCGGAATTTCTGAATATTCTTTTTCACTTACTGTTTCTATTAAATTGGTTCTAGAAAAAACTGCAATTGCAGGTGCTGTAGTATATAAAATAGCGATTAAAAGCAACGCATATCCTGCAGATTTACGTGCATCTTTTACTTTAGGTACCGTAAAGAAACGAACAATAACATGCGGTAATCCTGCTGTACCTGCCATTAATGCTAACGTAATTGCAAAAACATCCCAAGTAGATTTAGAACCAGAAGTATATTCTTTAAACCCTAATTGTGTGTGTAAAGCATCTAATTTATCTAAAAGATAAGTACCATCTTCTACAGTACTTCCCATTCCTATTTGCGGAATTAAATTCCCCGTCATTTGTACAGAGATAAAAAACGCTGGTACCATAAAAGCAAAAATCAATACACAATATTGAGCTACCTGTGTATAAGTAATTCCTTTCATCCCTCCTAAAAGAGCAAATACCAAAACTACTGTCATACCAATTAAAACGCCATAAATAATATCTACTTGTAAGAACTGAGAAAAAACAATTCCTACTCCTCTCATTTGTCCTGCTACATAGGTAAAAGACACAATTAAAGCACATATTACGGCCACTGTTCTTGCTGTGTTTGAGTAATACCGATCTCCAATAAAATCTGGTACTGTAAACTTACCAAACTTACGTAAATAGGGAGCTAACAATAGCGCTAAAAGCACATATCCACCGGTCCATCCCATTAAATAAACAGAGCCATCATACCCTGCAAAGGAAATAATACCTGCCATACTAATAAATGAGGCGGCACTCATCCAATCGGCAGCGGTTGCCATACCATTTGCTAAAGGAGAAACACCTCCACCAGCTACATAAAATTCTTTTGTTGAGCCCGCTCTAGCCCAAATTGCGATTCCAAAATATAGGGTAAAAGAAATCCCTACTAATATCCATGTCCAAGTTTGTACACTCATAATATTTTATTTTATTTTTAGTTAAGGATTAGATTTACTCGTCGAAACCGTATTTTTTATCTAGTTTATTCATTAATCGTATGTAAACGAAAATTAAAATCACAAATACATAAATCGATCCTTGTTGGGCAAACCAGAAACCTAGTTTAAAACCACCAAGCCTTATGGTATCTAATGCTTCTCTAAATATTATTCCGCATCCGAAGGATACTACAAACCATATTATAAGTAGTATTGTTAAATACTTAATATTTTCTTTCCAATACGCCGAGGCGTTTTTTTGTTCATCACTCATATTGTTCGTTTTTATAAATAGATCATTGCTTGTAAGGTTACAGCACTTGTTGAAGTTCCGAAATCTTGATTTTTATACTCTAAGGTTAATTTAGAATTATGTCCGCTCATATAGGCATTAATACCTAATCCTAAAATGTTTCTATTGTTAGAAGTAGCATCGTAGCTATTACTACCATAAGAAGCATAAGGTTGAAATCTTGTTTTTGTTTTATCACCAGCAAAAACATATCCTATGTGTGTATACACCATATTACCAGTACCATAAGCACTGTATAAATAATTTTCTCCGTAGTCATTAGATTGATATGTAGCGTACGCAGTTAAAGCGCTTCCATCATCACCCAATGGAGCGTCATAAAAAGCGTCTATAGCAAAAATGGAAACATCTTCTCCTACAGTATTTCCACTTTCTATTTTCACAGTACCTTTTGGATGTAAGAAAAATCCGGCACCTATATTAAATACTTTTTTTCCACCAAGATACGTTCCTACCTTATAAGGTAAAAAGTTAGATTCTTGATCTAATAGGTTGTATTCAAAATACCCTGCAAAAGTTTTACCAGCTTCTTTAGTGCCCAATAAGTTTGCGCCTCCATACACCGCTTGTCCACTTACGGCAGGTCTAGCGTCTAACCCGTTTATTATTGCGTCATTTACGGCAACTCTATATTGTAGTTTCCCAAATTTACCTTTCATAAAAATCCCCACATGTCTTGCAAATTGATCTGACAACCCAATGGTAGCCCAAGATTGACGATTATTATCTAAGGTCATCATGTTTAAGGTACTTTGATTGTTTAATCTAGAGATACCATTAAAATAATGCAAACCTCCACCTATAGCATGGTTTTTACCTAAATTATATTGTGCCCAAGCCGCATGTAAGAAAAGTTGAGATCCTTCTCCTTTACCTGTTGGTGAGAGTGAACCTGCGTTTAAACTATTTAAACCAAAATGTGTTAAGAGTAAAAATTTATCTGTAATTTGAGAAAACATGAGAACACGCGCTCTTCTTAAATTAAAACTTGTTTTACTAGAAGTTGCAGGTGCATCATTATTATAAGTTGCTTGTACTTGCGCCCAAGAAATTAAACGAAGGTATTTTTTGCCGTCCTCATCAAATTTAATTTTTAGTCCGCCATTATAGTCTGGAGACCCTTGTGCTATAAGAAACTGAAAGGAGGCTAGAAAAAATCCTAGCAATAGTAATCTTTGCTTTTTCATGAAATTAATTGTTTAGTTAGTGAATCATTGATTTTGTGTGCACTGCTAAACTCCTAAAAACAATCTGTTTAAAAAAAATTACTATATTTTTATGTTAATTTTATATACTAATCTTTAAAACGCTCCCATTTAATAAGCATAAACTTGTCCCCTAACTCGGTGACTACAACGCCAGCTCCCTTTATATTTTCTGAATTACTAAAATAAACACCTAGTTCTCTTGCATTTAAAATCTTATACGTTGAATGATATTTAGAATTATAAGGTCTTTTAATATTATATTTTTTTACCCAATTCATAATACTTACGTGAGAAACTCCTAAAATTCGCTCAATTTCCCGATAGGTTAATCCCTCTAGATATAGCTGTAAAGATTTGTTAACATAATAGTCGTCTATCTTTTTACCAATCTTATTTACAGTAAAAAAGTAATTACATTTTTTACATTTATATCGCTGTCTATTATTAATAATACCACTTTTAATGTATTTATCTGAATTACAATTTGGACAACAATCTATCATAACATATATCAATTTAGCATAAATATAGTAATTTAGCAATATAAAATCAACATATTTGTTAAAAATTTAATTATTTAAAACAAAAAAAGCCCTACAATAATGAATATCACTAATTACTAAGACTTATTTTACTAAATTGAAAAAACAGGAAAATTAGCTTTGTATACATTTACAACGACTGCTACTTCATTTAGTAAAACAAAGTTTTTTTAAATGTTAGTAATGTTTATAAAAATATCTGTAATAATTTCATCAATATTTATACTACCTTTATTTTTATTTAAAATTAAATAAAAACTACGAAACATCTAAACTTACAATTTGTTAATAGACTCATTTTTTACTTATTGGCACATTATATTATTATTTTTTACGGTAGCCATTTTATATTCTTCCGTAGGTTTTGGTGGTGGCTCTAGCTATTTAGCTATTTTGGCATTAACAGGAATCGTTTTTACACAAATTAGAGCAACTGCTTTGTTGTGTAATATTGTTGTAGTCTCTGGAAATGTATTTTTATTTTATCATCAAAAGAAAATTGATTGGAAAAAAGTAATTCCGCTTATACTATTTAGCATTCCGTTTGCTTTTTTAGGTGGAAAATTAAAAATTAGTCAGCATTTCTTCTTTATTCTTTTGGGCTTCACCTTATTATTTGCTGCAATAACCATGTGGATTTCTAAAAAAATTATTTCTTCGGATGAAAAAAAAGTCAATCTAAAACCTATTAAAAATGCTAGTTTTGGTGGAATTATTGGTTTTATATCTGGAATGGTTGGCATTGGTGGAGGCGTATTTTTAGCTCCACTTCTACATCTTACTAACTGGGATACCCCTAAAAAAATTGCCGCTACAGCTAGTGTTTTCATTTTAGTAAATTCTATAGCCGGTTTGTTGGGTCAATATTCAAATCCTGATTTTATAATTGACTGGAACTTAACTTCCATTTTATTAGTTACGGTTTTTATTGGAGGACAAATAGGTAGCAGAATGAGCAATAACTATTTTACACCTATTCAACTTAAAAAAGCTACTGCTATTTTAATTGCTTTTGTGAGCTTGCGTATTCTTTGGAAATACCTTTTTTAAAATAACCGCAGAGTGCTCGAATAATTAGAGCAGAGTACCAAAGAGAAAAACTTTCATTCGCTACATCATAAGATTTAGTCTCTTTTTCATGTTTCTTGTTTCTAAAACTTTAAAAACTAAACCCAATAAAAATTGTGTATTATCAACAATCAAAATATCTTTGGATTCATCAATTATAAAAAATAAAAAATGTTAGGAATTCTTTTCACATTATTAATGTTGGTTTTATTACAAGCCGTTCTTGGTTTCGATAATTTACTTTACATATCCTTAGAATCTAAAAAAGCACCAGAAGCAGATCAAAAAAGAGTAAGAAAGGTCGGTATTTTAATCGCTATTGTATTAAGAATTATTTTACTTTTTGTGTTAGTTTCTATTATCGATTTTTTTCAGGATCCTTTTTCTTTTTTATCCGGAGGAATAAAAGATGTTATTCATTTTGCTTTTAACGGACATAGTATCATTGTTTTATTAGGTGGAGGATTTATTATCTATACAGCTATTAAAGAGATTTGGCACATGATTTCTACCAAAGGCCTTGAAGTTTCTGATATGGCTACAGGCAAAAGCACCAAATCTGCAAATGCCGTTATTACAAGTATCGTTATTATGAATCTAGTTTTCTCTTTCGATTCTATTTTAGCTGCAATTGGTCTAACTAGCGAAATAGAAAGCGCTACAACTGCTTTTATTGTAATGGCCATTGCTATTGTTATAAGTGGTTTATTAATGCTTGTAATGGCTGATAAAATTTCTACCTTTTTGTCTAAAAACAGAATGTACGAAGTACTTGGTTTGTTTATTCTTTTTATTGTAGGAATAATGCTAGTAACAGAAGGCGGACATTTAGCTCATATTAAAATATTTGGTGAAGAAATTGTACCAATGAGTAAAACAACATTCTATTTTGTTTTAGCTATTTTAATTATTGTAGATGTTGTGCAAGGAAAATATCAAAAGAACTTATTAGCAAAAGCAAAGAAATAACACCAAATTAAAACATAAAAAAAAGCCGTTGTAGTTAAATACAACGGCTTTTTTTATGTTTGATTTTACCTGAATAACTATCTACTTTGCCTCCAAACCATGTCTATTGTAATTGCACTTGATAGTATTACAATCTTATTTGAATCATTAGCAAAATCAGTATTTAAATCTACTTTATATTTATCTGCTGTAGTAAAAACTTCTTTCAGAGGTCCATTCCATTTTTTGCTTATTGTTCCTATTTGTTTATCGGAAGAATCATTTATTTGAAAGTTCCACGCTTTCATATCTCCAGTTATTACAGCTAAAAGCTCTTCTGATCTATTATAAATTTTAAAAGTTGGTTTTAATAATTTAAATTTTTGTTTGATTGTACCAATAGTATTGCCTTTAGGATCATCAATACGAATTGTAGACATATAGAAAGTCCAACCTCTAGATATAGATGCTAGTATATTTCCTTTTACATCTTTTATTTCTAGCAGAAAAGGCAACATACTCTTGTTTAATAATAACCTAAGCGCTTTTTCTCCTGAAGTTAGTGTTTGATTTACAGAACCAACCTCATTTCCTTTATCGTTAAATACTTTATAACAATTTTTAAACTTAAAAATATTGACTTTTTCGTCTATAAAGTATGTTTTTAAATCAAAAAAATTTGAATTCATTTATTTTATTTTTAATAATCGGAATAATGTTTTTTACCCAATGCTTATTTTTATTCGTTGTTTTGTTTTTGAGGTAATCTCATTTTGCTCTAACGTTAAGCATGTTTTATTTATAAACAGAATGCAAGATATAACGTATTTGTAATAAAATTAGTCAGTTCTTTTAAGAAATTGTAGAAGCTATAACTAGAAATTCTGTCATTTTTATTTAAATGTAGATAACGGTTTATAGTTCTACAAAGTTGTGGTTTATGTGAATGGTTTTTTTTACTAGACAAAAAATAAGCAATTCTTAATACTCAATATTAGCAGCAGTGTATTGTTTTCTCTTTTAGATTACTAAGTTCTAGTATTATTATTTTTTTAAATAATTTTGATTTTGGAATTTCTTTTTTTAATATTTCTAACTCTTGATTACGTATATCTGAAGAAATATGATTAATTAATATTAGCCACCATTCTTCAAATTCATTAAAATATTCAGCTATCTTTTCTTCTTTTTCTTTTAATCCGATAATAATATTTTCTTTCAAGTCACTAACCACAACGCCTCCTTTATTCGCATCTACCCATAACATCACTTCAAAATCGCTTTCAAATCTTTCTTCACATTCTATAAAACTCATTTTGAAATTTTCATTGATGCTATATTCTAAATTTTGATTTAGATTCTGAACATAATGATTCAAAGATTGTTCAATTCTCTTCTTAATTTTAGTAAACTTTAATGGTCTTGAATAATTAATGCAAACAGAATGTGTATTTGTAAAAGTTTTATTTGAGCTAAAATTTAAAATAAAGTTTTCAATTTTTCTTATTTCTCCAAATTCTAATTTTTCTAAAGGCTCGTTATTATAATGTTTATTTAACCTTCTAACTTCAATTCCAATTTTTTTATTGATCGAAAAATCTGGTGGAATATTTCCATTTGGCTCAAATTCTAATTTTTCAAATCCTAAACTCAATAAATATGAGTTTGCTCTTTTTTCGTCATTATTCACGATTTTCTCTCATTATTACTAATTAATATTATGATAAAAAGGTAATTAGTCACTATAATCTTTTTACACAATCTCCAAAATACAATCCTTTAATCTTTGCGTAACAATTTGTAAAATTCTTCTATTAATTTCTGATGCATTATCAGCATAAAAAGTAAATTCATCCGAAGAAAAATGACCAATAATTATCCCTAAAGTAAAGTTCTTATAATTATTATCCGTTTTAAAAACAGCAGTAATTTTACTTCTTCTTTTCTTATCCGTTAAATCTGTAAAATCTACTTTTCTTTTTATAAGATGGTGCTTAAATAAACTAATCAACAAGTTATGTTGCATTTTTATAACAGGTCTTAAAACTTCATTCTGAAATTTTTCCATTTCAGAAGTTCCTTCATTCACTAAATCCGTTAATACTGGTCTCTCTTTTTTATTCATCTAATAATTCGTCTAGTTCTAGTTGATAATCGTATTGTAAATCTTCGTGTAACGTTGCAATTATTTTTTTAATTAAAACCACTTGCCTATCAAAAGTATTTGTTAATCTTGGACTCTTTTTTATAGAAGGTTTAAATGCCTTTAATTTTACACAAAAATAAAGTAATAAAGCTACCTCGGTTTCCTTCTTCTTAGAATACCGAATAAACTTTTTAGTAAGGGTTAAAATCTTTCTTACACTTTTTCTAATATAGAAATAACTCTTGGTATTAATCTCAGAAAAAAGCACATCCATTTGATCTTTTACACTTTGTATATATTGCTCTTCGTCATGAGATTCGAATAACAAATACGTTAGTAATTCTTTATTCTCTTTTTTAAATTTTGATAAATGCAAACACAACTCTTTCAGCTCATTGGCAGACTTATGAGAAAGTTCGTCTTTTAATTGTTTTAAGGTAACTGCTTTCATCAACTTTAATTTTTTACAAGATAAAAAAAACCTCACAATAGTTGCCGAAATAAATGCAGCATTAACTGTGAGGTTTGTATTTAAGTTTCCGCTATCGCAGGATAATAATCTTACTGAATACTTGGTACGTTTACTACTTCATTTACATCAGCATCATAATCTACATCAGCAACTTTAAAACCGAAAAGGTTGTAAAAATCGTTGCTATAGCCTTCTAAATCTCCAATTTCAGATAAGTTTTCTGTAGTTGCAGTTTCCCAAAGCTTGTTAACTTCTGCTTGGACATCTTCTCTCATTTCCCAATCGTCAACTCTAATTCTTCCTTTTTCATCCAAAGCCAAATCACCTCCAAATAAACGCTCGCTATACAAACGCTGAATTTGTTCGATACAACCTTCGTGAATTCCTTTTGCTTTCATCACTTTATACAATAAAGAAATATATAAAGGAATTACAGGAATTGCAGAACTTGCTTGTGTAACTAATGCTTTATTTACAGAAACATACGCTTTTCCTCCAATCGATTTTAAATCGTCTGTAATTGTAAAAGCAGTTGCTTCTAAATGATCTTTTGCTGCACCAATTGTTCCGTTTCTATATACTGGTTTTGTAACTTCTGGGCCAATGTATGAGTAAGCTACTGTTGTTGCTCCTTCTGCTAATAAGTTTTCAGATTGTAATGCATCCATCCACATTTTCCAATCTTCACCACCCATTACGTTTATAGTATTTTCTACATCGTCTCCTTCTGCAGGTTTTATAGAAATTTCTGAAACTTTACCTGTATGGAAATCTACTGTTTTGTTAGAAAAATCTCCTCCGATTGGTTTTAAAACCGATTTGTATCTTTTTCCTGTTACTGGATGTGTTCTTACTGGTGATGCTAAACTGTAAATCACTAAATCAATCTGACCTAAATCTTCTTTGATTAAGTTTACAACTTGTTCTTTTATTTCATTAGAAAATGCATCTCCGTTAATACTTTTTGCATATAAACCTGCAGCAATTGCTTGTTTTTCAAAAGCAGCTGTATTGTAAAAACCTGGTGAACCTGGTCTTCCTTCTGTTGCTGGTTTGTCAAAGAAAACACCAATTGTAGCAGCATCAGAACCAAATGCGCTAGATATTCTTGAAGCCAATCCAAATCCTGTAGAAGCACCTATTACTAATACTTTTTTTGCTCCGTCTATTTTTCCTTTGGATTTTACATATTCTATTTGATTGATCACGTTTTGCTCACAACCTGTTGGGTGCGATGTTAAACAGATAAATCCTCTTGTTCTTGGTTCTATAATCATGGTTGTTAGTTTTAAAAAATTCGTCATTACGAGGAAGCATGACGAAGTAATCTTTTATTTATAATTAAAATAATCAGATTGCCACGTCGTTCCTCCTCGCAATAACGTAAATTTATGTGTTATTTTAAAAATTGAAGTACATTCTCTTCAATTCTATTTAATACATTATCTGTAGTCGCTTTTACAAAAGCTTCTCCAGTAATTTGTTCGTATAATTCTATATACCTGTTAGAAATTTCGATGACTTTATCATCTGTCATTGCCGGAATTTGTTGTCCGTCTTTTCCTTGAAAACCGTTTTCAATTAACCACTGACGTACAAATTCTTTAGACAATTGTTTTTGAGCTTCTCCTTTATCTTGTCTTTCTTGATACCCATCAGCATAAAAATAACGAGAAGAATCTGGTGTATGAATTTCATCAATCAATACAATTTTACCTTCTTTTGTTTTCCCGAATTCGTATTTAGTGTCTACTAAAATCAATCCTCTTTTTGCTGCAATTTCAGTTCCTCTTGCAAATAAAGCTCTGGTATAGTTTTCTAATACAATATAATCTTCTTCAGAAATAATTCCTTTGGATAAAATGTCTTCTCTAGAAATATCTTCATCATGCTCACCATTATCTGCTTTAGTAGATGGTGTAATTAAAGCTTCCGGAAATTTATCGTTTTCCTTTAATCCTTCTGCCATTTCAACTCCACACAAAGTTCTTTTACCTAATTTGTATTCACGAGCTGCATGACCAGACATATAACCACGAATTACCATTTCTACTTTAAAAGGCTCACATAAATGACCAACGGCAACGTTTTCATCTGGGTTTGCAATTAACCAATTAGGAACAATATCTGCGGTATCATTCATCATTTTTGTGGCAATCTGATTTAAAATCTGACCTTTAAATGGAATTTGACGTGGTAAAACAACGTCGAAAGCAGACAATCTATCTGTTGCAATCATTACCAAAAGAGCATCATTTATATTATAAACTTCTCTTACTTTACCTATATATACAGACTTTTGGTTCGGAAATTTAAAATTAGTATTGTTAATTGTATTCATTATATGTTATGTTGTTGTGGGCGCAAAAATAGGCTTTCAATTTCTTTTTTTTTCTGATTTGAAGTAGTTTTTTATCTGTTGTCTTTCTAAAGAATAAACTTTGGTATTATTTTCAATCTCTTCAAGGATAATTAATGCTGCTGTTTTTAAATTAGAATTATCTGAAATTATCATTTCGTTTTTACTAATTTGATAAAAAACTTTTAATAATTCTTCTAAAACGAACACATTTAATCCTTCTATTTTCGTTTTTAAATCATCTTTACTTAAATCTAATAATTCATAAAAGCCAAAATCTAATTTCTCTTTTAAATCCTCATTAAAAGATTGTAATGAAAAAACGTCATCATCATCTTTTGCTATTTTAGAGAGTGTTTTTCTTAAAATAGGGTTATTTTCTGTATTTCTCTTTCTAAAAAATCATTTCTATACTCCATATCATATAAAAACTATTCTGTTTCTATACTTTTATAAGCACTAATAATTTTTCTAACCAATCTGTGTCTTACCACGTCTTTATCATCTAGATAAACTTGTGCAATACCTTCTATATCTTTTAATGCTAATAAAGATTCTTTTAATCCAGAAACTTGTTTTCTTGGCAAATCTATCTGACCAGGATCTCCCGTAATAATAAACTTTGCACTTTTACCCATTCTTGTTAAAAACATTTTCATTTGATTGTGAGTCGTATTCTGCGCCTCGTCTAAAATTACAAATGCATTGTCTAAAGTTCTACCACGCATAAATGCCAAAGGTGCAATTTGTATCACCCCTTTTTCTAAATAAGATTCTAAACGTTCATGCGTAATCATATCTCTTAAAGCATCATATAAAGGTTGCATGTAGGGATCTAATTTTTCTTTTAAATCTCCTGGAAGAAATCCTAAATTTTCACCAGACTCTACTGCGGGTCTTGTTAAAATTATTCTTCTAACTTCTTTCTCTTTTAAAGCTTTTACCGCCAAAGCAACCGCTGTATAGGTTTTTCCTGTACCGGCAGGACCAACGGCAAACAACATATCATTCTTTGCCATTAAAGTAACCATTTTACGCTGGTTTTCAGTTTGAGCTTTAATTAACCTGCCGCTAACACCATGTACCAAAACTTCTTTGGCATTTTTAGCAGCAGCTGTTTTTTCTTCGTTTCCGTTAGATGTTAAAATTTGTTCTATACTGTTTTCATCTAACTTATTGTATTTATTAAAATACTTTATCAAACGTTCTAACCGAGTTTCAAACTCATCTAAAATTCCTGGGTCTCCATAAATTTTTAATTTAGACCCTCTAGCAACGATTTTAATTTTTGGAAAGTATCTTTTTAACTGTTCAATAGTACTGTTTTGTGCTCCGAAAAAATCTTTAGGACTAATTTCTGTAAGCTCTATAGTGCGTTCGTTCAAATGATTAATTTTTATTAATAAATTACATTTTTATTTCAACTAAAAATAGCTAATAAATTTTCTAAAATGATTAGATTTGCGTAAAATAATTAACAACTTTTACACATTTAATTAACAGCCCTTTTTTAATGCCTATAATCACCTTAACAACAGATTTTGGAACAAAAGACCACTTTGTAGGCGCTGTAAAAGGAGCTATTTATTCTGAGCTACCCGATGCTAAAATTGTAGACATTACACATGAGGTTACTCCTTTTAATATTACCGAAACCGCGTATATTTTAAAAAATTCTTATAAAAGTTTTCCTGAAGGAACCATACACATTGTTGGTGTAGATTCAGAATTAAGTGATGATAACAAACATATTGCTATTGAATTAGACAATCATTATTTTGTGTGTCCGGATAACGGATTAATCTCTATGATTGCTTCTGAAATCAATCCAACAAGAATTGTTGAAATTAATATTCATGACAGAGTAGAAAGTAGTTTTCCTGTATTAGATGTTTTTGTACAAGTTGCTTGTTTTATCGCCAGAGGCGGAAATTTAACGGTTATTGGCAAAGAAATTAAAGAATACAAAAAGTTAGTTGAAATTCAGCCAAAAGTAAATCAAGATAAAAATAAAATTATTGGTGGCGTTGTTTATATAGATAATTATGGAAACGTAATTAGTAATATTAGCACAAAAATGTTTAGTGAAATAGGCAAAGGACGCCGTTTTAAAGTAAGTGCTAGTCGTTATCATTTTACCAAAATATTTACAAAATATAATGAAGTAACAGGCGATAGTGCTCATGACAACATAAAATATGATGGAAGTAGATTAGCCATTTTTAATTCTGCTGGCTATTTAGAAATTGCGGTATACAGAAGTAATTTAGAAACGGTTGGTGGGGCATCTACCTTATTAGGATTAAATTATAGGGATTCGATTACCATTGATTTTATTAATGATTCTCAACCTGATTTTACACCTTTAACATAATAGAATGTTTGTACGAATAGTAAAAATGAGTTTTCATACAAAGAACATTAAAGAGTTTTTAATACTGTTTGAAGAAAAAAAAGCTTTGATTAGAGCTAGTAAAGGATGTAATTTATTAGAATTATATCAAGATAAAAAGAACCCAGAAATCTTTTTTACCTATTCTTATTGGGAACAAGAAAAAGATTTAGAAAATTACAAAAACTCGCTACTTTTTAAAGATGTTTGGGCAAAAACAAAATTATTTTTCAATGAGAAACCTCTTGCTTGGAGTGTGGATAAAAAAGTTAGCTTACAATAAACAATAAAGACAAATAATAATAAATAATGGATTTCGATTTTACTACATTCCCTGTTTTAGAAACAGACAGATTAACATTAAGAGCGTTAAACTTAGATGATGCAAAAGCAATTTTTGGTTTAAGAGCAAATAAAGAGGTAAATGAATATATACAAAGAGTACCACCAAAAAATCTTTCAGAATCTAGAGCTTTTATCGATGAAATTTCTAATTTAATTACTGATAACCAAGGTATATTCTGGGTTCTAGAATCTAAAAACAGTGCTGAATTATTAGGTACAATTGGTTTACGAAATTTTGATGTTGCAGATAATTATGCAGAAATTGGGTATGAAATTCATCCTGATTATCAAGAAAGAGGTTACATGACGGAAGCTTTTGAAGAAATATTAGAGTATGCTTTTGAAAAAATGGAATTAAAAACTATTGAAGCTTTTACACACAAAAATAATCTTGCTTCTATTACGTTATTACATAAACTAGATTTTGACTTGCAAATAGAAAGAACAGACGAAGGTTTTGAAGATAATAGAATCTATAAGTTAGAAAAATAGAACCAAGAGATTAAAATAAAAGGTCTTCGACAAACTCAGACTGACATCAGAATTATTAATTGGTTATTGAAATTAATTTAGTAACATCTTAAAAGCTAAGAACAATTAAAAAAAACAATGTCACACTGAGCCTGTCGAAGTGCTTTTGATGAAGAAAATTAGTCTTAGACAAGCCTCGAATGACATTTTATAAATTCATTATCATTTAAAATGAACATAATCGTATTTCTATCAACAAAATTAGAAATAAAAAGAACCAAGTAAACGTATAAACTATTTTACATTGATATCAATCCTTAAAAAAGAATTCAACTCATTTTTCTCAAGTACTATTGCCTATTTAGTTATTGGTGTTTTCTTGTTGATGAACGGTTTGTTTTTATGGGTTTTTAAAGGAGACTTTAATATATTAAACGCTGGTTTTGCAGATTTAAATTCGTTTTTCTTTTTTGCTCCTTGGGTATTTCTATTTTTAATTCCGGCAATAACCATGAAAAGTTTTGCAGACGAATTAAACAGCGGCACCATAGAGCTCTTAAAAACAAAACCAATTTCCGACTGGCAAATTGTGTTGGGAAAATTCTTGGCTTCACTCCTATTGGTTGTAGTGGCTTTAATACCAACCCTAACCTACGTTTATACAATATACCAATTAGGAAACCCTATTGGAAACCTAGATTTCGGTAGCACAATTGGCTCTTATCTTGGCTTATTATTTTTAGCAGCAACCTATACTGCTATTGGTTTATTTACATCTACACTTTCTAAAAACCAAATAGTCGCTTTTATTTTAGGTGTTTTTATTACCTTCTTTTTGTATTATGGTTTCGATGCCATTTCCAATTCTCTTGGTAATGACTTAACCATTAAAAAAATGGGAATAAACGAACATTTTAAAAGTATTTCTAGAGGTATTATAGACTCAAGAGATATTGTATACTTTTTAAGTGTTACTATTTTCTTTTTATTCATTACTAAAATACGTCTAGACAATGAATAAGAAACTAAAAAATATAGCAATATTAATTATTGGATTGATTTTTTTAAATATTATCAATCAATCATTTTATAAACGTTTTGATTTAACTGCAGATAAACGTTACACTCTTTCTAAAACTACAGAAAAAATTATTTCTAAAGTTGATAAACCACTATTTATCTCTGTTTATTTAGAAGGTGATTTTCCTTCAGAATTTAAAAGACTTCAGGTAGAAACTCGTCAGTATTTAGAAGAGTTAGCCATTAAAAACCCAAACATAAAAATAAATTTTGAAGCTCCAGATAACCAGCGAGAAAACCTAATTAAACGAGGTATGCTGCCAAGTCAACTAACAGTAGAAGAGCAAGGAAAATTATCTGAAGCTATTATTTTTCCTTGGGCAGAAATAACTTACGGCAAAAAAGCCACCATTGTATCTTTGCTTCCAAATGCAATTGTGGCGTCTCAAGACGAACAGCTGCAAAAAGCCATTGAAAATTTAGAATATAGTTTTTCTAATGCTATTAATTCCGTTACTCAAAAAAAACAAAAAAGTATTGCCGTAATTACCGGAAATGGAGAATTACCAGACATTTATCAATATAGTTTTTTAAGTGAAGTTGCTAAGAAATATAAGCTAGCAAAGTTTACCTTAGATTCTGTAACAACCAATCCGCAGCAAACATTAAAAGATTTAACCTCTTTAGATTTGGCTATTATTGCTAAACCTACTCAAAAATTTACAGAGAAAGAAAAACTAACTTTAGATCAATTTATTGCCAATGGTGGAAAAACATTGTGGATGTTGGATAATGTGCAAGCAGATCAAGACAGTTTGTTTACTTCCGGTAAAATGTTGGCATATCCAAGAGATTTAAACTTAACAGATCTGTTATTTTCTTACGGAATTAGAATTAACACTACGTTGATTAAAGATTTATATGCTGCTCAAATTCCATTAGCCACTGGTAAAGTTGGCAATCAAACGCAGTTTAAAAATTTAGACTGGTTTTATCACCCCTTGGTTGGAGGAAACCCAAATCATGCCATTACAAAAAACATTTCTCCTGTTCGTTTACAATTTGCAAATCAGATTGATACTTTAAAAAATAACATAAAAAAAACACCTTTATTACTAAGTTCTACATTAACAAAAAAAGTAGGTACTCCTAGTTTTATTGAACTCCAATCTATTGCAGATGAAGTAATTGAAGATGAGTACAAAGGCGGAAATCAATTGTTTGCTGTTTTATTAGAAGGTGATTTTAAATCGGCTTATAAAAATAGAGTAAAACCTTTTGAAACACCTTTATTTAAAGACCATGCAACCAACAATAAAATGGTAATAATTTCTGATGGTGATATTGGCAAAAACCAAATTTTAAAAGAAAAACCTTTCGATTTAAATAGAGATAAATGGACAAATCAACAATTTGGAAATAAAGATTTCCTATTAAACACTGTTGATTATTTATTAGATGATGCGGGCTTAATTCAACTTAGAAACAAAACATTACAGATAAGAACTTTAGACAAACAAAAAGCATTTAAAGAACGTACTTTTTGGCAGTTTTTTAATGTTGTACTTCCGCTAATACTTTTATTTGCCTTCGGATTTGTTTTTAATTACTTGAGAAAGAGGAAATATAGTTAGCAGTTAGCAGTTAGCAAAAATAAAAACTACTCGATACAATTATCTTCATCCATAAAAAAACAGAAAACACACTCCTTTTATCATTTCAAAATGAGCGCTTTTTAGCTTTCCGACTTCGCTCAAGATAAACTCACGCGAAAATTTACAAAAGTGCAACGTATTGTGTTATCTACTCTATGAGACTTCTCCAAAAGTCGAAGTGACAATTTATACTTATTTCTGGTTACTCTAAAAATTTTTCAATTTAGTTTATCAAAAAAAATACTCAAACTCACATCACAGCTCACTGTTATTTCAAACGAAGAATGAGGAGAAGTCTCATAGCAATTTACAAACTAAAAAGAGACAAACGTTTTGTTATTTCGAAATGAGCTTTTTTGCGATTGAGAAACCTCATATACATCGTCAATATCCTTTTACAATGAACATTTGATACTTAAATACTCAACAAATCATCATGAATAAATTCATACTCTAAAACCTCCTGGACTTTTTTAGAGCTGATAATTTTCCATTCGTACACTTCATTCTCTTCAAATTCGGGTACTTCAAAATCGTTACTTAATTTTGCTATTGTATAAAATTCTCTCCTTGTTGGATGGTGATTAGAACACGCATTAAAAGTTTCATTCCAACAATCTTGAGCGATGATTTCATGAATAATTTCAATACAATCTTCTTTATGAATCATATTTACAAATCCTTTTGGTTGCGGAATTTTTCGTCCGTTTTTAAACCAATTACAAGGTTGTCTTACATCACCAAACAAACCAGCAAAACGAATAATTGTAGTTTCGAAAAAAGTATTTTCTCTAAATAAATTTTCAATTTCTGTTAACGGAGTTTTTAAAACTTCATCTTCTTCTGTCATTACTCTATTCAATCGTCCATAGACACCAGTAGAACTGATAAAGATTACTTTTTGAATTTCAGAATTTTCAATTTGTGAAATTAAATTCTCAAAACCATCCACATCTTTAGACGTAATAGCAATAATTAAAATATCTGTATGCAAGAAATCATCAAACTCTTCAAATTCGGAAATATTAACAAGATAAGGTTCAATATTATTCATTTCTAAAAGTTCTAATTTCTCTTCTGTAGTAGTAGACCCTTTTACAAAATAACCTTCATCTAACAATGAAATTGCTAAAGACTTACCTAACCAACCACAACCTAAAACACTTATTCTCCTCATAAAACTGTATCAATAAACACAAAGATACATCCGTTTATTTTAAGGTTTTGTTAACGTTTACAGTATTTTGAAATTGTAATTTTGAAAATCAATTAAAACCTAAATAACCTATAATTATGAATAAAATTATACTATCATTATTTGTAGCCATTTTTACTTTTACCGTAAATGCACAAATAAAAACACCAGCACCTAGTCCTTCTCAAAAAATAGAACAAAAAGTAGGATTGACAGAGGTAACTTTAGAATACTCTAGACCTGGAATAAAAGGGAGAACTATTTTTGGAGATTTAGTTCCTTTTAATGAAGTATGGAGAACTGGCGCAAATGAAAACACTAAAATTACTTTTTCTACAGATGTAACCGTTAATGGTAAAGATTTAAAGAAAGGAACGTATGCACTATACACAAAACCAGGAAAGGATTCTTGGAACGTATATTTTTATGCGGATACAACCAATTGGGGGAATCCTGCAAAATGGGATGATGCTAAAGTAGCTGCACAAGCAAAAGCGACTCCACAAACAATGCCTATGAAAATAGAAACTTTTACGATGACATTTGATAACATTACAAATAGTTCTGCTGTTTTAGGTATTTTATGGGAAAACACATATGTAGGTTTAAAGTTTGAAACACCAACAGAATCTTTAGTTTCTAAACAAATTACCGCTGTTATGAACGGGCCTTCTGCAAACGATTATTATGCATCTGCATCTTATTATTTAGAAGCTGATAAAGATATTAAAAAAGCACAAACGTGGATTGACAAAGCTATTGAAATGACTGCTGATGCACCAAAATTCTATTTTTTACGCAAACAAGCATTAATTCATGCAAAAGCAGGAGATAAAAAAGGAGCAATTAAAGCGGCTAAAGAATCTTTAAAATACTCAGAAAAAGCGGGAAATGCTGGTTATGTAAAAATGAACAAAGCATCTTTAATAGAATGGGGAGCGATGTAAATTGATTTCCTATTTTAATAAATTTTAAAAATCTCAAGTTATCACTTGAGATTTTTTTTATGGTCTATTTTTCTAAATGCTCCTCAATATCTTCAATATGATGTTGCAATGCTCGTATGGAAATCTGTAATTCCTTTATCAATAATCCAAGAGAAATCATTAATAAAATTAATGCAAAACCAAATACCCAAGCTGCCAATATCTTTAAATGTACATAAATTAAAAACATGGTTACCACACAAAATAACAAACTAGAAATCCCGAAAATTTGCATCCACCTGGTTAAGTTTAAACGCAATTTTAAATTTTTAATTTGTCTTAGTAAAGAATGATCTTGCTTTTCTAAATAAATATCATGTAAATTTCTAATCACTGCTGCATACGCCAAAAAACGGTTCGTATATGCCAACATAATTAAAGATATTGCAGAAAATAAAAGTGCTGGTGTTGTTAATGTTAATTCTTCCATATAAAGATCAAATTTAAGAAATAATCAACATCCAGTAAAAGAATAAAATTTTAATTTTTATCATTTAGATAACTAAAAATCTAGTATTTCTAAACCCAACAAAAATAGTACATTTGCCACATGCGAATAGATATTATTTCAGTTGCCCCAAATTTATTAGAAAGTCCGTTTAATCATTCTATAATTAAACGCGCAAAAGACAAAGGTTTAGCAGAGATTATTATTCACGATTTACGTGAATACGGCTTAGGGAATTACAAACAAATAGACGACACTCAATTTGGTGGTGGCGCTGGTATGGTAATGATGATAGAACCGATTGCTAATTGTATTAAGAAATTGCAATTAGAAAGAACGTATGATGAAGTTATCTATATGACTCCAGATGCAAAAACATTAAATCAAAGAACAGCAAACACACTTTCTTTAAAAGAGAATATCCTTATTTTAACAGGACATTATAAAGGTGTAGATCAAAGAATTCGTGATAAATACATTACTAAAGAAATTTCTATTGGAGATTATGTTTTAACTGGCGGAGAATTAGCTGCTGCAGTTTTAGTAGACGCAGTTGTACGTTTAATTCCAGGGGTTATTGGAGACGAACAATCTGCACTTACAGACTCTTTTCAAGACAATTTGTTATCGCCACCAGTATATACAAGACCTTCAGAATTTGAAGGGATGAAAGTTCCTGATGTATTATTGTCTGGTAATTTCCCTAAAATAGATGATTGGAGAAGCGACCAAGCTTATGAAAGAACTGAAAAAATAAGACCAGACTTATTAAAGTAGTTGTAATATATAAGAAAAAGCACTTTTTAAAAACAATAAAAAATAATGGTTATTAGTTTTATCAACAAAAAATAATGACTACTTTTGCAACCGCTAAATTAACCTCTGACGAAAAAATCGTGAATGTTGCTTTACAAAATCAATTAAATTATAATATTATGGAAGCTTTAGTAAAGTTTGTACAAGACGAATTTGTAACTAGAAAAGAATTTGCAGAATTTGCAGCAGGAGATACAATCACTGTTTATTACGAAATTAAAGAGGGAGATAAAGTACGTACTCAGTTTTTTAGAGGTGTAGTTATTCAAAGAAAAGGAGTTGCAGCTTCAGAAACATTTACAATCAGAAAAATGTCTGGTACTGTAGGTGTAGAAAGAATTTTCCCTGTAAACTTACCTTCTATTCAAAAAATTGAAGTAAACAAAAGAGGTAAAGTACGTAGAGCTCGTATTTTCTACTTTAGAGGTCTTACTGGTAAGAAAGCTAGAATTACTGAAAAAAGAAGATAATTTCTTTTACATAAAAGTATTAAAAAGCGTTGTGAGAAATCACAACGCTTTTTTTAGTTCACAAATGTTTATAACTACGGTTAATAAAATGTTAATAATCAAAATGTTAAAAACCAAATAGAACTGTAGATTATTTGTATATTTATATCAGAATTTACAAAGTAATTGAAAATTGTATGTAAATACATAAAGCAACGTTCTTTATATACTATTGTTATCAGAAAAAAATAAACAAGAATTTCTTCTTATTTGAAAAAATAACATAGAAAATCAAAGCAAGATTTACGCATTGTGTAAATAGTAACTAAATCGAGGCAAGTTTAATTTTTAATGATTACAATCGAAACATTCATAAAAATTTTAAAAATAGCAGCATGCTTTCTTAAAATTAAGGATGTTTCAAAACTGAAATAGTAATAAGTAATTTCTTTCTAAAAAAAGAAATATAAAAGGAAACTTTTATTTAACCTTGTAGCAATACAAACAGTACAAAAATACTATTTCGAAAAAGCCATATCACTGCAAGAAATTGTATGATATGGCTTTTATTTTGTTTTAAACTCACATTCTTAACAATAACGTAACTTTATTATTAAATACTCATAAAAATGATATAATTAATGGTAATTAATCAACAAAAGTGTCGTTATTAATTCATAAATTTGTTCGACTTTTTTACGAAAAGCATTTCGTTAAAAAACAAATAACTTATAAAAAAATATCTCAAAATGAGTAAAATAGCTAAAATTATATACACAAAAACTGATGAAGCTCCGGCTTTAGCAACACGTTCTTTCTTACCTATAGTAAAAGCTTTTACAAAATCTTCTAACATAGAAATTGAAGTAAAAGATATCTCTTTATCTTCAAGGATACTTGCTAATTTCTCAGAATATTTAACTCCAGAACAAAAAGTAGAAGATGCTTTGGCTTTTTTGAGTGATTTTGTTAATAAGCCAGAAGCTAACATTATTAAATTACCTAATATTAGTGCTTCTGTTCCTCAGTTAAAAGAAGCAGTCTTAGAATTACAAGAAAAAGGATATGCACTTCCAAATTATCCGGATGAAATAAAAACAGATGAAGACAAAGCTGTATTAGCACTTTATAATAAAGTAAAAGGTTCTGCTGTAAACCCAGTTTTACGTGAAGGTAATTCTGACAGAAGAGCACCAAAAGCAATAAAGAATTATGCGCGTAAAAACCCACACTCTATGGGTGCTTGGTCTGCAGATTCTAAAACACATGTTGCAACAATGACAGAAGGAGATTTTAACAATAATGAAAAATCTGTAACTGTAAAAAATGCAACATCAATAAGTATTGTTCATATAGCAGAAAATGGAACTAAAACCATTTTAAAAGAAAAATTAGATCTACTAGACGGAGAAATTATAGATGCTACTATAATGAGTAAAAAAGCATTAATTGCTTTCTTAGAAGAACAATATGAAGATTCTTTAGATAAAAATGTGTTGTTTTCTTTACACATGAAAGCAACGATGATGAAAGTGAGTGATCCAATAATTTTTGGTCATGCTGTTCGTGTATATTTTGCAGATTTATTTAAGAAACACGGAAAAACTTTTAAGAAAATTGGTGTAGATGTAAACAATGGTTTAGGAAACCTACTTTCTAAACTAAGCGAATTACCAAAAGAAAAACGTGATGAAATTAGACAAGAAATAAGATATGCTATAGATCATGGTCCTGAATTAGCTATGGTAAATTCTGAAAAAGGAATTACTAATTTACATGTACCGTCTGATGTTATTATAGATGCTTCTATGCCTGCTATGATTAGAACTTCTGGACGCATGTGGAATGCAGATGGAAAATTACAAGACACCAAAGCTATTATACCTGATAGTGCTTATGCAGGTATTTATTCTGCAACTATCAATTTCTGTAAAAAACATGGTGCTTTAGATCCTACAACTATGGGAACTGTTCCTAATGTTGGTTTAATGGCTCAAAAAGCAGAAGAATATGGTTCTCATGATAAAACTTTTGAAATAGCAGCTGACGGAAAAGTAGTTGTTATAGACGCTTCTGGAAAAACACTTTTACAACATACTGTTGAAGAAGGAGATATCTGGAGAATGTGCCAAGCGAAAGATTTACCAATTCAAGATTGGATTAAATTGGCGGTTACAAGAGCGAGAGTTTCTAGTACTCCTGCCGTATTTTGGTTAGATAAAGATAGAGCTCATGATGCTGAAATTATTAAAAAAGTAAAAAAATATTTACCAGAACATGATACTTCTGGATTGGATATTAGAATTTTATCTCCAATAAAAGCAACTGAATTCACTTTAGAAAGAATTGTAAAAGGAGAAGATACTATCTCTGTTTCTGGAAACGTTTTACGTGATTATTTAACAGATTTATTTCCAATATTAGAAGTTGGTACTTCTGCTAAAATGTTATCTATTGTTCCTTTAATGAGTGGTGGTGGATTGTTTGAAACTGGTGCTGGTGGTTCTGCTCCAAAACATGTTCAACAATTTTTAGAAGAAGATCACTTACGTTGGGATTCTTTAGGTGAGTTTTTAGCACTAGCCGTTTCTTTAGAGCACTTAGGTACTTCTAATGATAACTCTAAAGCCTTAATTTTAGCTGAAACGTTAGATGAAGCTACAGATAAATTCTTAGAAAATGATAAATCTCCTTCAAGAAAAGTTGGTGAATTAGATAACAGAGGAAGTCATTTCTACTTAGCAACCTACTGGGCAGAAGGATTGGCTGCACAAGATAAAGATGCAGAATTAAAAGCTGCTTTTTCTAAAGTTGCAACTGAATTAAAAAATAACGAAGCTAAAATTGTAGCTGAATTAAATGAAATTCAAGGAAATGCTGTAGATATGGGAGGTTATTATTTACCAAACGAAAATTTAGCTGATGCTGCAATGAGACCAAATTCTACTTTAAATATTATTTTAAACGCTATTTAGATTTCTAAATACAAATATTTTAAATAAAAGCCGATGTATAAACATCGGCTTTTGTTGTTTATAAATCTTATATAAAATCATTAGTGTCCTATAAAAAATATAAGACCTCTTCGCTTTTAGAATCAAGAACCAAGACTTTACTCTAACCACCTGAAAAACCAATCTAACTTAAACTAAAATTAGTCTACCTTTTCTCAATAAAATTATTTCAAAAAAGCAAGGGTATCATTTATAAAATACGTGAAGCCCCTTATTTTAAAAGGGATTAATAATCTAAAAAAAAATAATCGGACACTAAAACTATAAAATATTTATTTTTTTACATTATATTAAAAATTAGTATTGTATTTTTGTTTATTATTTATTTTAAATCATTAAACAAAATGTTTTATTTGAAAAAACTACTTTTCGTAACACTATTATTATTAAGCATTACTGCTTTTTCTCAAGAAAGATATACAATTAGTGGTACTGTTTATGACGATAGTAATAATGAAACTTTAATTGGAGTTTCCATATACTTTCCTGAATTAAACTCTGGAACCACAACCAATCAATATGGGTTCTTTTCTATAACCCTACCAAAAGAAATATACAAAATACAGGTAAGTTATATTGGTTTTAGTACTATAATGGAAACGATCAACCTAAAAGAAAAAACATCTAAAAACTTCTACTTAAAAGAAGAATCTGAAAATTTAGATGAAATTATTATAGAAGGTAATGTAGAAAACTTGAATGTGAGAACACCTCAAATGAGTGTTAACAGACTTACATCTGCAACTATAAAACAAATACCCGTTGTATTGGGAGAAGCAGATATTATTAAATCTTTAATCTTATTACCTGGAGTTACAAGTGCGGGAGAAGGCGCTTCTGGTTTTAATGTAAGAGGTGGTGCTGCAGATCAGAATTTAATTTTATTAGACGAAGCAATTGTTTTTAATTCGTCTCATTTATTTGGATTTTTCTCTGTTTTTAATCCAGATGTAATCAAAGATGTTAAACTATATAAAGGAGGAATTCCTGCAAAATATGGCGGAAGATTATCGTCTGTTTTAGATATTTATCAAAAAGAAGGAAACAGTAAAGAGTTTAAAGCAACCGGAGGAATTGGTTTGGTTTCTTCTAGATTATTAATTGAAGGTCCTATAAAAAAAGAAAAAGTATCTTTCTTAGTTGGCGGAAGATCTTCTTACGCTCATTTATTCTTACCGCTTTTTGATAATGATAACACCGCTTATTTTTATGATTTAAACACAAAGGTAAACTACCGAATAAATGACAGAAATAGTATTTTCTTTTCTGGTTATTTTGGAAAGGATGTTTTTGGAATTAGTGATAGCTTTGTAAATGAATATGGAAATAAAGTAGGAAACCTGCGTTGGAATCATCTTTTTTCTGATAAATTATTCTCTAATTTATCTTTAATTTATTCTGATTATTTCTATGGATTAACGCTAGATTTTGTTGGTTTCGAGTGGGATTCTGGTATTACAAACTACAATCTGAAATACGATTTTAATCATTACATTAATAATAAATTTAAATTGAGTTATGGAATAAACAATATCTATACAAAATTTAATCCAGGAGAGATTTTGCCAAATAGAGAAGATTCTGGAATTGTTCCTGAAAAATTAATGGACAAATACGCCAATGAATTTGCTGCCTATATAGATGCTGAACACAAAATTAGCGACAAATTAAGATTGCAATACGGAATTCGTTTTAGCAACTTTACAAGATTAGGACAAGATGAATTAAATGTATACGCCAATGATGAAGCTGTAATTTATAATGAAGAATTTAAAAAATATGAATCTGCAGAGGCAATAGATACAGAATCTTTTAATAGAAGTAATGTTATTAGAAGTTTTAACAACTTTGAGCCTAGAATTTCTATGTCTTACATTTTAGATAATCATACGTCTATAAAAGCAAGTTACAATAGAATGGCACAGTATTTACATTTATTATCTAACACCTCATCTCCTACTCCATTAGATGTTTGGACGCCAAGTGGAAAATATATAAAACCTCAACTTTTAGATCAATATGCCGTTGGGTATTTTAAATCCTTAAAAAATGGTGATTATTCCATAGAAACAGAAGTATTTTATAAAGACATTCAAAATAGAATAGATTACATAAATGGGGCCAATTTAATTGCTAATAATGAAATTGAAACCGTAATTTTAAACGGAAAAGCAAGAGCTTATGGCTTAGAATTCTTACTTAAAAAGAACGCCGGAAAGTTTAAAGGTTGGTTTGCTTATACATTATCTAAGTCAGAACAATTAACACAAGGAAGAACGGCCACCGAACCCGGAATTAACAGTGGAGAATGGTATAATACTCCGTATGATAAAACACATGATTTCTCTATAAATGCAAGTTACGAGTTGAATGAGAAATGGAAATTCAATACTAATTTTGTTTTTCAAACAGGACAACCTACAAATTACCCTGTAGGTCAATATGAAATACAAAGTTTAAATGTACCAATTTATGATGATAATAGAAGAAATGCAGATAGATTACCTGCTTATCATCGATTAGATGTTTCTGCAACCTTAACTCCTGAAAAGAATAAAAACAGAAAGTGGCAAGGAGAATGGGTTTTTGGAATTTATAATTTATATGGCCGTCAAAATGCAGCATCTATAAACTTTACACAGAATGATGAAACCTACAGAAACGAAGCGATACAAACTTCTATTTTTGGTTTAGTGCCTTCTGTAACCTATAATTTTAAATTCTAACGAGGGGTTTAAACTCCTTGAAAATAAAATATATAAAATGAAAAAACAATTTATACTTCCTTTTTTATTTATATTACTTTTTTCTAATTGTGAAAAAGTAATAGAGGTTGATGTTCCTTCTATTGAACCAAAATTAGTAATTGATGCTAGTTTTGAAGTATTCTTTGATGAAAACCCGGTAACAGCAAATACCACTGTAAAACTAAGTTTATCTGCAGATTATTTTGAAGATGAAATTCCCCCTGTTACAAATGCTACCGTTACTTTAACTAACTTATCTGATAATACTATAATTCCTTTTGTAGACACAAATGCTGATGGGAATTTTAAACCTATAAATCCTTTTATTCCTGCGGATGATATAACGTATGAATTGACTGTTATTTATGAAAACGAAACTTATAAAGGAAAAGCTACAAAAATAAAATCTACCGTTATTAATACTATTACACAAGGAGATGATACCCTTTTTTCTGATGACGAAATAGAGTTGAAAATTTTATTTTCGGACAATATAGAAGAAGATAATTACTATCTTTTTAATATTGATACCTATAATTTTGTTAATATTGAAGACACCTATTTTAATGGATCTAAATATAATTTTTCTTATTTTTATGAAGACGAAAATATTGAATTACCTAAAGAAATAGAGGTCAAATTATCTGGAATATCTAAAGAATATAACACCTATTTTTCCATTTTATTAAATCAAAGTGGAGAAAGTGGTGGTGGTCCGTTTCAATCTGCTCCAACCTCTTTGTTAGGAAACATAATTAACACCACAAACGAAACTAATTTTCCTTTAGGCTATTTTCATATTTCTGAAACAGATACTTTTACTATAAATTTAATAGATAAAGAATAGTTATTAAAAAATTAAGGGATTTAACCCCCTAGTTAAAATATCACAAAGTCCGTTTGCGTTAGGGATTGAAACCTTTCGACTTCGCTCAAGACAAGCTCTATCCTTTTTTTTTATTATTTAGATTTCTGTATTTCCTATAAATAATACCTAGAAATTGATTAGGGAAATGTTAAAATAAATGTAACCCAAAAAAAAGATATAGTGGAAAGCCCGTTAAAACGCCCAAAAAATAATTAAAAATATAGCTAAGAATTCAGTATTTTTGGCCAATGACATTTATTAAAACAACCGAACAAGATTCTAAGTACAATCATCTAGAAAAGATGTCTGTAACAGAACTTTTAAGCAACATAAATAACGAAGACAAAACGGTACCTTTAGCTGTAGAAAAAGCATTACCACAAATTGAAGCTTTAACCGTACAAATTGTAAATAAATTACAAAACGGAGGGAGACTTTTTTATTTAGGAGCAGGTACTTCTGGCAGATTAGGTGTTGTAGATGCCTCTGAATGTCCACCTACTTTTGGTGTTTCTCCTCAATTGGTTGTTGGTATTATAGCCGGCGGAGATATTGCTATTAGAAACGCAGTTGAGTTTGCCGAAGATTCTACGAACCAAGGTTGGTTAGATTTACAAGCGCACAACATTACTAATAAAGATGCTGTTGTTGGTATTGCGGCTTCGGGTACAACGCCTTATGTAATTTCTGCTTTAGAAGAATGTAATAAAAACAATATTATAACGGGTTGTATTGCTTGTAATAAAAATAGTCCTTTAGGGCAAGTTGCAAAGTTTCCTATAGAAGTTATTGTGGGACCAGAGTTTGTTACTGGAAGTTCTAGAATGAAAGCCGGAACTGCACAAAAATTAGTTCTAAACATGTTGTCTACCGCTACCATGATTCAATTAGGAAAAATTAAAGGGAATAAAATGGTAGACATGCAGCTTTCTAACAATAAACTGGTAGAAAGAGGCCAAATAATGTTAGCTAAAGAATTAAATATCGACCAACAGAAAGCAAGTGAGTTGTTAATTAAATTTGGTAATGTTAGAAACGCTATTAAAAATTATAAAAAATGAGTACTAACTATGACTTATTAGGAAAAGGTTTAAAGTATTTAAGTATTTTACTTTTCCTTTTTATAGCTTCTCCCATAACACTTACTATGGGGTTTAAAGCTTTAAAAAAGTTTGATAATACACCTAAAGAATATCTTGCTTATCTTATTTTATTGGCAGCAGCTATCTTAGTTGTTTTTACTATTTACTTTGCTTTTAAAACGTTTAATATTCTACTTAAAGCCATTTTTAATAATTAATGAGCAATCAAAAGACTGACGGAATTATAATAATTCTCTCTTATCCTGACACGGTTGTGAGACCTGCTTATTGGGAGCCTTCAAGTAAAATTTGGCCTCTAATTGGTATTGGAGGCAAACATGCTGTACAGGCTGGACACGCAGCCTTATTATTGATTAAAAAAGAAGAACCTGAAATTAGTTATTTCGATTTTGGTAGATATATTACCACCTATAGTAACGGACGGGTTAGATGTAAAAAAACAGATCCGGAACTTGAAGTTTCTATAAATGCTAAATTTAAAAATGGAACCTTAACCAACTTAAAAGATATTTTACTTTGGATAGAAAAGCATCCAGAAAAAACGCATGGTGACGGCAGATTAGTAGCTAGTGTTCATAATGAAATTGACTTTAGCAAAGCGCATCAATTTATTCATCAATTAATTGATGAAAAAGAAATTCCTTATGGTGCTTTTATAAAAAAAGGAACCAATTGTGCCAGATTTGTAACGGATGCTATTATTGCTTCTTCTTCAAATAAAAAAATTGGTCAACAACTAAAAAAGTCGAATCTATTAACACCGAGTCCTATTGGAAATGTTATTAAAGGAAATACAAACAACATAATTTATACCATTTATAAACAAGAAATTAAGGTTTATAAAAATAGATCCATTCTAAAAGAATACAAAGCTTCTTTTTTTAAGAAATTTAATAATGAACCTAATTTAATTGGCACAGAACACCCGAATATAAAAGTTTTTGAATTAAAAAAAGGAACTTGGCTAGGTGGAATTGGAAGTGGTGCATGGTTTAAAATTGAACAACAAGTAAATCTTGAAATATATAAAATAGCCAGATATACAGCCAAAGGAAAGAAAGATTTTGAGGCTTTATTTTCTATAAACAAAACCTGCTTTAACCCATCAATTGCTCATAATTTTATGCATCCTACCAATTGTAAAGAGGTTTTTATTCAACAAAAAGATAAAAAGTACTATTTTAAAAAAAATATTTAACTCTTTATGCATGTACCTTTTTAGGTGTTGTAGGGTTGTAACCAAAATCTGTATTTGGCAACTCAATTCCTAATTGGTAAACGATATAACCAATACTTGCAAAATGATGAGTTGTATGGCTTTGTGCCTGCATTAACATTGCTGCAATTGTATAATTAGCAGTTACTTTGCCCAAGCCCATATCATCAGAAACCTTAATTACTGTATTATAATCTTCTTCTGATATTTTTTTAAGTTGATGAATTACAGTTTCAAAATATTCGATTCCTAAACTGGTTTCTTTTTCTGCACATCCATTTCGTTCTCTCACAGACAAATCTATAAACTTAGTATCTAACCCTTTTATTAGACAAGAAAAAACATCTAAAATATGACGCATATGGCAACCAATACTAGCATTATAGGGAGCCACAGAGTTGTTTGAATATTGTTCGTCTGAAATATTTTTTAATAATTGAATCCCTTTTTGTAAATTTTGCTCAATCGCTTTAATCATAAATTACTTGTTAAGTGTTTTAAGTCGTTAAAATAACACCAAATTTACGCGTTCTAAAATATTATTACTAAAATAATCATAAATACCTATATATCAACTTTATAAAATTAATTATTCACCAAATTACAAATAATTATAATAGTACTATAATTTTATGGCACGTTGTTTGAATATATTATAATCAAATACGGATGCTGAAAAGTATATTAGAGTAAGCAAAACCCTAAAACCATACATTATGAAAAAAGGTGTACTTATATTAATAGGAATGTTCTTAATTGTTACAACTATTAAAGCGGAAAACAACAAAGAAATACCTAACACAATTGGGTTTAATTACTCATATAACAATTCTGTAAATTTTGAAGAACGAGGTGTTGAATTCTTCATCTTTACCAATGGTGAATTTGATTTTAATACACACTATAATTCTTATGAAAACCAAAGGGGTATACAAATAGCTAGAGATTACAGGGGAAGAATTGAAAGAATTGGAAACTCTTTTATAAACTATGATAGCTACGGAAATGTAACCAGAATAGGAAACGTTTTTATGAGGTATTATAGAGGAAAACTAACCGATGTTGGTAATTTAAAAGTGAGATATGACCATTGGGGAACCCCTAGGTTTTACGGAAACGTAAAGGATAATTACTATAACTATAATGGTGTAAGATTTAACTTGAGTATTGGAGACATATTTGATTACAACAATTCTTATTTTTATCACAGAGATTTTTCTAGAAATTATTCTAGAATAAGAGAAGACAATCACTACTTTTATTACAGAGCAAATACAAATGCTAAAATTGGTAACAGAAGTCAAATTTTAAGACGAAGAAAACCAGCTTCATCAATATCAAATAAAAGGCCAAATACCATTACTAGAAGAAGTAATACTACTTATAGAAAACCTAGTACAATAGACACAAGAAGAAGTACTAATACTACCACCAGAAGACCCTCTACTGTAAATACGAAAAAAAGTATAGACAGAAGAAGTAGTACAAGTACCTCTAGAAGACCTACTAACGTAACTAGAGGAAATACAACTTCAGAAAAACGAAATAGCACCAGCACTAGTAGAAAACCTACTACCGTTAAAAGAAGCACAAAAAACACGGAAAGAACCGCTAGCAGTAGAAGAAATTAAATATGGTATTTACGCGTAAATTACATTCCGAATATTTTTATAAAATTGTAATTTAATTATTTAAATATCAACATATTGAATAAGAAAAAGCTGTAGTTAAAACCTCATTTCCAAACAGAAATGAGGTTTTTTATTGTATTTATATTTTTAGATTGAATAGCATTATTTAACCAAAAACGTTGTAAAAACTTAAGCCCTTTTGGTCTAAATAAGCCCAAGGTCTTTGGCAATAGCTACTAAATGCGCTGGGTTATTAGCATTAAAATGTTCTTTTAAAAGCTTTAACCTTTTTTCAATAGCACTAATGCTAGAGGGTTTAATTCCTTTTTCTTTTAATTTTTTACTGATAGCTTCTTGAAGCAAACCTTTAGATAAAAATTCTATTAAAAAAATATCAGCATCAGTAATTTCAATGGTTTTTTTAGGGTGAATAGTTGTATTTAATTCGGGAGAAATATAAAATTGATCTGAGCTAGAAACGAAGTCTATCGCTTTTTTTAATTCTTTTAATCCATTACGATTCTTCCAAATATAGGCTTGAATTTTTAAATTCTTATATAAATTCTGAATTCGATATGATTTATCTTCCACAGAAAAAACAATGATTTTTAATTTAGGAAATTCTTGCCTTATTTTTTCTATAAGTTCATCGCCCGATTTTAATTCTTGAGGAGTTCCATCATTCTCAAAAGATAAATCAGAAATAATTAATTGGTAAGGAGTACCCATTAAAAAAGCATTTTTAATTTTTAAAAAAGCTTCATCGCAATAAGAGATATAATCTACCTCTTTTATGTTAAGCCCTTCTAACGCCATTTTAATTCCGCTATTAATAACATCAAAATCTTCTACAACTAAAACTTTTTTAAACATTCTTAATTTTTAAAATGAATATTTACTTTTAAACCTTTGTTAGGCTTATTTTCAAAGTTAATGATTCCATTAATAGTTTTTATACGGGTTTCCATATTTTTAAGTCCATTTTTAAAAATAATTACATCTTCTTTAAATCCTACTCCATTATCTGCATAGCTAATTTCTACATTATGGTTTGTTTTCTTGCAAGCCAAAACTACTAAACTTGCTTTGCTATGCTTTTTCATGTTTACAAAAAGCTCATTAAAAACTCGATACATAACAATCTGTTTGCCTTTCTTTAAATTATTTAAATCTAAACAAGACAAGTCTTTTAATATAATTTTACAACTATCAGAATTATAACTTGCTACTAGATTTCTAAAATATTTTTCAAAATTAGCCCCCGTTTCAATAGAGTCATTTTCATGAGAAATTGCCCGAGTTTGAAGATATATTTTATCTAAATCATTTATAATTTCTTCGGAATTAATTTCAGGATTTTGAACTTTTGTAAGTGTATTATAAATATCGTTCCCTAATTCATCATGTAATTTTTTTGCGATCCTTATTTCTGTATTATAACTTTCTTGTAAAATTCGTTTTTTGTGTTGTTCTTTTCTTCTATAAATTAAAAACAATAAACCAGAAGTTAAAAATACTCCAGAAATTAAAATGTTTTTTTTCTGACTTTCTTCTTGTTCTGCAACTAACTTATTTTCTATGGCAAGTGTTTTAAATTTCAGTTTTTCCTTTTCCTCTTCTTCATAATTGTATTTAATTTTAGCAAATTTATATTTTTTTTGGGTTTCTACTTCTTTTAAACTATCTCTTAACCGAATACTTTCTTTATAGTACTTAATAGATTTTTGAGGAGTTTGAAGTGTTGTAATTATATCTATAGCATCTATTTGATCTTGTGGGTTTTTTTCTGTTTTAGACATTTTGTACATCTTATTCGCATAAAATAATGCTTTAACCTTATTCTTTTGAAAATAGAATTCCGACAAATGACTGTAACTTGCTATCAATCCATAACTATCTTTTTCTTTATTTCTAATGAATTCTGCTAATAAAAAATCTTTTAAAACAGTATCCTTAGAATTATATAACCATTTAGAATATGCTAAATTATCAATAACTTTGGCTTTGGTTTTTTGATTTGTTATGGAGTCTTTTAATAAATTTTCTAGCATTAAAATTGACTTAGAATAGTCCTTTAGTTCTTTATATACAATAGAAATATTATTTTTTATTGATATTTCAAATCGATGAGAAGTATTATAAAATAAAGCTTTTTTATAATTATATATTGCCTCTGTAAATAGTTTTTGTTTTTTAGAATTTATGGCCAAACAATTATATATAGAAGTCATTAATAATTTGCTCGTACCATTTAGATATTTTAAACCTTTAATACCACTTATATCACTATTTGTATAATCTCCAAAATCAGATTCCAATATCGCTTTGTTTAATAAAGCTTTTGCTAAGCCAATACTATCTTTTTCTAATAAATAAAATTTTATAGCATTATTATAGCTATAATAAGAGCTATCTTTTAAATTACTTCTGCCATAATACAGCCCTAACCTATAATGTGATGTAGCTATTTGAGTGTTATTATTATTTAATTTTGCTAAATGAAGCAATTTTTTAACAAGTAAAACTGCTTTTTTATTTTCCTTTAACCTTCCTAACTCACTTGCTTTTTTAGATAAGCTATCATACGTACTATTATTAGATTTTTCTTGAAAACAAAACAAGTTATTATTTAAAAAAAAGATAAAAAATAAGAGGAATAAAATTTTTAATTTCATTCCTCTAAAATAATACTATTCAATACTTTTTTAATTATAAAATAGGAATTTAATTAACGAATTTCCCTCATTTTATTCTCCTGCAGGTAGTTGATCTTCTTCACCTCCTGTGGCAGAAACCTCTACCTTTAAAGGTTGCTTTTCTAAGTTTTCATCTAAATCTGTACAAGATGTAAATACACTGTTTGCAAATATTATTACAACTACTAAAAACACTTTTTTCATGTTACTTTCTTTTAAAAATTAAACAATAGTGTTGCTCTCCGAATTTTTAGAATTCGGCTTATTTGTTATTCACAACACATTAAAATTTAAAAGAGTCGCGCGCCTCTTTAACGGGAAGTTGTAGCATGAAATAGCGTTATAATTTTGTTTTCCCAATCAAAAAAACACCACTATGTCATTCTTATTTTTAGTAATAATTTTCTTTCATCTTTTAAAAAACTATTACTACTGCAAATATCTGAAGTGTTTTAAAGCTTGTTATAACCAAGGTTTAGACAATTTATAACCAGTCCAAAATTGTCCATTTTTAGACAGTTTTAATCATATTCTGTCTAAAATGTCTATTTTTGGACAACCAAATAACCAACGATGATTAAAGCTCTTGTGACTGAATTTTTCAATGAAATTGAAAAAAAAGAACTAAAGAAAAATAAAAATGCACAGGCCACTTTTTGGGTAGAAGAACTACAAGAGGTTGGTTCTAATGATAAAAATTATATCAGTGTAAGAAAAGCTACACGATTATATAATAAGTACATTGAAGAAAGAGAGCAGGTAATTGTTAAAGAGCCAAATAAATACATTTTAGACTTTATGGCTCAGTATTTAGGTTGGACAGACTTTGAAGCATATCAATCTAAAAAAGAATCACCAACTGAGATTACTGAAGAAAATGGAAATATTATTTCTAAAGTTATTAAAAAGGAATCAGTGCTAAAAAAACACAAGAAAAAAATTATTGGAAGTTCTATTTTAATCCTTTTTCCTGTATTATTTATTTTTAATAAGTACAATACAAACAATACTGAAATGTGTATTATGTGGAATGAAACTCATTTTGAAAAGAGTAATTGCAGACTAAAAAACACCATAGATAATTCTTTTTATAATATCAATATCGAAAATTTTAAAAAAATTAAAGTCACCAATAAAACGCCGTTTTTTAAAAATGGAAAGCCATTAATTTGGTATGGAAAATCATCCAACAGAAAAATGGAGTATTTTACACAAAGAGGTATTCATCCAGAGACTTTGAAAGAATTAGATCCTATTACAAAATATATTATCGATAAATATGTTCTCACTGAAAAAAGTGCTAAAACGATTACAAACTAGAAAGAGGGCATCTAAAAAACAATAAACCTTGTCATACTGAACATATTTTAGCATCTCAATACAATGATAATCAAGTACTATTAGAACCTAAAAAAAAATAGGTTAACAAAAAAAAAAGCAGCTAATAAAATTAGCTGCCTTTTGTAAAATATAATTTCGAAAAATTATCGAATTAACTTTCTATATTTAATTCGTTTTGGCATTAAATCTCCACCCAAACGTTTCTTTTTGTTTTCTTCATATTCAGAGAAACCACCTTCAAAGAAATAGACTTCACTATTCCCTTCAAAAGCTAAAATATGTGTACAAACTCTATCTAAAAACCATCTATCGTGACTAATAACTACACCACAACCAGCAAAATTTTCTAGACCTTCTTCTAATGCTCTTAGTGTATTT
Organism: Polaribacter sp. Z014; assembly: GCF_023555435.1. Taxonomy (NCBI): domain Bacteria; kingdom Pseudomonadati; phylum Bacteroidota; class Flavobacteriia; order Flavobacteriales; family Flavobacteriaceae; genus Polaribacter; species Polaribacter sp. Z014. Next base: position 88,542 of record NZ_JALCZP010000003.1, read on the forward strand.
ACATCCAAGTCGTTTGTTGGCTCATCTAACAGTAAAACGTTTCCTTCTTCTTTTAAAGTCATAGCTAAATGCAAACGGTTACGCTCTCCACCAGAAAGCGCACTTACTTTTTTATTTTGCTCACTACCAGAGAAATTAAAACGACTTAAATAAGCACGAGAATTTACTTGCTTACCGCCCATCATTACTAAATCTTGACCGTCAGAAAAGTTTTCCCAAATTGTTTTTTCTGGGTCGATGTCTGAATGTGCTTGATCTACATAAGCTATTTTAGCAGTTTCACCTACATTAAAGCTTCCTGCATCCGGAGTTTCTTCTCCCATAATCATTTTAAAAATAGTAGTCTTACCTGCTCCATTGGGACCAATAATACCTACAATTCCTGCTTGCGGAAGATTAAACTCTAAATTATCATATAACAACTTATCTCCAAATGCTTTAGAAACACCTGTTGCTTCAATAACATTTGTTCCTAAACGTGGTCCATTAGGAATATATATTTCTAATTTTTCGTCCGTTTGTTTTTGGTCTTGACTCATTAATTTGTCATAATTTTTCAAACGTGCTTTTTGCTTTGTTTGACGACCTTTTGCTCCTTGACGAACCCAATCTAATTCTCTTTCTAATGTTTTTTGATGTTTAGAGGCAGTTTTGCTCTCTTGTGCCATTCGCTTAGATTTTTGATCTAACCACTCAGCATAATTTCCTTTCCAAGGAATCCCTTCTCCTCTATCTAATTCAAGAATCCAACCTGCAACATTATCTAAGAAATATCTATCGTGCGTTACCGCAATTACAGTTCCTTTATATTGTGCTAAATGGTGCTCTAACCAGTGTACAGATTCAGCATCCAAGTGGTTGGTAGGCTCATCTAATAACAAAATTTCTGGTTCTTGTAATAACAATCTACATAAGGCAACACGTCTTTTTTCACCACCAGAAAGCACTCCGATTTTCTTATCAGAATCTGGAGTTCTTAAAGCATCCATTGCTATTTCTAATTTGGTATCTAACTCCCAAGCATTAGCTGCATCAATTTTATCTTGCAAAACTGCTTGTTGTGCCATTAGTTTATCCATCTTATCTGCATCAGAATAGACTTCTTCCAAACCAAACATGTCATTTATTTTATTGTATTCCTCTAAAATTGCAACCGTTTCTGCAACTCCTTCTTTTACAACTTCTAAAACTGTTTTCTCTGGATCTAATTGTGGCTCTTGTTCTAAATACCCAACCTTATAACCTGGTGCAAAAGTAACATCTCCTTGAAAATTCTTTTCTACACCTGCAATAATTTTTAATAAAGTTGATTTTCCTGATCCATTTAAACCAAGAATACCAATTTTTGCTCCATAGAAGAAGCTTAAATAAATATCTTTTAAAACTTGTTTACCTGTTGATTTATAAGTTTTAGACAACTTATTCATCGAAAAGATTACTTTCTTATCGTCGCTCATTTGTATAATATATTAAAAAATTGAAAATTAAAGGTTTTTAAGCAATTGCCTAAAAACTAAAACTACTATTGTAAACTAAGACTGTTTACTTTTTTATACTCTTCCTTTTAAAGCATTAAAAACCCATGCAATACAAAAGAAACCAATACCTACAGTGGCAAAACCCCATCCTGCTACATCCTCGTATCTATAAGCTCCCATTAAAATTAGAATAATTCCCATCAATAGCATTAACATGGTTGCCCATCCTAATACCGTATTTTTATTCATTCCCATAATTCGTAATTCGTTAGTTTGATTGGCAAATATCGGTATTTATTTGATATTGCCCAATTAAAGGCTTTAGTAAAAACCTTTAAAATTAGTAAGTAATAAAGTAACTCGGAATAAAGACTTAGTTTCTTCCAAGTTTACGCACTGCTACCCATTGTTTCATTTTTTCTCTAGAATCACATGCAGGATAACCAACAACTGATTTACCAGCAGGAACATCTGCAATAACACCAGAACCAGCACCTACTTTTGCGCCAGAATGTATGGTAACATGATCTTTTATAGAAGCACTTCCGCCAATAATTACACCATCTCCTAAAGTTACAGAACCCGCTAAACCACTGTGTCCTGCCATAATACAACATCTTCCTAAAACAGAATTATGACCTATTTGCACTAAGTTATCAATCTTACAACCATCACCTAAAATAGTAGAACTAAATTTACCACGATCTACACAAGAGTTCGCACCAATTTCTACGGCATTTCCGATTACAACATTACCTATATGAATAACTTTCACCAAACCTCTACCATCCGGACTTGGTCTATAACCAAAGCCGTCTGCTCCAATACTCACATTTATATGAAAAATACAATGACTACCTATTTTACTGCGTTCTCTTATAACGGTTCCAGACCAAATTACAGTCTCGTTGCCAATTGTGGTATCATCAAAAATTGAAACATTAGGATATACTGTTACATTATCTCCTAAAACTACATTTTTACCGATATAAGAATTTGCACCTATTTTACAACCTTTTCCTAATTTTACCGTTTTATCTATCACCGCCGATGGATGAATATCTGTTTCAAAATAAGGAGATTCTGGTTCAAAAGCTTCTAATAAAATGGCCATTGCCAAATCTGGACTCTTCACTTTTATAAATGCTTTTCCTTCTTCTGGTTGTATTTTTATTCCTTCATACACAATTGCAATACTGGCGTTTGAGTTTTCCCACAAACGTGCATATTTAGAATTCCCTATAAAAGTAACATTCCCTTTTATAGCATTCTCTATTTGCTCTGGAGCGTGAATACTATCTTTACAATTTCCAATTTGTTCACCCTTTACAAGTGATGTTATTTCTTCAACAGTGAATGATTTCATAGATAATTTTAAATTTTTTCTAAATGTACTATAATATTTGTTAAAACAAGAAAATCCTATGATAACATAGGATTTTATAAACTTATTGTCTTCTCATTCCGCCACCTCTACTCGGTCTTTCTTCTCTATTATTATTCTGAGGCCTTTTAGGTTGTAGACTTTTTATTTTGTTTTTCTGATAAAACACCTCTTAGAATTTCATTGAGCTCTTTTTCATGTTCGTGCACCTTAACTTTTATTGGTCCAGTGACTTCCTTAACTTTTTCTCTTATGTTTTTACTACTTTCACTATCTCTTTCTTTAGACATTGAGTTCATTAAAAGATCTAAGTCTGTAAATTTGGTAGCATTTAAGAATAAAATTTCTTTTACTTTAAAATTATAATTTCTTAATGCTTTGGTTACTGAATATTTTTTGTCATCATCTTTAATCTTAACTTTCTTTATCACCTCATCAACATCATAATAAAAAATACCCGCAATTTCTTTTGCACTCAGTTTTTTAACCTCTTTTGTTTGATTCAATTCTGGGTTTTGTCCTTGTCCTTGTCCTGATGCTCCTCCTCTTCTTCCTCCTGAATGTTGAGCACTAAACTGAACACTTACTAACAACATCGCAACAAATAATAGATTTTTCATAAATAATATTTTATAATTATTATAATTATATGCAAATATTGAAAAAAACTTGTTTTAATCGATCTACTCAATCTACTTTAACATTTATTTAAAGTTTTGCAGCTAATCTTACTCCTTGATTTATAGCTCTTTTTGCGTCTAGTTCACTTGCAAAATCTGCACCACCAATTACATGCACTTTTTTGTTAATGTCTAATAAAGGTTGATATAATTCTTTAAAAGGAACTTGCCCCGCACAAATAACAATGTTGTCTACTTTTAAAATTTTTGCTTCTTCATTCTGAACATAATGCAAACCTTCGTCATCTATTTTGGTGTAGGAAACCTCACCAATAAATTGGACTTTCTTTTTCTTTAACGTAGATCTATGAATCCAACCAGTAGTTTTACCTAGATTCCCACCAAATTTCCCTTTGCTTCTTTTAAACATAAAGACTTCTCTTGGTGACGGCTCAAATTCTGGTTTCACTTCTTCAATTCCTGCTCTAGCTTCTAAACTTTTATCTATTCCCCATTCTTTTAACCAAGCATCAATATTTAAGGATGTAGCTTCTCCTTCATGAGTTAAATATTCCGAAACGTCAAAACCAATTCCACCTGCTCCAATTACGGCAACACGTTTTCCTACTGGTTTTTTCAATTTCAAAACATCAATATAACTTAATACTTTTGGGTGATTGATGCCTTCTATTTTTAATTCTCTCGGTTTAATTCCCGTAGCAATCACAATTTCATCAAAATCTGACTCTTTTAAGCCTTCTACAGAAACCCTGGTATTTAAAACTACCGTTACATTATGGAGTTCTATTTGTTTGTTAAAATAACGCAACGTTTCATAAAACTCCTCTTTTCCCGGAATTTGTTTTGCTATATTAAACTGCCCACCAATTTCTTTGTCTGCATCAAATAAAGTAACGATATGCCCTCTTTGCGCCGCAATTGTAGCCGCTGCTAATCCTGCAGGACCTGCACCTACAACAGCAATTTTCTTTTTGAATACAGTTTCATAATAATTCAATTCTGTTTCATGACAGGCTCTAGGATTCACCAAACAACTTGCTACTTTCTGTTGAAATACATGATCTAAACAAGCCTGATTACAACCAATACACGTATTTATTTCATCACTTTTATCTGCTTCTGCCTTATTAACCCATTCTGGATCCGCCAAAAAAGGACGCGCCATAGAAATCATATCTGCATCTCCTACTGCCAATATTTTTTCTGCCGTTTCGGGCATATTTATTCTGTTAGAAGTGATTAAAGGAATCGATAATTCTTCTTTCATTTTTTTAGTCACCCACGTAAATGCTGCTCTAGGAACTGATGTTGCGATGGTTGGTATTCTTGCCTCGTGCCAACCGATACCTGTATTTATAATCGTTGCTCCTGCTTTTTCTATCTCTTTACCCAATTGAACTACTTCTTCCCAAGAAGAACCATTTTCTACCAAATCTAACATTGATAATCGGTAAATAATAATAAATTCTTCGCCAACTGCTTCTCTTGTTTGTTTTACCAATTCTATGGGTAAACGCATTCTGTTTGCATAATCTCCTCCGTAATTGTCGGTTCTTTTATTGGTTCTTTTTACAATAAATTGATTAATTAAATACCCTTCGGATCCCATAATTTCAACGCCATCATAACCTGCTTCTTTAGATAATTTTGCAGAATTTACAAAATCTCTAATGGTTCTTTTAATTCCTGATTGTTTTAACTTAAAAGGTTTAAATGGTGATATTGGTGATTTTATTTTTGATGGAGCTACATTAAAAGGATGATAACCATAACGGCCTGCATGTAATATTTGCATACAAATCTTTCCTCCTTCTTTATGAACAGCTGCTGTTATCTTTTGATGTTCTTTCGCATGCTTTTTAGTTGACATTCTTGCAGAAAAAGGCGCTGTCCAGCCTTGTATGTTGGGCGCTATTCCTCCAGTAACAATTAATCCAACTCCGCCTTTTGCTCTTTCTGCATAATACGCCGCAATTCTTTCTACACCATTTTTTTCTTCTTCTAAACCGGTATGCATAGAACCCATTAGAATTCTATTTTTTAAAGTTGTGAATCCTAAATCTAATGGTTCAAAAATGTGCTTATATTTCATAATCTTGGAATTAAATTTACTATGCATGCATAATACTTTGCAAGATATGTTTATTTTCTGAAAAGAAAAAGCCAAAGAATTTGATTCTTATTGCTTACATTTTTTTACTTTTTCTTCTTTTGTTAATTCAACATTAGTTATAGCCTACTTTATTATTTTCTAGACCTCTTAATAAAAATTCATTCATCTATAAAATACAAGTCATGGAATTGTACACACTGCTCGCACTACTTTTCATAGCTTCTCTAATTTTAAGCATAAACAAACGGGCAGTATTTCTATCACACTAAAACGAATTGCAATATACCTAACGGAAAGACTTTTAGTACTTGTACTCATTTAAAAAACGATAAAAAAATTCTCTAACACCAAGCTTTACCTTATAAAAAAGTGTCTTTGAGATTTAAGATTTCTAGTGAGAACAAATATTACAAGTACGTGAAAAATAATTTCTTATCCGAGATTTATTTATGACCTCAATCGACACATTTAAAGCCGTCTTTACACTTTTTATCTGCCAAATATTTCTTACAATCTTCAAACGTTCTAAATCCATCAACAAAATCTAGAAGGTTTTTACCTTTAAATATATTCGATAAAAAAAGAAAATAAACATTTTACGCTCTATTTTAGGTAAACCAGTGTAGTTAAAAGGTAATATTGAGTAAGAACTAACCTAGCATATAATTTAATTTTATAATCATAATTAACTAATATTTTAATATCTATAAACCTTTTATTATGAAAAAAAATTACTTTAAAACTTTATTGATGTTTGTTGTGCTTTTTACATCAATCAAAATAACTGCACAGCAAGGACCTACACTTTACCAATTTACAGCCGATGCTCAATCTTGGGTTAAAGGATATGGTACAGGAATCGTAGGTTGGGATGATGGAACTTCTACACCTACTTCTGATGGTGCTTTAACGCTTGATAGAACTATTGATGGTACAACAAACAACAACGCCAATATTAGAAGAGGACAAGGTGGTGACGATGCTTTTATTGTTTTAGATGCAGATGTTTACAACTACATTAAAGTAAGAGTATTCAACCAAACAGAGGCTGTAAATATTCAAGTTAGAGGAGAGTTCAGAGCTGCAGGAACTACAGATACTCCTGTTGCTATTACTACTCAAGACAACAATGGTGTCTTAATAGCAACAGAACCAGGTGGTTTTCAAACTGCATACCTTGATATATCTGCACTAACAGGTGAAATTACCACGTTAGATTTATTATTTAGAGCTAGTAGTGCTTTAACAGATCCAACAGGAGCTAAATTATATATTGATGAAATCGAGTTTTTAACTGATGTACCTCCATCTACCTATTCCGAATTTATTAAAAACCCTAGTTTCGATGATGCTGTAGGTGGTTATACTTTTAAAGGTAATACAACTCAATTAGAAAGAGAATTATCTTATGATTATGCAAAAGATGGAGATAGAAGTTTTAAATGTACTTTTGCTAAAAATCAAGATGCTCAATTTTGGTATTTTAATGATTTTTCTCAGCCTTATGCTGCAGGCGTTATAACCGATGGAAAACAAGCCAAAGTAAAAATGTGGGTAAGATCTACTAGAACAACACCTATAAGTATTTCAGTAAGATTAAAAACTACCAATGCTGCTGGAGGAAATTCTCAGTTATCTGGTGGTGGTTGGCCAACTGCATCTGCAAGTACTAGTGGAACAGCAGATACTTGGGAAGAATTAACTTTTACAATTCCTCTTCCTCAAGACCATACAGATCCAGCTTCAGAAATACGTAATATAGAAATGTGGCTAGGTTATATAAATAACGAAGAAAATGTAGCTTTAAACGGTGTAGCTGGAGACGTTGTTTACTTTGACCAAATGACTGCTGTTATAGAAGATGCTGCAACAGCAGGTGTGAGTTCTCAACAATTAGAAAATGTAAACATGTATCCAAACCCTGTAGAAAATAAATTATTTATTAATTCTAAAGAAACGCTTAATAAAGTTGAAATATTTAACTTATTAGGTAAAAAAGTACTTTCTACAACAAATACAAAATCTATTGATGTTTCTTCTTTAAGCAAGTCTGTTTATTTAGTTAAAATATCTTCAGACAAAGGAATTTCTACAAAGAAATTAGTTAAAAACTAAATATCCCCCCAATTACATACTTTAAAAAGGCTAACAATTTAAAATTGTTAGCCTTTTTTTTTATATTTATTCTCTACTTAACTTTATTTAAAAAGAATTTAATTTAACAAAATACAATCCACCTCCCAAAACATCTTCTTTTTCTTCTTCTTTGGCAGTAGATATATACAAGTTATTATCATTATCAAAACAACACGATGTAACGTTTGTACAAGGTAATTTTACTTCTTCTAATCTTTCTCCGTTTAAAGGATTCCATTTAGAGATACATGCTCCTCCCCATTCGGCAATCCATAACATTCCGTTTTTATCAATACACATTCCGTCAGGAAAACTATCCTCTTTTAATTCTATTACAAAAGACATAAAATCTACTTCTCCAGTTTCTATATCATAAGAGTATTTTGCAACCTTCTTTGTTGGTGTATCAATAAAGTACAAAAACTTATTATCTGTAGAAAAAGCTAAACCATTAGAAATAGTAGTGTTTTTTATAATGGTTTTAGATTCTCCTTTATAATAAGAATAAACATTTCCTACACCTTCTTTTACTTCTGGATATCCCATAGTACCAATGATAATTCTACCAATTGGATCAGAAATTCCATCGTTATATCTAACAAGTTTGTCAATATCAATTTGAAAAGCAAATTCCTTTTCTATTGTATTAAAGTCTACTTTAAAAAATCCGTCTTTAGACGAAACTAAAATTACTTTTTTTTCTATAAAATAAATACAACTTACAGGTGAATCTAGTTTCATGCTCAGAATCTCTTTAGTTGCCGGGTTATAGCAATAAACCAAACAATCTAAAATGGAAACAAAGTATAATAAATTATTTCCTTTATCAAAAACAGGACCTTCTAAAAGTTCTGAATTAGAGTGAAAAATTAAAGATGAAATCATAAAATATTTTTTTGTTTTATTTGTTATATATATTCTCCTGCTGTTATTCTTATCTTAGATCCGGTTGTCATCGCAGAATCATCAGAAATAAGATACATTACTGCAGGTACAGGATCCTTAGGAGTTAACATACGCCCCATAGGAAGTATAGCTGCTGCTTTATTTTTTAATTCTTCAGCACTTATTCCTTCTTCTTTTCTTAACTCTAACTCTCCTTCTGTATGTGTCCAACCCATTACTACATAATTAGATCGAATTCCAAATCCTGCATAATGACGTGCAATATGTCTAGAAAGAGTATAAAGCGTCCCTTTAGTAAGAGCATAAGCTGTTCTATCAATTTGACCATAATCCATATGAGCAGAACCAAAAAAGACAATAGAACCACCAGTACCTTGTTCTTTCATTACTTTTATAACATGTTTTATTAAAAAATAAGGAGCTTTAAGATTCACATTAAAAACGCTATCATAAACATCCTCTTCTGTATCGGTTAATGAAGCCACAGGTGTAATTCCAGAATATATAACCAAAGCATCAATACTACCAAATTTCTTTTTTGTTTGAATAACAAAGTTCTCAAGTTCATCTATAGAATTTAAATCAATTCTATGAAAATAGAGTTTATCTTCAGCCTTTAAAGATTTGATAATTTCTTTAGCTTCTTCTTCTTTGCGGCTACAAAAGGCAACATTATAACCTTTATCTAAAGATGCTTTTAGAATCTCTTTACCAACTCCTCTATTCCCACCAACAATCATTACTGTTTTCATAAATAAATATAATTTTATATTTGTTGCGTAAAACTCTAAATATTCTATTTAGAAAAAGTCTTTAAGAGTCATTTATATGTTATTCTCAGTAAAACTATTTTTAACAACCACATCAAATCACATCATAAAACATTGATTTTTAATGTTTAAAAAAACAGAAATTAATAAATACAGTAAACATTTAGATTAAAGCAATAAAAGTTTTCATTTACTTACAGATACAAAAATAGAACCCTTAAGAACTTCTTTTTACCTTTGATATATGACCTTTGTTGTCTTGGATTATTTTAGAAAAAAAAATATTAGCCTAATGTAAACACTAACAAAATTTGAAAGTGTTACATCTTAATAACTTAAAAATAGAATTTATGAACGATTTAAAAATTGTTAAAATAGAATTATTTAAAGTGCCACCACGTTGGTTATTTCTTAAAATAACTACCCAATCTGGTATTATTGGTTGGGGAGAACCTGTTATAGAAGGTAAGGCCGATTCTGTTGCTGCATGCGTAAAAGAATTAGAAAAATTTTTAATTGGTAAAGACGCAAGTAAAATAGAGGATATATGGCAAATTCTATATAGAGGTGGATTCTATAGAGGAGGTGCAATCTTAATGAGTGCTATTTCTGGTATAGACCAAGCTTTATGGGATATAAAAGGAAAACACTTAGGTGTACCAGTGCACGAACTTTTAGGAGGTGCTGTTCGTGATAAAATGAAAATGTATTGTTGGATCGGTGGAGACAATCCGGATGTTGTATTAGAACAAGCACATCAAAAAGTAAAAGATGGCTTTAAAGCCGTAAAAATGAATGCTACTGGGGCAATGGAATGGGTATCTTCTATGAAGGATGTTAAAAAAGTAGCTCATAACATTAAACTTTTAAGAGAAGAATTCGGATATGATTTAGATATCGGTTTAGATTTTCATGGTAGAGTTCACAAACCAATGGTAAAACGATTGATAGACGAATTGGCTCCTTATGAACCATTGTTTATTGAAGAACCTGTATTAACAGAAAACAATGATGCCTTAAAGCATATATACGGATATACAAGTATTCCTATTGCTACTGGAGAACGTATGTTTTCTAGATGGGATTTTAAAGAAATATTACACCAAGGTGTTGTAGATATTATTCAACCAGATTTAAGTCATGCAGGTGGTATTTCTGAAGTAAGACGAATTGCTACTATGGCAGAAGCTTATGATATTACTTTAGCCCCTCACTGTCCACTTGGACCTGTAGCCTTAGCATCTTGTTTACATGTAGATTTTGTGTCTTCTAACGCAATTATTCAAGAAAGCAGTATTGGTATACATTATAATAAAGGATATGACATCTTAGATTATATGTCTAATCCAGAAGTATTTGATGTAAAAGATGGTTATATCGATTTACTTAAAAAACCAGGTTTAGGTGTAGATATTGATGAAGATAAATTACGTGAAGCTCAAAAAATAGGACATGATTGGTCTAACCCTATTTGGAGACATGAAGACGGAAGTTTTGCTGAATGGTAAACCGTTAATGATTTAACTTTCTTTTTTAAGAAAGAATTTTATAAAATGAGTAAAATGCATTGCTAAGAATAATCTTAGTGTTGTGTTTTACTCATTTTTTTTTGATAAACGTTCTATTGACTTTTACATTTATCCAAATGAATTTTATGATGTCGCTAAAACAATTAAAAACCCAAATGTTTTCCTGAGCTTGTCGAAGGAGAAATAAAGTCTTCGACAAGCACGGAAAGACATGTCTTTTTTAAAATTAGAAAAGTCAAAAACTAAAAAAGTATTTTAAAGCAACTTAAAATAGTTAGATGAATATAAAAAAATAATTATGTAAAATATTCAATTCTATCAGTGAGATAAAAAAAAATTAAACAAAAAAAAACCTTTTAGATAACTCTAAAAGGTTTTTTTACTAAATATTATTTTTAACAATAACTATCGTTTCATAAAAAGATACGTTTTACTGTTATCCTTTTAATTGTTTTGTAATATCTTTAAAAGTATTCATTACTAAACCAACATCTACAGCATAAGAAATATATTGTACACCTATTTCTTTCCACATTTTTGCTTTTTCTGGAGTCTCTGTAAAAGTACCTACAAACTTACCGTACTTTTTAGCAGTTTCTACAGCACCTTTCATCGCATCCACTACTTTAGGGTTATTAACATCACCAGGAACTCCACAAGATTGAGATAAATCATAAGGACCTAAAAAGATCACATCAATACCATCTACTTGTACAATTTCTTCTAGGTTATTAATACCTTCCATTCCTTCGATATGGATAATTGTTGTAATATTATCATTTGCTTTTCCAAAATGATCTGCACCGCTAATATTTGTATATTCTGCAGCTCTTACATAACGACACATCCCTCTTTCTCCTTTCGGATAAAACTTAGTAGATTTCACTAATCTATCAGCGTCTGCTTTTGTGCATATTTGAGGTACTTGAATACATTTTGCGCCAATATCTAAAGTTCTTAAAATTAAAGTTTCAGAATTTTCCGTAACTCTAACCACAGGTGTAATTCCTCTAGCTTCGGCTGCTCTAATCATATTCTGAGCAGATTCTATACTATAAGGACCATGTTCCATATCTATGATCACAAAATCGAAACCACTTAAAGCCGCAATTTCTACAATTGCTGGATCTTGTATTTTACAGAAGGGACCATATAAAGTTTCTCCTTCTTTTAAACTGTTTTGTAATAAATTTTTCGCCATAATTTATAATGCTGATGTAATACGTTTTTTAACTAAATAATCATCTAATGCAAGGTGAGAACAATCGTGACCTATTCCACTATTCTTAAATCCTCCGTGTGGCAAATATATGGCATATTTTACACCATTTATATGAATTTCTCCAAATTCTAAGTCTTCTGTAAATCTTTCTATTCTTTTGTTATTATTTGTAAAAATATAAGACGCTAAACCAAATTCTGTATCGTTTGCTAATTCTAAAACTTCATCGTCAGTATCAAAAGACATAATACCTGCAACAGGCCCAAAAGTCTCTTCTCTAAACAATTTCATCTCAGTTGTAATACCAGAAACTACGGTTGGTTGCATCCAATATCCACCTTTAGGTAAATCTTCAGGAATTTTACCTCCATATTCTAAAGTTGCTCCTTTACTAACAGCATCTTCAACTAATTCAAACATTCTATCTCTAGCATCACTAGAAGCCAATGGCCCCATAAAAACACCTTCGTTTTCTTTAACTCCAAAACCAATTTTTAATTCTGATGCTCTTTTTACGTATTCTTTTAAGAATTTATCATAAATATTTTTATGAACAAATATTCTGTTGGCAGCTACACAAATTTGACCTGTATTATGGAACCTTAAGATAATTGCTAAGTTTAAAGCTGTTTCTATATCTGCATCTTCAAAAACAATGAAAGGAGCATTTCCTCCTAATTCCATTCCTAATTTTTTGATAGATGTTGTACTATCTGCAATAATTCTTTGACCAGTTTGTGTAGAACCAATCATGGTAATTACAGCTGGTATTGTACTTGTAGTCATTGGTGTTGCCACCTCTCTACTAGAACCTGCTAAAATTGTAACCACTCCTGCAGGGAAATTAATGCTTTCTAAAATTTCACCAACCATATATGCAGATAAAGGCGATAATGTTGATGGTTTAATGATTAAGGAGCATCCAGAAGCTAATGCTGGCCCAATTTTATACCCAACATTTAATAATGGAAAATTCCATGCTAAGTATGCTAAAGCAACACCTGCTGGTTTAGAAATCATTTTATGAGTGTGCGTTCCTTCATAATCTGGAATTTGCTCTTCTCTTAAATTTTTCATTGCATTAGGATACCATTCTAATGCTTCTGTAAGTCTATCAATATCTTCTTCAGAACCTGCATAGGTTTTCCCCATTTCATGCACCATGGCATCTCTAAGTTCATCCGATTTTTCTAAAATTGCATCACGCAATTTTAGCATCCAAACTGTTCTTTCTGATAAAGATAATTTAGACCAATATTTAAATCCTTTTTGTGAAGATATCAATGCTTTTTCTGCATCTGCTTTACCCGCTTTTGCAACTTGAGCAATTACCTCTCCTGTTGCAGGACAAATAACATCTTCTCTTTCTCCACTTTCTGCATCAACTAATTTACCGTCGATGTATAACTTTTTATATCCGAAGTTTCTAGTCTTCATATGCTTGTTTATTTATTTTATATTTTTTAAACTTCTATTTCATTGGTCGTAGAACTGATACAATACTTACGTAACATATCTTCATCTACGTCAATACCTAAGCCTGGTCTATTTGGTACTTCTAACATACCCTCTTTCATTTCTAATTTTGGAAATGTTAAGTTATCTCTAAGTCCGTTTTCTGTTTGATCAAACTCCATTAGGTAATTTGCTTGATACATTCTACCAGGAATCGCCTCTAAGTTCGCTATAAAATGCAAACCAACATGTAAACCAATAGAAGTTCCCCAAGTATGAGGTATTAAATCGATACCATTTGTACTTGCTAAGGCAGCAATTCTTTTTGCTTCTGTTAAACCTCCACTTGCACAAATATCTGGTTGTAGAATATCTACAGATTTATTTTTGATCAATTCATTAAATCCAAACCGTAAATACTCACATTCTCCACCAGAAATAGGAATCGTAGTTTTTTCTCTTAACTCGCTATATTGTTCATAAAACTCAGGTGAGATAGGTTCTTCAAACCATTTGATATCGTATTTCTCTATTTTTTTTGATAACTCTACAGCTTCTCTAAAAGTATACGCATGATTAGAATCTACCATTAAATCTATATCCGGTCCAATAGTTTCTCTAATAAGTTTTACGTTAGCAACATCTTCTTTAATACCTAAACCTACTTTCATTTTCATGGCTTTAAAACCTTGAGAAACGTATAATTTAGCTTCTTCTACAAAACCATCAGAAAAATTATTGTGATTTGTAAAGTATAAACCTGTTGCATAGGGTTGAATTTTTTTTCTATGAGCACCACCTAATAAAGTTGAAACTGGTAATCCTAAAATTTTTCCTTTTAAATCCCAAATAGCAATATCTATAGCACTAACTGAAGCCATATAGACGCCTCTTCTAGAGAAATCTAAAGTCTTTCGGTACATTTTGTTCCAAATTACTTCATTTTCTAAAGGATTTTCTCCAAGAACAGTTGGTTCTAATAATTTTATACCTGCTTCTACCATTGTAGCAGGACCATAAGCTTCTCCCCAACCGTGTTGACCGTTAGATGCTGTTACTTTAACAATACAGATACAACGCTCTGCATATTCCCATTGTGAAAAGAAAAAACTTTTAGATAAAGTATCTTTAAGAACGAACGCTTCTATTTTTTCTATTGTCATTGTTTAGTTATTTAGTTGACTATTTAGCAATTGTAAATTACAAGACTGTAACCATGCTAAAGTATAAAAGTAATTCTTAAGTTGTTTTTTACCGTCTCCATTTTTATCTAAAACAAATCATATATTACCTTTTTAATTATGAAGTAAAAATTAATTAAACTCCTTAAAACAAAAAAGAGGCTACACCTAGATGCAACCTCTTTTTTAGTATTGAATTAGAGTGTTAATTATAAACTTCTTCTTCAGAAACTTTTACATTAAAAATGGTAGTTCCATCTACAGTTAAGGTTCCATCTCCTGTTGTTTTATCAGCAGATAACACATAATTTATAGTTGTTTCATCATCTAACTTATTTACAGTTACTTCATAAGTTGTATCTGTAGAAGCATCTGTAAAACCAGAAGATGTGTAACTTTCTAGATTTACACTTGAAGAATATTCTACTATTACACTTTTCTCTTTATAAATATTAATTTTAAAAGCTGCATTGGTTCCAGTAATATCTGAAATAGTATATACAGGTGTCAAAGCAATAGTAGATTCTTCAAAATTACTTTCTTCATCACATGAAACAAATGCAATAACAATTGCAAATACCGCTATATATTTTATTATATTTTTCATTATTTTTTCTAATTTAAATTATGGTCTATCTTCTAACTTAATAAGCGTTAACTCATCTAAATACATTAGCTGTTCTGCTGTAGTAATTCCAACATTATCTTCTGCTAAAACTCTTAGTGTAGTTCTTCTTTCTTTATCGCTACTTGTTAAATCTACTGGAATAACAGCTGGCGCATCTGCAAAAACACGCACCCATTTACCTTTTGCGATACTTGATATATCAAAATGTAAATAATCTAAAACAGGATTACCAAATTCCATTCTAAAAGTAGTTAAAGTTGTACCTGGCTCTACATAAACCCAATAAGATACTTGATAAGATCCTGCTGGCATTCCATCTGGGCCATCTGCTAAACCAAAACCAAATAGGTTTACCAATGGTATTGCAACATTAGGTAGCTTATATCTCATACTAGCGCCACCTGCATAAGACTTATCTGTGCTACGTGCCCAAATTTCTTCTCCAGCACCAAACTGACCATTTCCGTTTGCTCCAGGTATAAAAAACTTACCTGTTGCAAAGGCATTATTTATACCACCTCCTTCTGGCTCAAAACTTCCCCAAGAATTAGCTGGTAAAATGTTATTATCAAAATGCATTTGTACTTTTTGATTTGCAAAAGGAGCAAGCTTTCTTTCGTCTGCAGAAAGAATAGTTGATCCATTATATGAAACAGTAATTACATCCGAATTATAAATTGGAGCAGATAATATTAACTCAATAAAAGTAGCATTACCATCTTTTACTCTTGCAGATTGTACAGCAATATCTTGATCAAACCCTTTTGCTGCATTTTTTACATTTACTGTAAAATTAGATTCTTCACCAGAAAATGCTTTTAACTCTCCAGTAACTCTAAACTGTATTACCTCATTTTCATTTTCTGTTAAGGCATTGTCAAAAACAAAAGGTTGTGAAGATTGTATTACTTTTACCTTTAATGGAATAATTTTTTCTACAGAAGCAACTGGTGCATTATCTACAACACCATTTACAGTTTGTACTTGTCTTAAAGATCTTATAGTACCTGCATTATAGGTACCTAATTTGTAAAACTTAACCTCTTGAGATAATTGCGCTAAGGTACCTGATTGATTAGGTACTCCGTCTGGAATTAACCACGTTACTCTATTAGGTCTACCAGTAGTAGATTTATCTACAAAAGTTAACCCTGTTGCCGCTTCTACTTCTATAACTGGCCAAGTACTTTCATCTTTAATATCAGGAATATCTGTTTCTGTAACATTTAATACTTCTGCACCGTCTTTTAAAACTGAAAAAGCAGGTAAAATATTTCCATATACGTCAAACAAGAATTCGACATCCATTACATGTTCATCTCCTTCTGTTGATGAATTTACAACAACATATGCTGCTCTATCCTCCGAAACATTAGGAGTTACTTTTTCAGCAAATTTATTTCTTAATCTAATTTTAGTTAGACCACTTTTACCAAATAAAACATGTGCTTTACTTGCTGAACTAGATAAACTAACACTTTCATTAATAAACTTTGATAAAGTGTCGCTTGAAGTAAATCCTTCTTTTAAGAAGTTATCTCCTTCTTCTAAAATCCATTCGTGACTAGTTGTTCCTTGAGATAAATCGAAGAAAGAAATATAGGTATCTACATTTACTTTAAACTTTGCATCTATATTAGGTCTGTTTGGATCTAAACCAATAAGCCATGAAACATCAGATAAATCATCTGGTGCCGTATAACCTTTATAAGAATCTTCTTCACAACTTAGTAAAGCCAGTAAACTGAAGAAAAGTATATATTTTTTTATGTTTTTCATGATATATATTTTAATTTATGTTTGGGTTTGAGTTAACCTCTGCAAAAGGAATAGGATACGTACCATTTTTAGCTTCATCATAATTTAAATATGGTGTATCATATTCATAATCTACAGCAGTAGAATTTACTGTTGGTAATTCGTTTACTAATGAAGGAAAATTACCTCTTGTAACCGTTTGGTTATTACTTCTTTTTGTATACGTATAATCTACACCATAGTATACTTCATTAGACAATTCTTTTAATCTGTCTTTAAAACCATAATTATCAGATTTTTTCCATCTCTGGAAATCTAAAAATCGAATATCATGCCCTTCTGCTCCCATTTCTAGAGGCTTTTCAACTCTCATTAAACGCTGCATTAGTTCATCTGCCGTATATTCTGGATCTGATTGGTCTTTATCATAAGTACGAGTGGTATCTCCGTTTGGTCTTCCTAAAAGTACCAATCCCCATCTTTTTCTTATCTGATTTATTAATTTTATAGCTCCATCTACATCTCCTGTTTTAATTTTACATTCTGCTTGCATCAACAAAACATCTGCCAATCTATTAAGCGTAATGTTTTTAGTAGAATATGCTTGTCCTCCAGGAATTAGACTTTCACTAGATACAATATCACTATTGGTATATTTTTTCCACCAACCGAAACCCCAATTGGTTCCTCCAAATCTACCGTATTCACTGGTAGTTCCTGTTAAATAATACGTTGTTTCATTATCATCAACAACCGCCATCATAGAAGAGTTTCTTAATGGTACGCTTCTTAAACTAACTAAAGATGTGTTAGGGTCCGTATAATAGTTTCTAGAATCTAAAGGATCCATAGGTTCTGATTTATACGCATTAACAATCCAAGCTGGACCAACTGCAGAACGCGTTTGTGCTGTACGAACATTTACCCAGTTTGTACCAGAATCTCCATCCCAAGGAGCTAAGTCTAATCTTGCATTTTCTTCAGAAAAATTAATTTCTAAAATTGATTCGCTATTAAACTCACCAGCGGTTGTAAACATTTTTGTTAAATCTGTTTCTAAAGAATATCCATGATTATTAATTACATCATCAAAATAAACCATTGCTTTACTGTAGTCTAATTCGTATAAATAACTGGTTCCTAAAATTGTTGCAGCTGCACCAGAAGTTACTTTTGCCAAATCATTATCTGGGTATTCTCCTCTTTTATACAAGTTTGCATACGCATATTCTAAATCTTCTCTAACAAAACTAATTACATCTGAAGCTGGAGATAATGCTTTTGAAAAATCTTCATTTGTAGCAGGAACTGCATCTCTTATTATAATACTTCCATTATTAAAAGTAGTGTATAAATAAAAGTGAAATAATCCTCTAAAGAAACGAGCTTGCGCCATTTGAGAAGTCCATTCAGCTTGATCTGTTGCTGTCTCTTTTATATTATTTAAAGCTTCAATTACTTGGTTTGCTCTAAAAATACCCAAATAAGTATCTTGCCATTTATTTAAAATTGCCAAAGTACTTCCATTATATAAGTGTAAGTAGAAATCTTCTGTATTGTTTGGATTTGGGCGACCATAACCAGGATATCCCATATCTGAACGTAACATTTCTTCAAACTTATTTAAAATAGCTGGTTTATGTAATGTTTGATAAACAGCACTTAACCCTGTTTTTGTTTCCGCTAAGTTTCTCCAATAACTATCTGTAGAGATTAAGTTTGGATTCTTTTCTTCTAAGAATTCATCTGAATTACATGAGGTTAAAATACCTAAGGTAAAAATGAATATGAAATATTTAAAAATTAATTGTTTCATCACAAATAAATTTATATTAAATTAAAAATTAATGTTTACCCCTAACATATATTGTGAGGATATTGGTCCAGTATTTTTATCTAAACCTCTTGCTTGTATACCACCGCCTACTTCTGGGTTATAACCAGAATATTTAGTTATGGTTAATGGGTTTTGAGCTCTTACGTAAAAACGTAATCTACTAAGTCCCATTTTTTCTAAAGTCTTTTTAGGAAAACTATACCCCATAGAAACTTGTCTTAATCTTAAGTAAGAACCATCTTCTAACCAAAGATCACTATATCCTAAAAAGTTGTTATGTCTTGTTACATCATTTCTGTAAGTAGGTACTGTAGAGTTTTGATTTTGTGGAGACCATTGATAAATTTGATCTTTATGTCTACCAAAACCATATGCCCAAGCATCAAAACCATTCATTATCTCTTGCCCTAATGCAGCATACCAATTCATTGAGAAATCCCAATTTTTATAGTTTGCATTAAACGTATATCCTAATTCATATTCAGGTAAACCACTACCGCTATAAACTCTGTCTGATTCATCTAAAACGCCATCATTGTTTTGGTCTATAAATTTAGTATCTCCCATTCTAGCATTTCTATCAATATTGCTTTGGTATTCTGCTAATTTTACTTCTGTATCTAAAATACCATCTGTTCTCCATAGGAAAAAAGCTGCTGCTTCACGCCCTACGGCCAATGCTGTAACTCTAGATTGTTGTGGTGCTCTACCCACTAGACCATTATCTGTAGTTAACTGAAATTTAGTATCTCCACTAATTTTTGTAACTTCATTTTGGTTTGTAGAAAAAGTACCATTCATTCTATATCTAACATTTCCTACTTTTCCTCTAAATCCTAATGCTAATTCTAAACCAGAATTAACCATATCTCCAACATTTAAAACTACGGTTGCATTGTTACCTCCACCCGCTGAATTAGGAATAAAAACAGGAAACAACATGTTTGATTTATCTGAATGATAATATTCTGCCGAAAGTGTTAATCTATTTCTTAAGAATCCAAAATCGAATCCAATATTCTGCTGCGTTGTTTCTTCCCATTTTAAAACTCTATTTACAAAGTTTTCTTGAGTAGCTCCTAAACTAACTGCTCCTGTAGAAGATGCGTAATTAATATCTTGAGAAATCCCTGCAGAATATAAATAATCTCCAATTCTATCTACACCAACTGTACCTTGACTTAATCTAAGTCTAAAGTTATTTACAGTTCCTTTATATTTATCCCAAAAAGGTTCATCAGAAACATTCCAAGCTAATGCGATTGATGGAAATGTACCCCATCTATTATCTACCGGAAATTTAGAAGATCCATCTCTACGTAAACTAGAACTTAAAATATATTTCCCTTTATAACTGTATTGAAGTCTACCTATTAAACCAATTCTAGTTTGAGTATAATCATTTCCTGAAGAAACAAACTGAGTTCCTGTTGCTCCATTTAACACTTGTACATCATCATTAGTAGCACCATTTCTAGTTGCAGTAAAGGCTTCACTTGTGTTTTTTGCTCCAGAAATAAAAGCGGTAAGTGTAAGATCATGATCTTCGGCAAACACTTTATTATAGATTGCACCAAATTCTGCTACTAAATTGGTAGTAAACCTAGTTCTATTAGATACAAAACTATCTTCTGGCTGACTTTGTAATACTGGTGGATTTTGATTATTATAAATTTCTTGATACGGTCTGTAAATTTTACCAATACTATTAATAGAAGTAATACCTAAATTACTAGAAAGATTTAAATGTTCTGTTGCCTGATACTTTAAATTAAGTGTTGCTGCAGATCTTGTAGTTTTATAATTATTAGTAGTTCTTAAACTTTCAATAACCCAACCTAATCTATTTACATCATCTCCACCTTGAGACAATTCATCTAAATTATCTAAATTTACACCATTTTGAGTAGGTCTATACACAATAGATTGTGATAAAAGATTTCCTTGAGGAATATCTCTACTATCTGTATTCATAGAAACACTAGATTGAATTCTTAGCTTATTTTTTTCATAAACTGTACTTGCTCTAATATTAAAACGATTATATCCCGAATTAATCTGTAGTCCATCTTGACTAAAAAACCCTGCAGAAACATTATAAGTGATATCTTCTGTACCTCCAGAAACATTTACATTATAATCTTGTGTTGGTACATCATTAGTAAAAATTAAATCGCTTAAGTTAGTTTCATTTAAAAAAGTTCTTGGTTGTTGTAAAATCTGTAAACTAACTTGATCATCATAACCTCCATTTACATTTCTATTTTGAACAACATCAAAATAAGTTTGCTCTACAGAATTCATTAAAGGCACTGCTGCTCTTCTATGTTGTATTGCATAACTAGCATTTACTCTAACTTGTAAAGAACCTGGTTTACCTTGTTTAGTTGTAATTAAAATTACACCTGTAGCTCCACGAACTCCATAAATAGCAGTTGATGCAGCATCTTTTAATACGTTAATAGTTTCTACATCTGAAGGTGGAATTCCTGGATCTCCATCTTGTATAACGCCATCTACAACATATAAAGGAGTATTATCTCCAGACAAAGAAGTAACACCTCTAATTAATATTTCTGATGTTCCTCCTGGTTCTGAAGAAGAAACAATATTTACACCAGATACTTGTCCCTGTAAAGCCGATCCTAAATCAGAACTAACAACACTCTGTATGTCTTCTGCTTTTACTTGAACTACGGCACCCGTTATTTCTTTCTTTTTAACGGCTCCATACCCAATTACTACTATTTCTTGTAGGCTTTCTACAGACGGATCTAAAACAACATTCATCGTTGCATTTTTAACCTTTAAAACTTTCTGCGTCATACCAATGTAACTAAACTCTAAAAGATCTCCAACATTGGCTTTAATAGAGAAAAGTCCATCAAAATCGGTTGAAACACCATTTTTTGTACCTTTTACAACAACACTTACTCCTGGTATTGGCCCCTGATCTTCAGAACTTGTTACGGTTCCGGATACCTTAATTGACTGCGCATTGGAGCTAAACTGACACAACAGCGCAAAGAGTAAAAGCAAGAAACTACCTGCCTTGGCTTTACTCAATAATAAATTTAAAATTTTCATGTATTTAATTTTGAATTTGATTGAATTTGTTTGCTTTTGTAAACTCTTATGATAAAAAAACCAACTATTAATTATATAGTCTACATTTTTTAACATAAAATTACGATTACAAAGTAACAGCATAATCTCAATTTTAGATATATGTCATTTATCTCTTTATTACTGTATTTTATCCTTATTATATGTTATTTTACTTCTTTAAGGTAATATCAGTCTAACTTTAGAAACGTTGGAAAACTATATTTTTAAAGAATCTAAAACATGATCCTCTGATTTTAAAACTCTTACTATCAAATCTATGGAAGTAATTGATTTATCTATCGATATTTTAGTCTGAAGTATAAATACTTTTAATGGATTCACTTTTTCTAATTTTATCTCTTTTATTATTTTACCTCTCTTATTTTTTAAATATAGAAAAGCTTGTCCTTCCATAAAAACCCCATAAGACCCCTTTAAAGTTTGAGTATCTTTTTTTAACTGTAATTTACCTGTAATAATACCTGCTAGATTTACATCTAAAACTGGCGAAGTTTCAATTTTTGCAGCTCCATGAATTTCTTTATAGGTAAAACTCTCTTTTGGCTGTAACGTATATAAAGGTGTTTTTACTTCCGTTTCTAAATATCCGGTTTCTAATCCACTACAAAAAATAGCCATATTTATGCCATGGTCATATTCTTTAGAAGCATCATAAGGTTCCATAATTTTTACAAATGCAGTGTTTGTAATTTTATTTACATAACAAATCCAAGATTTGGATGATATAATATGTAAACCAGCCATTGCATTGTAATCATATTCAACTTCATAAATTCCGGGTGCAACTTCGCCTTTCCAATTGGTTCCTTTATTAAAATATTTTTTTACATCTTCTGTGTTATTTTTATCAATCTTAAAACGATTTCTATTGATAAAATTCCAACGTTGTTTTGGCGTTGCAGAAATTTCGAATTGTGCTCCGCTTGGTAATTTCAATTCTTCCGAAAAAGGAATAAAAGCACTAAAATTATGTCCGTCTTGTAATTTTGAATCACTCCAAGAAACATGTTGGCTAGAAATCATCAATCCTTTTTTAATTGTTTTGTCTCCAACATTTTTTAATGTATGGTAGATGTAAACCAAGCTAGAATTGGATTCTATATACAAACTTCTACCATATTGAATTTTCTCATCAATTTTATCTGGATATAAAAATTTCTTTTCTTTTCCGAAGAAAAAAGGAACCGGTAATTCTTGCACACCAGATTGCACTTCAATGGTTTTCTTTCCTTCGGAATTTTCTCCAATAGATACCTTATAAGGTGAATCTCCAATTACAACTGGCGGCGGCCAACGTTTAGATTTGTTTCCATTTTTATCTATGGATGAATTTTCAATTGGCAATGGCACTAATCGATAACCACCAAAGTTGCGCCATTCATTCATTTTTACTTCCTCTGAAGCCCCAAAAGACTTACCCTTTAATTTTGGATTTACCCATAAAGATGGAACATCACCTAAATTATATTCTAAAATTCTACCAGCAGCTTCAGGTACCACCGCCAAACTGATGTATTTATTTTTAGCAACGTACACGTCACTCCATCCCCAGTTGTTGTAGTTTTTTTCTACTGAAATTGTTTTTTCTTGAGAAAAAGCACAAATACTGAATAAAATTAAGAAGTAATTTTTCATTTTTTAGTTATTTATAAAAGTAAAAGTATATCGTTTTTATTTCTCGGAAACCTCTACGAAATAGACTTCATAAGGCTTAAGAACCGGCGTTGATGAAGCAGGAATTCCATTTATAAGATCTTTGCAAACAGGTTTACTTTCTTTATTAGAAAACGAAACTTCTAATTGAACTTTATTTTTACCTAAATTAATAATTGAAAGTAAGTTTCTACCATGAGCTGTTTTTATAGAACGCCAAGTACATGTTTTAAAATCTGAATCTGTTTTTTCTGTAACTACTATTTCTGGTAACGCCTTTTTACTTCTTAAAAAAGACAATGCTTTTAACTGCATTTCCTCCAAAGAATTTAAAATAAATAAATTATTACTTTTTGATTCTAAGCTTTTTAAGGGCTCGCCATATTCATTACTTTTAAAACTATTCTTATCCATAATAACACTACCTCCTTCATCTAAATACTGCTGTACAGCCTCAAACTCTGTTTCCGTTACGTGTTCCGTATTGTAAATTAAAATAACATCCCAATTGGCTTTATCCTGTTTTTTAATGATATTTTTAGTCGCAAACCCTAAAGAAATTCCTTCAAAATTTAAACGTTCATATACATCAAAAATACCATCCATATAATCTCCTTTTTGTTTTGCAGCGGTCTTAGAATAAAAAATTCTAATTGGTTTTCTTTGATTTTGAAAAGCTGTAACCTCTTCAGAAAAAGTATTTAAATCGATTAAAGTATTCTCTAATTCAAATGTAACTCTTGGTTGCTGATTGTTAGAACCAGCATAACCATCTGTTAAATTTCTACGCAAAGAGCCATCATTTTGTCTTGGCCAATACCAAGTTTGAGACGCATTTAAACCTAACAAATGAGCAACCCAATAAGTTGCTCTAACATATTTAGGATTCATATTTAAGTCTCTTGTATGGCTTCCGCTTAACAAATGACTTTCTGAATTAAAATTAATTTGATTTGGTTTTATCGATTTTAAGAAATCATAACCCATAAAAAGTTCTCTCCAACCAAACACATATTTCTTATCCCAATCAGAATGTATTTTTTTGGGTTTTATATTATTATAATGTGCGGCAATATCGTTTCCATTAATATCAGATAATTCTGTTAAAGCTTCTAAATCTATACCTGCATCTGCATTATTATCGGTAAAAATTGATGGCATTATTTTTAAATGTACTTTTGCCTTTGGATCATTCTTTAATAATTCTGCTTTTAAAAATTGAAACCAATCTATCACTCTTTCTTCATTAAAAGTAGTCCAATCATACCATTTAGGAGTACCTCTTTCTGATAAATCTACAGGCAATAATTTTTCTATTTCACTAAAATTAACAAGGTTCGTTTTCCAAAGAGAATTTAATTGCGCAATTGTTTTGTGTCTTTTTTGAAGCCATATTTCAAATTTTTTAATTGTATAATTAGAAACATCCTGTCTAAACCACACTTTCTTTTTTCCATCTGTGTAATTTGCCCAACGTGGTTCATTCGTTAACATATAACCTAATTGCGTAAATTTTTTATCCCTTAGAAAAGGCACAGTTCCTTTAAATAAATTTGACATTAAAATTCTTGCTCCAGGATTATCTATGTCATACTTTGTAAATGGTTTTCCTTGAATTTCACCAAACTCTTCTCCAAACTCTGTTAAAGTCCATTTTGGAATATTTTTTTGAGAAACAAACACAAAACCTGCTTTTTGGCTATAACTTTCCTTAATTTTTTTAATTGTTTGAGGAGTAATTTCACCTTTTTTATTCTTTACTTGAGAAGGACTTATTAAAAAAACATCTAATTCTCCAAAATATTTATCTAATTGATTTGTACCTGGTTTCCATGTATAATCAGACAGAAAAACAGGTCTATTTCCATTTACTAAAGTGTTTTCTTTGATAGCTATTTTATGCCAATTTGGTCTTATATATTTTTTTCTAAAAATTTCACCTGTCAATAATTCATTGGCATTTTGTATACTTTCATCTAAAAGAAGTAACATGTCCTTTTTTTCAAAATCTGGCAAATTAGTTGCCATTTCTGCCGCTTTCTTTTTATAAATAGTTACTTTTTTATAAAGTTTTGTGTTCTCATCAATATTATTTTCATCCCATTTTGCAAATTTTCTAAATATATCTACTGTATTTAAAGCCAATTTTTCTTTATAATTATCAATTTTTTTTAATTCTAATTTTTCCACTAGATTTTCTAAAACTGATACTTTAGATTTTATTTGTTTTTCTAAAGATTGAGAAAAAAGGCTTACACCAAGAAAAAGAAAAATTACCAAGATACTTTTTTGAATCATAATCTATTTTTATTTTATAAATGAAGTCTTTTATTTTTTAATGTTTAACACTATTTCTTTACCAAAACTGATTAAATTGTTCTAGTAATTGTTTTACAATTTCAAGATTATTTTTAAAAATATTTTTTAGTTTCTAATCTTGTTTCTTTTATTAAATCTAACCTAGAAGGACTCTAAATCACCTATAAACAAGATGCACTATTAAACAACAAATACCTTCCTTACTAAAGCATTAATATTTGGTGTAATTGCAATTTTTGATACATCAATTAATACATATCGGCAATTTATCATAATATTGATACGAAAAATTGCTAAATAGTACCTTTTACCCCCTCAAAATTACCATACTTAAGAAGTTTGAGTGATACAATTTAAAAGCAAAAATGATATTATAATGAAGATTTGTTTTCTTTTTCAAAATTTTGTAGAAGCTCCTTTTGAGTTGCTGATAATTGCTGATTTTTTAAAAACCAATACGCTCTTCTTGCCGTTATAAAATCTGATTTTAAAAGTGGTAATACATTTTCTACCACTTTTTTAGAAATGGGATTTTTAGCCTGTATTACATCTAGAAAAAAAGAAACCTCTTGATAAGAACTTAACTTCGGGATTTGATTGCTTAAGCGATCTAAATAAGAACTTGACACCTTGTAATTTATTAATTTCAAAGACCGAATTGCCGCTAACTGCTGTGCCGTTTTCCCCCTTACAAAAACCTCTTCTGCTGCTGAAAAATAAATATCTGCAGGCGCTTTCTCTATATAAGCAAAAGTCGATTTTAATAAAGTTTCTTCTTCTAAAACTCTTTTGGTTATGACCTTAATAAAAGGCGCTGTGTAATTTTTTCTTCGTTCTAAATCATGCAAAGCAATCTTAAAATAAGCTTGATTTTCATCAACCAAAAAAACTTTTAATTGTTGCTCTGAAACGGATTCTCCTGTAATTTCTTTAATTTTCTGCACAACATCTCCATTTGCCCAATGCCATAAAGTAAAACAAGTTAAAGCCGCACCAGGAACTGTATCTTTTTCATCTAACTCTAAAGCTGTTGCTCCAGAAACAGCATCTGTATCCTCATCACTATGTTCATCAACTACAGTTAAAATTTCATCTATAAAAACATCTTTAAAAGGAGAGTTTACATTCGCTAAAATGGTTTGTAATTTTAGATAATCTTGAGATTCAAATACAGCATCTTCATACTTTTCTAAAGTTGCTCCTTCTTCCAACTCATATTTCTGATATTCGCCAATGTCATTCCAAAAAATACGAACAGGAATAATTTTACAAACTTTTTCTAAACAAATTACAGATTGAACATCCATATAATAGGAAATAGGAAGTCCATTTTCATCTATATTTTGATTCAAAATAATAGTTACAGCCTCCTTTTCTCCCGGATGCGTTATCTCTATTTTATGTTGAATTGTTTTATAGGGATCTACAGGAATATCTGCACCACTTATCAAAAGAAGTGGAACGAGTATCCAAAAATATATTTTTATAAAATGTATCATTTATGTGGATGAATCTATATTAGGAGATCAATATAGATTCATATTCTTTAATTTATGTGATTTTCTGTAAATCAAAAGTAGTTATCAGTCTATTATGCATAACAACGCAACTCAAAAAGTTTTACATTCTCAGCGCCATAAGTTTCTGTCATTTTTACTCTAATAGCTGTCGTTTTTACGCTGCTAAACTTCATTTTAATCAAACGCGTTCTGTTGTCTGTTATAGCACCTAAGGCTATCCAACTTCCATTCACTCTTGCTTCAAAACTTACTGCTTTCAACATTTCTTTAGGTACAGAATTCCCATACAAATCGTCATTTTTACTGTCTTTACGCATCATAATATTACGATTCACATTGGTATCGCATTTAATTTCTATGGATGATAATGTAACTGGAGCTTCCCATTCTGCTTGAATTTCTGCTGAAAGTCCATCCGATTGCCAATGATTTATTTCTCCGTAAATATCTCTCGAAATTCCGTTTGTTAAATTTTTAGCATCACCAGAAGAAGTAGATGAACCAAAAATGGTACTTGCCTTTTTAGCCAAATCTTTTGGGTCGTTGGCATTTCTCTTCGGAATAAAAACATCATCACGTAATAATTGTTCTTGTAATTCCTTTATATGTTTCTTAGCGACTTCTCTAGGGTTTATATTGTATTTATTACAAATAGTAGCTGCGGTACCAACTGCCTGACCTTCTAAAGCACATGTTGCCATAATTCTACTCGATGAAAGTGCAATATGCGTCTGACTCACATTTCTACCAGCAAATAGTAAATTAGATACATTTTTAGAATACAAACTTCTAAAAGGAAACTGATAAACTTCTTTAAAATGATAATGAAAATAACTTGGTGGTTCAGAAATATTCTCTATCCCTCCAGGATTGTGCTCATCTAAAGACCAACCCCCAAAACCAATCGCATCTTCAAAATGCTTGTGTTCTGTCATATCCTTTTCCGACAGAATATAATCTCCAACAAAACGACGAGACTCTCTTCTTCCGGGTAAAGAACCTACCCAATCTAAGGCTAAATTTTCTGCTTCAGGAAACTTACCCGAGTTTTTAATATAATCCCAAACACCATGTAAATAGCCCATTAATTTATGTCTATTCACTTCTGCTTCTGCAATAATATCATCTTCACTCCCAACTTCTATCCACCAAACACCATCTCTAAAACCAGCAAATTTTCTTCTTTTATTTGCACCTTCATGCGTGTATTTAATAGCATAAGAAGGAGGAGAATACTTCATAGGTTTCCCCATATCTTTAGAAGACATTAATAAAGTTGCGCCCATTTGCCATCCATCTGGCTCATCTGGTGCATATTTTTCATTAAATTCTGCTTTCCCTTCTCTACCTGTTCTGTATTCTGCACCAGAAGTTGCAGCTAACAATCCATCACCAGAACAATCAATAAAAATGGGCGCATTAATCGTAAACATGGTTTCGGTTGTTGCTTGCCAACACATTGCAGATTTTATTTTATCTCCATCCATCACCGCATCTACCGCTTGGGTATTTAACATCAATGTAATATTAGGCTCCCTCACCACAAAATCATATAAAACATGATCGAAAACAGGAAAAGATTCTTGCTCATTTTCAAAACGATTGTGCAATAAAATTTCTTCTATAATTCCTGTTTCTCTTTCTGCTTTTCCCTTAATATTATTCACTCCGTTTAAATGCACACGCATTTCACTAGAAGCATTTCCTCCTAAAACGGGTCTGTCTTGAATTAAAACCGTTTTAGAACCATTTCTTGCAGCAGCAACTGCAGCACAGATTCCCGCTGCTCCACCACCAATAACAGCAACATCGTATCCATCTGTTTTTTTTCTTGAATTTACACCTGTTTTGCCCGTTCCTAAATGAAACCATTTATCATTTTCTCTATCATACACCATATCATTTGTACTTGCACATGACGTTGCAATCATAGGTATTGCGCCGACTGCAATTGCAGCTGTTGCTCCTTTTTTGAAAAAATCTCTTCTTTTCATTTTAATGTTGTTTTATGGATTATTTCTTACCAATATATTTTTTGCTTTTCAGCATAATTCAATGAAATCCAAGGGACAATTTTTATACAAATATTATATCTCCCGCAGATTTCACTGATTAGCGCAGATTTTTAGTCTTCTTTGAAAATCTTCATCACCTCTAAAATATTAAATAGATTTCTTTGGAATATTTCCTTGCCAACCTTTATTAAATTGAATCATTAATTTTTCAACTAAAGCTGGATTTTCATTAGCGATATTCTTTGTTTCCGTTGGATCTGTTTGATGGTCATACAACTCTACAAAAACAGGTTCTTTATCTTTATGTTCTCTGTCTTTCCAAACAATAAATCTGTATTGAGCTGTTCTCATGGCATAGCCCATTAAGTTGTTTTCAAACAAATCTCTGTCCCATTTTTCTTTTTGTTGATTTTTAATTTTCGATTCAACCTCTTTTAATAACGGACCAAAATAAGTCTCTCTCATTGCTGGTCGTATTGGGAAGCCACCCCATTCTCTTAATGCTGGTGAAGGAAACTGACTAAAAGCAGCTTCTTTCCAAGGTGTTTTTGGGTTTTCTATTAATGGTGTAAAACTTGTTCCTTCTACATGTTTTGGAATTTCTAAACCTGCTAATTCTGCTAACGTAGGATACATATCTACCAATTCTACCAAAGCATCTGTGGTTTTTCCTTGACTTCCTTTTGGCATATCTGGTGTCCAAATTAATAACGGAACTCGTGTTGCTATTTCATAATTCGTTGCTTTTCCCCAAATACCCATATCACCTAAATGCCAACCATGATCACTCCAAACAATAATTATGGTATTTTCTCTTAAGCCTTCTTTTTCTAAAGCCGCAATCATTTTACCAATCTGAGCATCAACATAACTTACACATGCTAAATATGCATGTTTTAAGGTAATTGCTAATTCTTTATCAATAGGTCCTTGCTTCGGAATTCCGCTTCTTACACGTAATTCAAAAGAAGGATGTAACCCCATTGTTGCTCCATTTTCTGGGCCTTCAGTTTGGGTAGCTAGTTTTATTTTTTCTCTATCGTATAAATCCCAATACTTTTTTGGTGAAACCCAATTTAAATGTGGTTTATTAAAACCTAATCCTAAGAAAAAAGGTTTGTCATTTTTAGCCGCCATTTCTTTCATGGTTGCAATGGCTAATTCTGTATTATAGCCATCTACATAGGTATTATCTGAAACATCCGCAGATTCATAAGCAACACCAGAAGCCAAACCAAATTTTGCTACAGCTCCATATTTTGCATTCATTTCTTTTCGTGTTTTTACACGATCTAAATTGTTCTTTTCTAAAGCAAAACCTACTGGTTTTTTTATGCCTTGCATACTATCTAAAGCTGGGTTTCTGCTCCATGATTTCTCATCATCTAAATCTCCATGATGAAAAATCTTCCCCATATACACCGTTTCATAACCGTTATTTTTAAAAAGTTGCGGCAGGGTAACCACATCTGGATTTACGTCTCTAAATTTGATGTAATTATGAAAAACACCACTTGTTTCTGGTCTAATCCCAGTTAACAAACTAGCTCTAGATGGTCCGCAAATAGATTGCTGACAATACGCATTTTCAAACAACAATCCTTCACCAGCCAGTTTATCTAAATTAGGACTTACAGCAATATCGGATCCGTAACAGCCCAATTCTGGACGTAAATCATCAATACCGATAAATAGGATATTAGGTCTTTTCTTAATTTTCTGATTCAATTCTTTTTGTGAAGAATTGCAACTAAAAAAGAGCAAGCTAAAAGCTGCTAAAAAATAGATTCTCATTATTATAAAATTATAAATTAGTACTGCAATTTAAATATCATTTTTGAAATAATAGTAGTTTAAAGGATTACAAAAACTTAACATTGTAGTATTTATCATTATAATTAACTTAATTTTAAATAAAAAAAAGCATCTAAAAAAAATAAAATAAACACTTGTTTAACAGTGTTTTAAAAACCATAAACACTTATTATTTTCCTTATTTATAACTTAACTTTTATTTTTAACTATCTTACAGGCGTAACAATTTACATTTCTTAACAATAGTACTTCACAAATTATTAAAAGTAACTTTAGTATTAATTTTTCGCTTCTTAAAATAGAAGATGACACTTCTATAAACAGAAAAACACTGTTAAGGAGCTAGAAAGTTTAACTATTATAAGTCCACTCAATAGAAAAAATCTTTAATATGGAGATGCTTTTAATACCGTTGGTAAAGCCTTCTTAAATGCTAAAAACCTAGAAATATCAGAGAAAACATCGGAGCTTTTTCGTTTTTAAATATTTTTTGTGATAGCCTTACTACCAATTACCTTTATTGGGTTTATGATTAGAAGTCGAACTACACCTTTAAAACAAAAAAAAGCGACACAAAATCTCAAGATTTATTAATCGTTAAAAACAAAGAACTTACGATGAGTACACTTCAAATAATTAAAAAAAATCATATAAACCTTAAAGGATCTTCTTAAAAACGAATTTAGATATTGGAACAAAAGTCCTTTTAAAAGCAGGAAATAATCGTTCTACAAGTTTATGAAACTCCTTTAACAGCCTTTCCCCCTCTTTCAATATAGGTTTTCACAAACGTTTACAGGGAAAAACACCCAATTTAACTTCTGGCAACTTAAAGGTTTGTGCGTTGATAAAACCTAACTTTTACGGTAAAGAAATGGTACGTCTTTTAGGGGTTTCTTTTAGAAGTGTTCATATTCTAGGACATCGCCTAAAAAACAAATGAGCTTAATCATAGAGGTAGATTTAACCAATTATATAAATGCTATTTAATTTGTTAAATTAATTTACAAACTGCATGTTTAAGGTATTTTTCAGAGCTATAAAATCTCTTAAAATTGAATTAATTTCACAAAAAGTTGATTATTAACCAACTTTTATTATATTTGGAAAAAATGTGCTAGTAGAATTAATACAATTTAAGTAAAAAAGTTGCTGATTTTTATGTTTAGATGAAATACTTCGTACAAACATAAATACTATTATAATCATTTCCCCAATGTTTATTTATCTTCTGACATACTTAGAATATTTTACCCACAACATCAACAAAGTGTACTTAAAAATATTGCTAAATTTTTAAGTTTACAAAAAACACTTCATCTCTTAAATACTTTTTTAATCGTTTCCCTCGTCGATTAAGGTAAGATTTATTAAAGTGAGTGAAATAGAAAAATGTTATTAAATTAAAATTGAAAAAAATGAAGGAGGGAAAAATTAAAAACATTCTTATTACAGGAAGTGATGGGCGGTTAGGCCAAGAATTACTAGAAATTGTAACTAAACAGGAAAGTAACTATACTAAATCAAATTTCCACTTTACAAATAGAAATTCTCTAGATATCACTAATTTAAAAGAACTTAGAGAATACATTGAATCTAAGAGTATTGATACTATTATCAATTGCGCAGCGTATACCGCTGTTGATGATGCCGAAAAAAATCCTGAACTTGCATACTTAATCAATACTGAAGCAGTGAAAAATATGGCAGAATTGTCATTCCAAAAAGGGATTAGACTTATTCACCTTTCTACTGATTTTGTTTTTGAAGACAATAAATTTAGACCTATTAATGAAGAAGATACTACTGGTCCTAAAAATATATATGCCAAATCTAAACTAGCTGGCGAAAATGAGATTAAACGCATTAACCCTGCAAACTCAATCATTATACGTACCTCCGGTTTATATAATCGCTTTGGCAATAACTTTGTTAATACAATTTTAAAGCTTGGGGAAAACAAAAAAGTTTTAGATATTGTATGTGATCAGTTTAATACTCCCACTTACGCAAGAGATCTAGCAATAACCATCTTAACTATACTAAATCAAAATATAAAACCCTCTAAATCTGTAACGATATACAATTATAGTAATGAAGGAAGTTGTTCTAAATATGATTTTGTTAAAGCAATATTTGAACTTAGTAATATTAAATGTAAAGTCAATCCTATTAGTGCAGAACAATATCCTAATGCGGCAATACGTCCATATTACAGTGTATTAAGTAAAGAAAAAATTAAAAAAGACTTTAACATACAAATACCCTATTGGAGAGAGTCTCTTAAAGAGTATCTTAAAATTATAAATATTGGTTTAAATAAAAAACATAAAATAGGTATTATTGGTTCTGGCTTTATTGGAAGTGGTTTGGCAAAGTTATTAGCAGAAAATAAAAACTATGATATTTCTGGTATTTTAACACGTTCAGATGCCCGTAAACGTAATGATTTTGCACAACATAGCTTTCTTACAAATTCGTTAGAAGACCTCATAGAATCTTCAGACTTAATTGTTGAATGTAGTGGAGATGCTATTTATGCCACTGAAAGTATCGATAAGATTTTAAAAGCTTCTATACCCGTAGTTACTATGAACTCTGAGTTTCACGTAACTACAGGATCATACTTTGTTGATAAAGGATTAGTGACTGAAGCAGAGGGAGATCAACCAGGTGTTCAAGCTATCCTTCATGAAGAGGCTCTTGAAATGGGATTCAAGCCATTGGTTTATGCCAATATTAAAGGCTATTTAAATGAAAAACCTACACTTAAAGATATGATCTATTGGGGAAATAAATCTAACCTCAGTCTTGAAATGGTAACATCATTTACAGATGGTACAAAGGTAGAAATTGAGCAGGTTTTAGTTGCCAATGGCTTAGGTGCAGGAATAATACAAGAAGGATTAGTAAAACTTTCTAATGATAATATGCTTGAAGGAGGCTCTATACTTGCCGATAAGGCAAAAGAACTAGGGTATCCTGTCAGTGATTACTTACTTTCATCAAAATTACCGGCAGGAGTTTTTCTTATGGTAGAACATGATGAAGATCAAAAAGGTTCTTTAAAATATTATAAACTTGGTGATGGGCCATACTATGTTTTAGAACGTACCTACCATCTTTGTCATTTTGAAATAATTAAGACAATTAAACGTGTATTAACAGGCGGTGGTGTATTATTAAACAATAGTAAAAAACCTAAATTTAGTGTAGCGGCTGTTGCAAAACGCGATTTAAAGGTTGGAGATAAAATACAAAAAGGCATCGGAAGTTTTGATGTAAGAGGCACCGCTGTTGAAATTGTTAATAATCTGTCTCATGTTCCTATAGGACTGATTGCTAATGCTACTATTATAAAAGAGGTAAAAGAAGGTGAAAAAATTACTTTTGATGATATAGATATACCAGAAAGTTTGGCTTTAAAAGTTTGGAAAGAAATACTTGACAAAAGTAAAATACCGGAGTGTGTTTGATAATAAGCACATCCTTTAGCTTCTAAATTAGATAATTCACGATTCACCCACCTAATGGCAACATCAATTTTATTTATTCTTGAAGTTAAATAATAATTGACTTATTTTTTTTGGTCTCATTATTTTTTTGATTCTTTTATTGGGATTCTGATGTGCTTAAAAATGTAATTCATAATTTCTAGTTTTTCATTAATTTGGATTTAAGAAATATATACTCTTAAATAGATGATTGCTATCTAGTTTTGGATTAAGAAAAATCACACTTTAATCTTTTTCTTTTTACTCTTGTTTTTGTTGCTTTCTTCTTATTTCGGAATTATAAGCGAAAAGCCTTTAACATTATCTTTTCTTGGATAAGTTGTCATTTTTTTCAGCTGAAGCAGTACCAGACACATTTGCAATGTCTGGTAGCTTTAAATTTATTTATCTCCCTAAAACAACTCATCTACTGCCTAGGTATTTAACATCAATATTAAAATAGTTAAACCCTACTTTTACAATATCTCCAGCCCAACAATTTGGCAAATCGCCAATGTAAGTTTGTATGGGTAGAATTTCGCCTTCCTTTCTCTAATTAATTAAATTATTTGTTGAACGGATCTCCCAACGATCCATTCTCCAAGTATCTTCTGTTTCCCAACTTTCATCATGACCTCCAAAAAGATAAACTCTATTATTATCTACCAAAACATGAGGATCTGTTAATCCCTCTTCTGGAAATAGGTTTAGGTTTAAAATAGGTTTAGTTACATTGTTTTCAGTATAGCTAGGAGGAGTTGCAGCTTTTGCTTTTCGAAGCAGTTCAGCACGAATTTCTGGTGCTTTCTCAAAAAACATTTTTTTATTTGCTTTTTCTATTTCTGACTTAGATTTACAACCAAAAGCAAGTGTTAAAATCAAAACAAATTAAACTAGTTTCATGTTTTATAAGATTATTTATATTTGTACTTCTACTCTTTATTTGTTAACTCTAAAATCTTTTTTCTCATTATTGGATTCCAGATTTCATATCCCAATTTATTTAAATGCATCCCATCCTGAATAAAAATATCAGTTTTCAATGTTCCATTTGCATGCAACATCGGAGAAGCTAAATCGATAAAATGAACATTTTTTTCTTTTTTACTAAAATTTAAAAGTTGTGTATTGGTAATCGCTTTGTTCTTACGGATATCTTTCCCTATAAAATCATCTACCATTACAGGTTTCATAGAAAGTAGTAAAATAGGTGTTTTAGGAAAATCAGCTTTAATCTTCTCTACCAGTTTCTTAAACACATCTACAGCTTCTTCTGGCGCTTTTCCTTGCTCAATATCAATATCACAATAAATAGCGATAATTGAAGGATTGTAATTTTTTATAAGTACGTTGTAATGAAATATAATTTCATGCATATTCATACCTCCAATTCCTCTGTTAATAACAGAAAAATCAGGAAATGAAATAGACGTTTTCCAACCAGCAATACTAGAACTTCCAACAAATAAAATTGAATTTTCTGGAAATGAATTCTTATCATCAAAATTCTGAAAATTAGCAACTGCTTTTTCAATTCTATCGTTCCTTTTTATGCTGATAGTATTACTAGTTTTTCTAAATTTATCTTGATTCTTATGAAACAAAGACATCGCCTTTTTATACTTTTCTGGATGTAAATTATAATCTAATTTATGATCCTTCCAATATGTTCTAGATTCTTTATAAAAAGAATTTCTAACGGCATCAGTTACCACCTCTTTTTTCAAGGAATTCTGAAGAAAATCTACAAACTGTGTATCGTTAAATTTGGTTTTCTCTTGGGAAACAGTAGCATTACCAAGACACAAAAGCAGTATTAAAATTAGTCTAGACATTTTATATTTTTTTTGGTTATCAATGAATTTTTGTTAATTCTCAGCTCTAATATTGTTAATTAATGTTGTTTTTTTTATCCTGAATGGTTTCAAAAACCTTGTAGGCATAAAATTTGAAAATAAATTAGTTTATTTACTAAACCTACAAGGTTAAAATAAGATCTTGCAGGATCAGAATAATTTTAATCTATCGCCAAAGGCAACCAAACACTCATTTCTGAAATACCTCTATTCGACCAGGCAAAATAAGGTACGAATTGTACATTATAATTCTCAAATTTTGGATTTGATAATGTTCTGTACATTCCTTCTTTTTTATCTTTTCTAATTTTAATATTTCCTGAAATAGTAGCAACTCCATTTAATAATTCCGGTTTATAAGTTGCTGTTAATTTTGATTTTATTGGTAAATACACATCTAAAATATCAGTTCCTTTTGGTAAATCTGGCGTTTCTACGCAATACACAACTGGACCTCTTTTTATAGCTGCTTGATTTCTTACTTCTTCTATTAATGGATTCCCTTCTAACAATTTAATATCCATAGGAAGATTTAAAGTAATGATATCTCCTTTTTTCCACTGTCTATTTAAATTTGCAAAAGTCCCTGGTTTTCCAGCTGTATTTTGAGTTTTTCCATTTACAGAAATTTCAAAACTAGTTGCCCAATCTGGAATTCTTAATAGTACATCAAAAGCATCATTTTTGCATTCATCAATTGTAATCTTTATGTTT
This sequence comes from Polaribacter sp. Z014, assembly GCF_023555435.1. NCBI lineage: Bacteria > Pseudomonadati > Bacteroidota > Flavobacteriia > Flavobacteriales > Flavobacteriaceae > Polaribacter > Polaribacter sp. Z014. The sequence continues at coordinate 126,095 of NZ_JALCZP010000003.1, forward strand.
CCATCCCAAGGATATTGAGTTTCTTGTCTTAATTTTACGACAGATCCATCTCGTAATTTTGTATCCAATTTATTCGCTCCATATAAGTTTGTAGCAATTCCGTTTTCTGATAAACTATAAGCCCAAGCAGAAGATTTAGCAATGGTTCTTACTAAGTTTGGTGGACAACAAAAACAAGGAATATATCCAACTCTATCGGGATAATCTGTACCCCCCATTTTATGATTCGCAGTTCTTCTTAGCGGATTTGTATAGAAATACGAATCTCCTTTTAAGCTGATACCAGAAAGGGCACTATTGTACAAAACCAATTCCATAACATCTGCATGCTTCGACTCTCCTTTTATATTCAACATTCTATAATTAAACATGGCGTTACATAAGTTTGCACAGGTTTCATTATAAGCATGTGCATTGTGCATTTCATAATCTATAGTAAATGCTTCATGTACAAAATCTCTATTCGATGAACCTCCATCATGTTTTTGACCGCAAGCTCCAGTAACAAACATTTTTTTATCTACAATATTCCCCCAAATTCTATCTAAGGCATCAATTAAAGCTTTTTCTCCAGTTTCTGCATACACATCTGCTGCTCCTGCATAATAATACAAGGCTAATACAGCATGACCAACAGCCTCATCTTCTTCTCTTAACGGAGTTCTCTCTTGTGTCATATCACCAATATTGTTATATCTAACTGATGGATGCGTTTTTACTTTCGACTTCCCTCTCATATTGATGAAAATTTCTGCCAACTCTAAATATTTTTTATCTTTTGTGGTTCTATACAACTCTACCAATCCCATAATCTGGACTTGATTAAACCCCATACGTGCTAATTCTGCAGATTGAGGTTGAAAAACATCATATAAATTATTTGCGTTTTTAATTGCGATATCTAAAAAATTAGTTTTCCCAGTAACTCTATAATAAATACAAGCAGCAATATATAAATGACCACTATTGTACATTTCATGATACTTTCTTTCGGAAAATGGTTTTCTATTTTTATTGGTGGTTATCTGTGTTTGTAAATACCCATTTTCTAGTTGTGCTTTTCCTATAATTTCAATTAAATCATCTAACTCCTCAATAATTTTTGGATCCTTATTAATTGCATATATGTAAGTTGCAGCTTCCATCCATTTATAAAAATCACCATCATGCCAACTAAACCCTTTATGCTTGCCTTCTTTTAGTCCTGCCGCTATTTTAAAATTGTTTAAAGCATGACCAACATCACCTTTTAAAACTTCCCCCATGTAAGGCACCATTACTTCCTCCGCAACTTTAAATTTATCGGCCCAAAAACCATCTGTCCATTCACAATCGCCAATATTTAAACTTTTTAATTTAACATACGGACTGTTGGTATAATTAATAATTCCTTTACTGTTATCTAAATCTAAAACATTTGTTTTACTTGTGTTAATTGCTATTTGTTTCGGAGCCTCTTTAGACTCCTTACACGCTATAATTAGCAAAAAAGAAAATAAGATAATAGGTAGTTTTTTCATTTTATTTAATTTGAATATTCACTTGTGAATGTCCTCCTAAAAATCTAGTATAATCTTTTAAATCATCTACTACAATTAGAAGAATATTTGTTTTTTTACTTTAAGCAAAACCATTTAATAAGAAGCTTACTAAAAAAATGGTAAAAAAAATTCTTAAAAAACTTGTAATTACTCGTGAGTTTATTTTTAACCAAAACTATGGAATCATATTAAAAATCACGCTAAAAAATCAATTACAAAAACTTAACATTCATTATTATTTTAATTAAAACAACTTAATATAAATAATTGTTTTATATTTGAAAATAACAATATATAATACTGTATATGAAAACATTAAACAACTTAAAAAAAAGTTTTTATCTTATAATTATACTTAACATTAGTGTTTTACAGTATTTACAAGGACAACAATTAAAAACTCATTTTGAAGAACATATAATTCCTTTAAATATGCCTTTTGATTCTATTTCTAATTTTTTAACTAAAACAAAAAAACAAGCGCTCATAAAAAAAGACAGCACTTTGTTAATTAACACCCTTATTACTCAAAGTAGATTTAATAGATTTAAATTAAATTACTTAGAAGCGTTTAGTTTTGCTGGTGAAGCTCTTTTTATATCCGAAGAATATAAAAGCCCACTTTTAATAGCAAAAGCCAATGAAGAATTAGGTGTTTTAACCTATTTATATAAACAAAATGAAGAATCTGAAAGCTATTTCATTAAAGCCCATCAACTATATAGAAAACTATATAAGCATCACAAAATTGACGTATCAGAAATTTACAAATCATATTATAATTTAGTTTTACATTATCAACGTATTGCGGACAAAGAAAACCTACAATCTTATATTGATAGTTGTATTGTTCTTTCAAAAAAAACGAAACTACCTCCTATCTATTCTATTTTTCTTGACGAAAAAAAAGCAAGCATTAGCGAGTGGAATAATGCACCAAATGAAGCCTTAAAACTACTAAAAAATGCAGCACAGCAATTAGAAAATAGTGCACCAAATTCTGGATTAAAAAACAAGGACAAGAAGTTTCTGCTAATTATTTATGGCAGAATTGCAATCATCTATCATAAAAAGAAAGACCTTAATGAAGCCAAATTTTATTTTGAAAAATTCGCTAAAATAAAGGGCGATTTAGGAGAAACAACCTTTTATAAATCGTTTTTATACTCACGCTATGCGGAAGTTTTAAAAGAACTAAATTTATTTGCACTAGCCTATGAATATGAAAAAAAATCTAATGACATTAGCAACGCTTTACTAAACCCTAGAAACGAAAAAAACAAAGGTTTTTTAACCATTAAAAACTATTACAAAGAAGAACTTATTAAAAAGAGAGAGCAATTAAATATTAAAAACTTAGAATTGGCTAAAGAAAAAGAAGCCCTTCTTAATTTTAGAATTACGCTGTTTATCATCCTATTTTTAGTAATTATTTTAACCTTAATTGTTAGACAAAGAATTAAAAATTTAAAGTTTGAAAAAAAGCAGCAAAACTCTAAAGAATTATTAGACGTTAAGAATAAGGAACTCACCACAAACACGCTTCAATTAATAGAAAAAGAACAAGTAATAAAACAGTTAAGCGATTTTATTAAAGAAGCAAATCCGGGAAACAAATCAAAAATAATTTTAAAAACGATCGAAAGAAGCTCTACCAGTTTATGGGATTCTTTTAATAGAAGATTTAATCAACTTAACAAGGGTTTTTATGATCGTTTACAAGAAAAAGTACCCGATTTAAGTAGAGCAGACAGAAAGCTTTGTGCTCTGATAAAACTTAACTTTTCGGGAAAAGAAATGGCACACCTTTTAGGAATTTCTTTAGGCAGCGTACACGTTGCAAGACACAGATTGCGTAAAAAAATGAAACTGGAGAGACATCAAAATCTAACCAGTTTCATTACTTCTATATAAATACAACCTCTTATTTATTTAGTCTATTTTTTAGTAGGCAAATCCGTTAACATATCTACCTCAAAAGTTTCGTTGTATTGTGGCATTTTACCGGCTTTCCATAATTCTTCATCCTTAGCTGAATAATACCATAATGGTTGCACAAAACCTTCTGTCCATTTTTGAGTTTCAGCCACCATTTTTTTAAGACGTTCTGGATATCTACCTCCTAAATTTTTCTTCTCTCCAATATCTTTAGTAATATTTGTTAATCTCCAAGGTTCATTACCCATTCGTGTAATTTTCCAATCGCCTAATCTTGCCCCAACATCACTATAACCATGACGATATCTTAAACAGTAAATCATGTCTTCTTTATGCGGTTCTGTATTATTTTTTACAGCTTCCATAATATCCTTACCATCTAATATTTTGTCTTTAGGAATTTTACCTTTTGCTAAATTTACAAACGTAGGATATAAATCTAACGAAGAAACAGGAAAATCAAACTTTAAACCTTTTCCTAATTTTTTAGGATAATGCATAAACATTGGCACTCTATAACCGCCTTCCCAAGCATCACCCTTAGAACCTTTAAGTGGATAATTATTAGCTCCGTGATCAAAATTACCACCGTTATCACTTAAAAACACAATTAACGTATTGTCATACTGATTTGTTTCTTTTAACTTTTTCACAATCTTCCCAACTCCTCTATCTACCGCATACACCATAGCCGCATACGTTCTTCTGTCTTTATCTTTAATGTTTGCAAAAACCTTTAAATCTTCTGCTTTTGCTTCTAAAGGAACATGTGGCGCATTATAGGCTAAATAAATAAAGAAAGGATCTTTTTTAGTGGAAGCTAATTGAATATCGTTCATAGCCTCTCTAGTTAAAGCATCGGTAATATATTCTGTTTCCTTAACTTCTTTGCCGTTATGGTCTAGCGGAAGAATATAATCGCGAATTTCTTTTTTGCCTGCTTTTAACTGTTTCTGATATTCCTTCTGATATTTCTCTGGGAAATAATTATGCCCTCCTCCAAGGAATCCATAATAATTATCGAATCCCCTTTTGTTAGGTTGGTATTTTGGAGCACTTCCTAGATGCCATTTTCCAAAAGCACTAGTATAATAACCAGCATCTTGTAATACTTTAGACATATAGGTTTCATTTAAAGGAATCCCCATATTGTCAGCATCATTCATACTAGAATTACTATGCAAATTAAAAGCAGTTCCCATTTCTTGAGGATAGCGTCCTGTTAATATAGAAGCTCTACTCGGACCACAAAAAGGATGTGCTACATAAGCAGAAGTAAACGTAATGCCTTCATTAGCTAATTTATCTAATTCTGGTGTAATAATATCTGTAGATCCATTGAATCCAACATCATTATAACCAAGATCATCACACAAGACGAACAAAATATTAGGCCTTTCTTCTTGTGCTGTACAGCCCATTATGGATATAAAAGTTCCGAAGAATAATAATTTTAGTTGATTTGAAATCTGTTTCATAATTACTAATAATTTAAAATGATATTTAACGAATTCTTATTTATTTTAACTTTTGCTATATAATAAAAAAATTATTTTTTCCCTATTACAATCTCCTTATTGCTTGCTTTTACGGTTTGTTCTAAAACCTCACCATTAGAATACATCACTTTTACTTTAATGCTTTTGCTACAATCTCCCAATCCAAAATGAACAAAAGTGTTGTGGTTTAATGAATATTGAGAAGATGAAGTACCAACTCTTTGTTGTTGCGTATTTCCACAAGAAGAAATTGTTACCAAAGCACCTAAAGGTGGAATATTTCCTTTTTTAGAGTTTCTAACCTCAACAGTTAATGACTTATTACTATCTGCCATTTCATTTTTAAACAAATGCCATTTTCCTCTTTCTTCTCCAATTACAACATCTACTTTCCCATCTTTATTATAATCGATACTTTCTACGGCCATTCCAATTCCTCCTAAATCTTTCGTTATAATATGATGTCCTTCTTTAGCTTTAAAAGCAGATTTACCATTATTTAAATACAAAATCGATTCGTTTTCATAGACCAAATCTCCTCTTCTAATTACTAATAAATCATCAAAACCATTGTTGTCATAATCTGCGACAGTAACCGCCATTGTTTGTGCTTCTAAAAACACATTTGCTTTTTTAGTAACATCTACAAACTTAGATCCTTTGTTTTCTAATAAAATATCATTGATTGCTTTTGGATGTTTAGATTCTGTATAGTTTTTTACGTTATGCACCACACCCGTTGCTGGCGCCCAAAGAAAACCACCAATTCTCCATTTTTGATTACCTACATATCCAATATACCACCCTTTTTTCTCTTGGTAATTAGGATTATCTGGAAAACCTAAAGCATCACTCATCACTAAATTAATATCTTTTCCAGAATGTGTTTCTCCATCAAAAACATAATCATAAGAAGCCTCACCAATATAATACGTATCATTATTTGGCCATTGAGACTGAAAATTTTCCATATGTAAAACTTCCCCAGAAACAAAATCGTCTAATTTTAATTCGCCCCTTTTTGTATAAAAACCTAAATCTTTCGTTGCTTTATTATAAAATGATTCTCCTTTTTTAAATTCTAATCCTCTAGTGAAATATAAATCCATATCACCATCATTGTCGTAATCAATTTCTGCAATTGCAGTTACTTCATCAATATCGTAAGACAATACTTTTTTAGTAACATCTTTAAAAGTTAAATCACCATTTCCTTGATATACAATTACGTTTTTATCGCCATATAAAATAATATCAATAATGTTATCATTATTAATATCTGTAATCAACGTTTTTTGTCCGTTTACTTTACTTGCAGGTAAAGTTGAATGTAAAATTAATTCTCCTGCACCATTATTTTCATAAATATAGTTTTCACTTGCCCCTTTTTTTGCGCCATCAGGAAACGCAAAATTTAACAAATCTAAATCGCCATCATTATCTAAATCTACAAATTTCACTGTTCTACCGCGCATTAAAGCTAATGGTTCTGTAAAATCTGCCATCGGAATAAATTCTCTCCCTTTTACTTTATATATTTTAGAATTTCTAGCGTTACTTCCAGAACCTCCTCCTCGAGACATAATTATTTCTAAATTTCCATCTTTATCAAAATCTCCCACAGAAATTCCGTGTAAATCTCCCATGATGATATCAAAAGGTTTTGCAAACTTTCCTTTATTATTCCATTGTACCTGAATTGCATAACCATGGTCATTTATCAACAAATCTGGATACCCATCTTTGTCTAAATCTGCGACCACAGGCGAATCCCATTTCCTTAAATTCTTTTCTTGCCTTGGAAATTCTTTAAAGACTTCTTTAAAAGAATCGCTTTGTGCATTTATAGAATTTACACCAATAAAAGAGGCTATTGCTCCAAGTATCCAAAGATTTTTAATGCTGAAATTAATGTTACTCATAGTTTTGTATTTCATGTGGTTTTTAAAATCAAATTATATTCCGTTTACAGGCTTCAATAACCGAATAAAAAAAGAAAAGTAATTACTTTATTATACCTCATCATGTACCAATATTACCATAATTTTTGACAAAAAAAAAGGAGCTTATTCTTTTCAGTTTACTGAAATGAATAAGCTCCTTTACTTATTTAAATGAACGTTATTTTACCAAACAACAGGCATAAACACGGTCATTTCTGCCTGCCCTCTATTACTCCAAGCGTAATAAGGCACTAATTGCGTTTTATAAGGCTTAAATACGGGTTTTGTAACTGTTTGATACATTTCATCCGTTTTACCTTCTCTTAGTAAAAGTTCTGTTTCTATTACCGTAACTCCACCTAAAAAATCTGGTTTATGAACTGCTGTTAAAGGAGCATCACCTTTTAAATACACATCTAAAATAGCTGTATCTTTTGGTAAATCTGGAGTTTCAATTGTATACACAATCGGCCCTCTTTTTACTGCTAATTGATTTCTTACTTCTTCAATTCTATTATGACCTTCAATAAAAGTTGGTTCCATTGGCATGTCTAAAACAATCACATCTCCTGCTATCCAAGTTCTATTGATGTTTGCAAAATTCCCTGGATTTACAGCAACACCTGCATCTTCTCCATTTACTTTTAAAGTACTGCCAACTGCCCATTTAGGTATTCTAACCTGAATATCAAAAGCTTCACTTTTACATTCATCAATAGTTATTTTTACCAAACCTTTCCAAGGGTATTCTGTATCTTGAGATAATTTTAAAGGAGCACCATCTAACATTTTTGTCTCTAAATTGTTTCCACCAAATAAAACAACAGAAACACCATTATCAGATAAGTTATACGCCCATCCAGAAGTTTTACAAATTGTTCTTACCAAGTTTGGAGGACAACAGAAACATTCTAAATACGGTTGTCTTACCGGACTTTCTGTTACATCATCATGCGAATCATAATTTCTAGAATTGTTTACCATTCTTAAAGGATTCGAATAAAAATAATCTTTCCCTTCAATACTAATTCCTGATAAACCAGAGTTATATAATACCAATTCTATAATATCTGCATATCTAGATTCACCATTAATCCCCATCATTCTATGACTAAACATTGCATTACATAAATTTGCGCAAGTTTCGTTATAAGCCGTCATATTTGGCATCATGTAGGCATCTATAAACCCTTCCTCAATCATGTCTAAACTAGTAGAAGCTCCATAATGCGCTTGCCCAACAGCTCCGGTTACATACATTTTTTTGCCTGTAATGTTTTCCCATAATTTATCTAAAGAAGTTAATAATGCTTTTTCACCAGTTTCTGCATATACATCTGCTGCACCTGCATAATAATACAAGGCTAAAACGGCGTGACCAACCGCTTCTTCAGATTCTCTGAAAGGAGTTCTTTCTTGCACCATGTCTCCAATAGGGTAACCAATTGTAGTATCATCGTGTTTAATTTCGTACGTTCCTCTTCGGTTGATAAATTTCTCTGCTAATTTTAAATACTTTTTATCTCTTGTAGTTCTGTACAATTCTACCAAGCCCATAATTTGGGTTTGATTGAATCCAAAACGTTGGTAATGCTTGGTATCTGGCATAAAATAAGCATGTAATAAATCTGCCATTTTAACAGCAATATTTAAAAAGTTGCTTTGCCCAGTTAATCTAAAATGCACAGAAGCAGCAATAAATAAATGTCCGAAATTGTACATTTCATGATACTTTCTGTTTTCAAAACGATCTACACCTTCCGTAATTTGAACATGTGTATGAATATACCCATCTTCTTCTTGAGCTTGACCAATAATATCTATATACTCGTCTAATTCTTTTAGTAAAGTAACATTTTTAGTTTGCGCATAGATATACATTTTTGCTTCCATGAATTTAAAGAAATCTCCATCATGCCAGTAAAAACCTTTATGCTCTCCTTCTTTTAAACCTGCTGCAATTTTAAAATTGTTTAAACCATGGCCAATATCTCCACATAAAAGATCTCCCATATAAGGCAACATCTTATCTTCTGCCGTTTTTACTTTTTCTGACCAAAAGCCAGTATTCCATTTACAGTCACCAAAATTGATGCTCTTTAACTTTACAAACGGACTTTCTGATGTGTTTGTAATTGCATTCTTATGAAGGTTTGAAGTAGTACTCATAAAATATATTTTTTAAAATAAGTTTTCTTACTATTGATTTTAATTATTTTTTCTTGATAACAATATTGTCTATCAAAAGTTTTGCTGCTCTTGTTTTAGGTAAATCTTTTTTTCTGATTTCAATTGCAATGGCATCTTTTTCTCCGGATGCTACTGTTCTAGAAATAGTACTTTCTACCGTAATCCATTCACGTCTTGGAAGTTTTCTAAGATCTCCAAAAGTTACTTCTAACTCAGGATCTTGTAAAACAACATGAATTTTATCTGCAATAACTCCTTGATCTAACCAAACTTTTGCAGAAATTGTATACTCACCAGCGGCTAACTTTAATGAACCTTCTGGTGCCATAGCCACTGCTTTTTCTACTTCTAAACTTTCCGTTTTACTAAACCCAGAAAATTCTAAACTATTTACACCTTGGTAATAATCTCCGTAAGCAATTGATAAATATTTAGCTGAACCTTCATTGATATCCCAAAATTTCTGATACTCATCTGGCACAGAACTTTCTGGTAATAAGGTTAAAGGTCTTCCGTTTTCTTCAAACAAAATAGGCCCTTCAAAACCATAAAAAGCAGCATCTTTAGCTAACAAATTATCTGTTGGTTTTTGCCAAACTCTCATATATTCAATTTCGAAATCTACAGGTAACTCTTCTTTATGCGGCATCCCTAACCAAAAGAAGATCTCTGAATCTAACCAAATTTCCATCGGATTATTCAATACAAAAGAAGTCCCTAATTGATCTTGTGTAAAATGACGAATTAATTTTCCATCAATAAATAATTTTAAATAATCTACACCCCATTCTGCTCCGTACACATGAAAATCATCTGCTGTTCTAAAGTCTAAATTTTCATCATGATTAAATATTTTAGTTGGTCTTTGTGCTGGTGGTCTCCAATCGTGTGCAGTTGCTAAATAAGAATCTGCTCTAATGTTTCCTTTATTTTTAGGATTCCCCATTAACTCATACACATCTAGTTCTTGCTCATGACCAATTGCCCAAAATGCACCTGTAATTGCTGCATTACCAACTTTAGATTTCACCTCCATATATCCATATAAAAAACGTTTGTGCGTTAAAACACCCGCTGTGGTAACTGGCATTGGCGTTCCGTCTTTATAAATACCATATTGAGAAGTCCCCATATTTCCGTCGCCATAGCTTTCTTTAATAAATGGATAATCTGGTTCCCAAGCTGTTCTTAGCTTTAACTTACCATCTTCTACAATTACATTTTTTGCAACAAATTGAGAAGGAGCACGTCCTTTCCAAATATAATATTGATCATTTAAGCCCTCTACAAACCATCTTGTTGTATCTATTTCAGTTCCCTTAAATTCATCACTTAGTTCTTCATTTAACACCCAACCATCTTTATTTTCTTGATCAGAAAATGGCATTGGAGTTGTTATTTCTGTTTTAACTTTATCAGTTGCTTTATTTTGTGCACAACTTACACTAGCAAGTGTTAATAATCCGGATAATGCGATAAAAGTATACCTCTTAAATTGTATCATTCTATATTTAATTTATTCGTTGGTTTTAATTTATTCTTTTTCTTAATAATTAGAAATTTGTTATTTATTCTGATAATGTTCCATTTCTTTTTTCACTAATTCAGGTGTTCTATAACGGTCCATTCTATCAATGTCATATTTTTCAAACTTTCTTTTTAACATCCACATTGGGCGCTCTAAAGTTAATTCCCATTGAAACAATTTTTTATACATACTTCTCAATCGTTCTGGATTTTTCGTTGCCAAATCATTTTGTTCTGCAATATCTTTAGAGATATCATACAATTCTGCAGGTCTATCCGGAAAACGAATCAATTTCCAATCATTGTGTCTATATACAGAACGTGTTTCTTTTTTCCAAAATAAATCTTCGTGAGGTCTTGCTTTATTTTCTCCGTTTACAAACGGAACTAAATTAACACCATCTATATCTTTTAAATCTGCCACATCTCCTCCACCGGCAGCATAAAATGTTGGTAATAAATCTAAAGTACTTACTGGGTAATCGTACACCTGACCTGCTTTTATTTTACCTGGCCATTTAATTAAATATGGTACTCTTAAACCACCTTCTAGGTGATTCGATTTTGTACCACTTAATGGTAAATTTAAAGAAGCGTTTTTATCTGTTGGCCCTCCATTATCATTAGAAAAAACAATAATTGTGTTATCCTCTAAACCTAATTCTTTCAACTTCTCTAAAACTCTACCAGAAGCACGGTCTAAAGCTAAAGTCATTGCTGCTACTTGTTGACGTTTTCCGTTTAAGTTAGGAAATTTCGCTAAATCTTCTGGGGTCGCTTCCATTGGCGTATGTACCGCATTAAATGCTAAATACACAAAGAAAGGTTTGTCTTTATTTCTTTCGATAAAAGAGATTGCTTTGTCTGCAAATACATCTGTAGCATATCCTTCTGGTTCTTCGAAATTACCAAAATCACGTTCCATTCTTTTGTCTAAATGCCCTTTAGGAACTTGTTTATAAGCGAAATAACTTCTATCGCCTCCTCTAAAACCATAAAACTCATCAAAACCTCTTTTTAAAGGATGAAAACGATCTGCATCACCTAAATGCCATTTACCATACATAGCACTTGTATATCCTAATTTTTTTAAATAATCTGCCATGGTTACCTGATCTACTGGCAAGCCCATATCATCTGCTAAATACTTTGAGTTTTTACTCATGTATCCAGGTACATTTATTTCTTCGTACCCAAAACGTTGTTGATATTTACCGGTCATTAACCCTGCTCTAGAAGGTGCACACGTTGCATCTGTAACATAACCTTCTGTAAATTTTGCTCCTTCTTTAGATAGTTGATCTAAATTTGGCGTTTTCATTACTTTACTTCCCTGAAAACCAAAATCGGCATACCCTGCATCATCAGAAAATATGAAAACAATGTTTGGTTTTTTTTGCGCACAACTAGACAATGCTATTGCCATACAAATAAATAGAATACTTTTTTTCATTTTTTATTGAATTAGTTGAACCTTACAACAGATTCTTAATTTACTTTTTTAATCTCAATATCGTCTATGTATAATTTAGCCGCTTTTGTTGCTGGTAAATCTTCTTTTCTAATTTCTATGATCATTCCATCATTAACTGCAGATGCTTCTTTTCTTGAAACTTTCTTTGCTACCGATACCCATTGTTTTCTTTCTAATTTTTTTAAACCAGAAAAAGTTAATTCCATTTTCGGATTCATTAAAGCAACATGAATAGAATCTGTAATCCTTCCTTGATCTAACCAAACTTTCATTGATAAATTATAATCTCCTGCAGGAAGTTTTAAAGAACCTTCTGGTGTTTTAGCGACTACTTTTGCTACGTTCAATGAATCATTTTTACCATATCCAAAAAACTGTAATGCTTCTACTCCATTTGCATAATGTCCTTCTGTAATTTTTAAGTATTTCTCTGAACCTTCACTAAAAAGCCAAAATTTTTGATACTCATTTGCAGTTGCATCTTCTGGAACCATTGTTAAAGGTTTTGGATTTTCTTCAAATAAAATAGGACCTTCAAAACCATAAAAGGCTCTGTCTTTTGCCAATAAATTATCTGATTCTTTTTGCCAAACTCTCACATATTCAGCTTCAAAAGTTGCTGGTAATTCTTCTTTATGAGGAACTCCTAACCATTTAAAAATCTCTGAATCTACCCATATTTCCATCGGATTATTTAAGACCCAATCTGTACCTAATTCATCTTGTGTAAAACCATGAATAAATTTACCATCTCTATAAATATTTAAATAATCTTCTCCCCATTCTACTCCATAGACATGAAATCCTTCCGAAGTTACGTAAGGTAAGTTTTCATCATAACCAAAAGCTTTTGTTGGTCTCGTTGAAGGTGGACTCCAATCATGAATTGCAGTTCTATTCATATGCTTATCGATAGAACCTTCTTGAGCTATTTTTGGTACTGCCAATTGCTCGTACATATCTAGTTCTTGTTCAAAACCAATTGCCCAAAATGCTGCTGTCATTGCTGCGTGTGGTGCTTTCGATTTTATTTCCATATATCCGTTTAAAAATCTCTTTTTACTAACAATTGCCGCTGTTGTTACCGGTAAAGGTTTCCCTTCATGAATTCCGTATGTATCTTTATTAGCTCCATCAGCATAACTTTCTTTAGCGAAATTATAATCTGGTTCCCATTGCGTTTTTAAAATTAAATTTCCGTTTTCTACGACAACATTGTGTGGCGCATATTGAGAAGGAGCTCGTCCTTTCCATATATAATAATCTCCATTTTGTCCTTCTACAAACCACTTTGTAGTGTCTATTTCTGTTCCTTCAAACTCATCACTTATTTCTTCATTTAAAACCCAATTCCCTTTATTTTCTTGATCAGAAAAAGGTAGAACACTTTGTTTTACAACCGTTGTTTCTGTTGATTTCTTAGGTGATTCACATCCAACACTTAGAAAAGTAAATGTTCCTAAAAGAAAAGCGATTATATATATTTTTTGATATTTCATTTATAATATTGTTGTTATTTAACTTCCTTTTTTATTATTTTCTTTGAAGCTTCGTTTGAATTTCTTCTAAAGAAAGTCCTTTGGTTTCTAAAAGGTATTTATATAAAATAATTAAGCCCACAAGTACAATACCTGCGTAAATTATAAAAGTTGTGGTAGCTCCAAACATTTCCATTTCTAATGGGAATAAAAACTGCACCAAAGCACTAACGGTACTCGAAATTAATGCAAATAATGGTATTGCCACTCCTCGATTAGAAATTGGGAAAATTTCTGAAAGCAACACCCACATAATTGGTCCTATTGAGAAATTAAATGCTGCAATAAAAGTTAAAATACTTAATAGTATTAAGATTGAATTCATGTGTGCAGTTTCTTTAAATATTAAACCCGAGTTATCACGTGCAGATTCTACTCCAAGAATATCACTTAAAGAATTTTTGAATTCAATATCGCTATTAAATTCTTTTCCAACAATCGCATTTAATTTTTCAATCTCCGGAATATTATTCATTTTAACAATTGCCTCTGGAGTTACTGTATATGTAGCTTGTTTAAACCCATAAGAAACTGTAGATATACTTATAATAATCAATACTAAACCTCCAATAACTAAAGGTCTACGACCAAATTTATCAATTAAGGTTAATGACACTAAAGTAGAAATCAAACCAATTACACCAATCCAAATGGTGCTAGAAAATGCGGCATCTGTACCTAAACCTAATTGCTCAAACATCGTTGGAGCATAGATCATAACTGCATTCATACCTGTAAATTGTTGTACAATTGCCAATGTCATCGCTAAAATTAAAACGATTCTCATCTTACTTCCAAAAATCTCTTTTAATTGCCCCATCGTTGACCTACTACCTTCTGTACCATCAACACTATCAACCATTTGTTGAATTTGTCCATCAACTTCATTTTCAGGATATACTTTAGATAGTGATTTTTTAGCTTCGTCTATTCTACCTTTGTAAATTAACCAAGCAGGACTTTTTGGAATTATTGCAAGTAATAATAACCATATAACTGCAGGAATTATCTCTATACCCAACATCCAACGCCATCCTGTTTCTGCAAGGTTAAGATCAATTACCCATTGCGTATCAGACCCCATTTGTTGTAAAATCCAATAGTTAATTAAATACGCTAGCGTAAAACCAACTCCCATATTTATTTGTAACATAGAAACTAATTTACCTCTTTGCGCAACTGGAGCAATCTCACCAATGTACATTGATGCTAACGTAACCGAACTAAAGGCCAAGCCTCCTAAGAATCGAAACCAAAAAAGTGCTAAGAATGATGGTGCTAAAGCAGAACCAATTGCAGAGACTACATAAAATATAGCAATAATCTGTAATGTAAGTTTTCTTCCTATTTTGTTTGCAGAATAAGCAGTTAATGGCAATGCTATTAGTACTCCAATACCTGGAGCAGAACCGATAAGACCAACTTGTGAAGCTGTTAAATTAAACTCTTGCGTAATGAATTTAAAACCGCCCGATATTAATACAGCATCTAAACCAAAAACAAAACTCCCTATTGCTACAATAATGGAGTATGTAAATGCATTCTTTTTATATGAACTCATAATAATTTAGTTATAATAATTAAGTTTGATTGTTTGCCAAATAAATTATTATCGCAATAATTTACTTAGAAAACAAAGTAAGCACAATTTAGAACTAAGCTGTTATTTAAATTTACCAACTCTTAACCCTATTTTACCTTAGCGTTTCAAATTTAAATAACACTTCTGTTTAATAAAAAATGCTGAAGACTAATCTTCAGCATTTTCTCAAATCAAATTCAAACAATTCTAATTAAAATAGAACATGTCTTAATATCCATCATTTTGAATTAATGCTGGTGCTTTTTGTATTTCCTGATTAGGAATTGGTAAATAATATTCCTTATCAAACCAAGGTCTAGTAACAACAGTATATTCTGTATGCGTTAAAACTCCACTAACCTCCTTTTTCCATTTTAATCCTTTAATATCGAAACCTAAATTATCAGGATTCATCCATCTTCTTTCATCCCAAAAATTATGACCTTCAAAAGCCAATTCTATACGTCTTTCTCTTTTTATCGCTTCTTTAAGAGCATCTCCCGTTACTGTAATTTCAGGCTGTAATGCTCGTGTAGAAACTTTATTTAAGAAAATTTTTGCTTCTATATCATTATTTAATTCTGCTTGTGCTTCTGCATAATTTAAGTACACTTCTGCCAAACGATATAAAATATATGGACGTCCTGCAGATACATCTGTGACTCTCGTAAGGCTCTCATCTTGAAATTTTCTAATGTTGTATCCCGTTTTTGAAGAATGACGAACATTCCCTAATCCTTCTGAAGAATCCAATCCATGAGGAAAGGCCGGTACTCTATTAGGTGCAACCCCTATAGAATCTGACAATGAATAATCTACAGATCTTCCTCTAAAGTTAGCTCCTTGGTAGTTTAAATCGGCATAATATCTCATTTCTCTATTTGCATTTGGCGTTGCAGCATTAAAAGTAGCACCACTTGTACTAGAACCATCTGCCATATTAAACTCTAAAGCAAAATTATGTGTAGGAGAAGATAAAGCCCAACCACCATAACCACTTGGCGACTGTGTTTGATCTGGTAAAGAGTTAACATCTAAACCAAAATCATATAAAGTTTCTCCGTATGGTCTTGCAAAAAGAATGTCTTGATTTGCAGATAAAAATAGCTTTTGATATGCTGCTGCATCTGGCGTAGCAATTAAATCTCTTGCACCCACTAAATCAATTACAGCTTTTGCTGCATCTGCTGCATCTTTCCATTTTGTTGCTTTTGTGTAATCATATAAAGGACCACTAGGTAATGTAGCTGGATCGTGTAATTTACTAGCTGCAAATAATAACGTTCTAGACTTAACTGCTAATGCCGCTAATTTTGTAGCTCTACCAAATTCAGACGCTGGTCTTGTAACTGGTAAAACAGCTGCAGCCTCGTCTAATTCTTTCACTATAAAAGCAACACATTCTTCGTAAGAGTTTCTTGGAATATTAAACTCTGACCCTAAACCAAAAGCAGTTTCAAAAATTGGTAAACCCCCAAACATTTTAACCATCTTCGCATAAATATTAGCTCTTAAAAACTTCATTTCTGCTTTTAAAACATTTACCTGATCTGCATCAGTTTTCATGGCTTCACTTTCATCTACATTGTCTAAAAACTGATTAATTTCATTAATAAAAAGAAAATAATCTCTCCATTTATTATTAAAATCTCCCGGATTTAGAGCAGTCCATCCATTTCCTCTAAGTCTAAGCCTGTCTAAATCTTTAAAATTAAACTTCGCTTCAAAAGACCCCACTTCTACATTAAATCTTCTAGCCCACCAAATAGATTTGTTTAAAGCCCATCCATTTGTACTATTATAAGCAGAATAAACTACCTTTTCTAATTGAGTTGGGTCACTAAAAATTAAATCATTAGGGTAAGAACCTAAAGAATCTGTATCTAAAACATCTTCACAACTCGTCATCGAGAAAAACCCAATAGCTGCAAATAAATATATTAATTTTATTTTTTTCATTGTTTCTATTTTTTATATTAAAAAGTAAAATTTAAACCAAATGTGTACATCGTTAAAGAAGGATACGTAGATCCTCTAAAGTTATTATACCCAGCAGCTTCTGGATCTAAACCTAACTTTTCAATATCTGAAAACATTGTTAACAGGTTAAAACCTCTTGCAAATACTCTAATATCTGCAAATTTTGCTTTTTCTTTTGTTATTGTATATGCTAATTCCACTTCTTTTAATCTTAAGAAAGAAGCATCATGTAACCACAAATCTGCTCCAATAAAATTGTCTGGTTGTCCGTTTTGAATACTACTGTATTCATCATTTAAACCAAAAGCTCTTGGGTATCTAGAATTTCTATTATCTGGCGTCCATCTGTCATTAAAAACATGACTAGGTTTAGCTCCGTCTTGGTCGAAAAAAACTAATGCTTTTGCTTTCGCTTGTCCTTGTAATAAAAAACTTAAGCTAAAATCTTTATAATTTACCCCACCCGTAATACCGTATTGTATTTCTGGTACGTTAGAACTACTTATTCTTATAAAATCTCCATCATCTATTTTACCATCTTCATTGGTATCTAAATAAATTGGTTCACCTTCTACCGTTCCTGCTTTTTTAACAGCAGTTGCATCTACTTGTGCCTGATCCCTAAAAATCCCCGCTGTTGGCGCTACGACATAAGAACCAATTGGCATACCTTCTTGTCTTAAAGCAGCTGGAGTGTTTACCGGTTGTGGTAAATAAATAACTTTGTTTTTAGCTTGCGTTAAATTAAAACCTAGGTTATAACCTACTTCTCCTATTTTATCTGCCCAACCTAAAGTAACCTCTACACCATAACTATCTACTTGTCCTAAATTTTCATCTGGTAATTGTACTCCTGTAAATTCTGGAACTTCACCACCATTGTCTACTAAAATATCTTTTCTGTTTTGATAAAAATAATTTACTTCTCCAGATAATCTGCTGTCAAACATTTGAAATGTTACTGCAAAGTTTTTCATAATAGCAGTTTCCCAAGTTACATTAGGATTTGGTGCAACACCGGTTCTATACCCATTTTCTACTACTCCATTTTCTCCAAAAGCATAATAATTTGGTCTTACATTGGTATTATTGTTACTAAAATCACCTCCATAAGAATATTGAGATAAATACTGGAACCCAGCTATTCTATCATTTCCCATTACCGCATAACTACTTCTTAAATTAAGTGCGTTTAACCAAGAAACGTTTTCTAAAAAGCTTTCTTTACCTATAGCCCAAGAACCTCCAACACTATAAAAAGTACCAAACCTATTGTCTGAACTGAATCTACTAGAACCATCTCTACGTAACGTTAAATCTAAAAAGTACTTTTTATCATAATCGTAAGATAAAGAACCTAAATAACTTAAAGAAGCTGTTTCACTTGCTGTTCCGTTTGTAAGTTGAGAACTTGGATCTCCTGCAAATAAATAAGGTAGATCTTTTGATGGTAAATTACCACTCTGAGCAAAAAAACTATTTGTTTCTGAAGTTTGTTGTTCGTAACCAATAAAACCATTTATAGAATGTACATCATTAATTGTTGTATTGTATCTAAGCGTAGCATTGATTAATGTTTCATCAAACTTCCAAAAAGTATCTCTTAAAATATTTTGTTGCCCGTCTTGAGAAAAACCTGTTTCTGGGTTATAGTCTCCACTAGTTTGGTCTAGTTTATAGATTGTCCATGGAGTATAAAATGACTTCTGATCGTAATTCATTTTTCTAACCCCTACATAACTATTAAAGCTTAAGCCTTTTGTTATTTTATCTAATTTCCAATCGATAGCAAAACGACCTCTTAAATCGTTATTATTTTGTTTTGTAAAGCCAGACTGATTGCTAGACATTACTAATGGATTTGCACCATTTTCTCCTCCCCAAGCAGGTAAACCGTTTGGATAAACACCTACTTCTGTAGGTAAGTTTGCATATATGTGCTTGTAAATAAAACCTGCATTTACACCTGGTTGTTTGTTTTCTGAAAAACGACCAGATAGATCTACACTTAACTTTATATCATCTGTTAATTTAATATCTAAATTAGAACGCAATTGACTTTGGTTAAAATCTAAATCTCCAGAAGCAAACATTCCTTCTCTACTCATTAAATCTCCACTTACAAAGTATTTTACATTTTCACTTCCACCGGAAATAGAAATAGAATTTCTAGTTTCTGGAGCTGATTTTGCAAATGTTAAATCTGCCCAATTTGTGCTTGGGTAGTTAGCATCATTGCCTTCCGTATACTTATCAATATCTGTTTGCGTATAAGGAAGTGCTAGCCCTTTTCTTTCTGCAATTTCGTTTTCATAAACTGCATATTGTGCTGAAGACATTAAGTCTGGAAATGCAGAAAATGAAGAAACACTATAAGAGGTAGATAGCTTTACTTTTGGCTTACCAGACGTACCTCTTTTAGTAGTTACAATAATAACACCATTTGCTGCTCTATTACCATAGATTGCTGCGGCTCCATCTTTTAAAACACTTAAATTAGCAATATCTTGTGGCGCTAATTGATTAAATGTTCCAACACCTGTTTGCACACCATCTATTAAGATTAAAGGCGCATTATTATTAAGTGTAGATTGTCCTCTAATTAATAGAGAAACATCTCCATCAGAACCAGGATAACCTCCTCTATCTGAAACAATAATACCTGTTACCTTACCCGCTAGAGATTTAGCAACCTCTCTATTAGAAGTGTTTTCAATTTCTGCTGCTTTTAATGTACTTACAGAACCTGTTAATTCTCCTCGTTTTTTAGAAGTATAACCAACAATAACTACCTCATCTAAATTTGCTACATCAGCCACCATTGTTACATTAACCATCGCTTTACCATTTACAGGTACTTCTTGCGTTTTGTAACCTATGTAAGAAAATATTAAAATAGCATTTGCATCTTTTGCTGATAAAGAATAATTACCATCAAAATCTGTTACCGTACCTGTATTACTTCCTTTTACTTGAACACTAACCCCTGGGATTGGTCCACTTTCGTCTGAAACTGTTCCAGTAATATTTTGCTGAAACTTTACGTCATTTACGTTGTTTTCACTTGCTACCAAAGAGCTTGCATTAGCAAACATTGGAAAAGCAATTAAACAAATTTGTAATAGTCCAACTATCCTAAATTGTTTTATTAAGGATGCATAAGAACTATTATCAAAAAATAGTTTTTTTCTCATAATTGTTTGGGTTTTTTGAATTATTAAATAGTATGAATTTGATAATAAATTAATTCATAGTTCAAATTTCCAAAAAAAATGCACCCTATTTTTATGTTTTTTACCTCTTAATGATACTAATTTACCCTTATTATATATTAAATTAACCCCCACAGAAAACTTATTTTATGTTGATGAATTTAAATTAATGTAACAATTATTCATAAAAAAACTCGCAATAAAAATTGCGAGTTTTCAGATAAAAAAAGTAACTATTTATAATTTAATTATTTTTTTTATTAAAAAGTTTTCGTCCGTCTTAATCTTTAAGATATAAATTCCGGAAGCTAAATTAGAAATATCTATTCTTGGATTATTGACATTGGTTTCTGTTACTTTTTTAACTGATTTTCCTGACGCCGTATATACTTCTACTTCTAGTTTATTTAGAACTCCACTATAGTTTACGTAAAAATAATCTCCAGAAGGATTTGGAAAAACACTTAACTTCTTAAAAATTTGATCTGACGTACTTAAAGTACCTGCCGTACCAATGTTTCCTGAAATACTATTAGATGTTTTATCAAAACGCCATAAATTATATTCCGTATCTTCAGAGAAAGACCAATTACTAACATCATTAATACTTGCTCTTAATTGTGCAGCTGTACCAGATAAAGCACCTGTATAGACTCCGAAATCATGTTTTTCCCCAACATTATTTGCATTTACACCATTAGTTAAAGCAGTTGGTAATTGACATGCAGAGTTACCACCACCATTACCCCATCCTAGAGCAGTATTTATCCCTGTTATCCATGCAGTTGAATTTGCATCCGCTGGAAGCGCAAAAGGATCTGCCTGAAAAATTAAGATTCCTTCTCCGTTTACAGAAAAATCAAAATCTCCATCACTTGTTTCTGCAACCTTACCTGTATAATCATGAGATGTTGTGCCTGCAACTTCTTCTGTATTATTTGTTACATGTTTAACTAATCCATCATCATCTAATATAAATATATCACCTATACTAAAAGCAGCTCCAGGAGACCAAGTAAAAATATCATCTACACTATAATCTCCTGTAAATCCATTGGCAGTATTGCTCCAAGTTCTATTAGAAATTGACAATTTGGTAGTTGCACTAATATCTTTTAAAAGCATAAATGCCAATTTCCCTTTTCCAGATTTCCAACCTACTATTGCAATATCTCCAGCTGTTAAAACCGTAGATTCTATGACATCAAAAATAGTTATTTCGGCTGGTGTTGTTAAAACACTACCAAAGGATGTTGAAGCTAAGGTAATCACAACAGATTCACTTACTTCATTCTCCGTATCTTGTGTAGCATCAATAATTATTTGCGTAGCGTTTGTGCCATTAGCAATGGTTGCTGTACCAGATAATGCTGTATAGTCTGTTCCTTCAGTTGCAACTCCACTTACAGTATAAGTAATATCTATATTTTCGGTAGCATTTACGCCTTCTGGTAAACTAATTGTAAATACACCATTAACACCACCTTCTATAGCGTCTGTAGTTTTAGCTATTGTAATTTCACTAAGTTCTCCTTCTAGTTTTAATAATGGAGTTTCAAATAGCCTGTCATATCCAGGCAAAGTTCCATCAGCCCAAAGAAAACTATGTATATGACCAGAACCATCACCATCATTATCATACCAAGCTGGTTTTACATCTTTAAAATCTACCACTTTTGCAATTGCATTGTCTAAAATAGTTTGCACAATTTGCTCTCCGTTTGGCTCGCTACTTCTTACGTTTGTGGTTTCACCTGGATCTGTAGAGATGTCAAATAAATTCCATTTACCACCATTTGCAGTTTTTACTATTTTCCATTTATCATAAGCAATTCCTCCATTATGAAACCCATTTTGAGGTCTCATCAACAATATACCATCGTCTGGTCTTGCATCTTGCCCTGCAATTATTTTATCCATAAAATCTACCCCATCAATTGTTTTTCCTTCAGGTATTGTTTCTCCGGCTAAACCAACTAACGTTGGATACAAATCTAAAGAACTAATTTGATGATCATACGTAGGACCTCCACCCGTAATTTTAGCTGGCCAACTTACAAACATCGGTACTTTATGCCCTCCTTCTTTTACACTTCCTTTTCCTTGGTCTAATGGCCAGTTTACAGCTCCTTTACTAAGCGTATATCCGCCATTATCACTTAAAAAGATAATAACCGTATTGTTAAATTTGTTCATGTCTTTTTTTAGCTCTGTAATAAGCCTTCCAATATTGGTATCCATATTTGTTACCATTGTTGCATACGTGATACGAGCTTGCACAAACTTTTCTATTAAAGCTGCCTTTTCACCTGCATCCGTTAATTTATTAACAGGCGTAGATTCTGTAATATATGGGCTATTTCGTATTAAGTCTTCAAAATTAGGATTGTCTAATTTAAACTGAGCAATTTCTGCTTCTGGCGCTTGTAATGGTGTATGTGGCGCATTATACGCTAAATACATAAAATACGGATCTGAAGAAGCACTCACTCTTTTTTCATAAGCAATTGCTTCATCCGTTAATAAATCTGTTAAGTAATCCTCGTTTTCAGCATTACTAAATTCGTCTCTAGCAACATATCCTCTATCTCTCCAAATTGGATCTTGATATTCATTTGTTACAGGGTTACTGCCTCCTAATCTATTGTAAAAACCATCTTCATAAACGCTTTCAAAGTAATTTTTTCCTCCACCTAAGAATCCAAAGAAAAAATCGAAACCTCTGTCTAATGGTTGGTATTTTCCATCTTGAAAACCTAAGTGCCATTTTCCAAATGCCGCTGTATTATAGCTCGCTTTTTTTAACACTGTAGAAAAATAAGTTTCGTTAGTTGGCACCCCTAATGTTGATGTAATATCGTTAGGTAAATTGTATTGTGCACCAATTCTATGAGGCATCATACCTGTTAATATTGCAACTCTACTTGGCCCACAAAAAGGATGGGCTACATGCGCATTTTTTAAAACAATTCCATTATTAGCTAAAGCATCTATATTTGGTGTTGGAATAACTCCTCTATCTTCCGGAAAACTTGCATCTCTATTAAAACCAACATCTCCATAGCCTAAATCGTCTGCTAAAATTACAATGATATTAGGTTTTATTCCTTGGGTTTGTGCATAATTACTTAAGGAAATAAGTAATACAAAAAGTAAAACACCTCTTTTAAAATAATTGTTCTTCATAATTTCTATTTAATAATGATTTTTTTAGTTTGTTTTGTTTGTTCTGATCTAATTGATAAAAAATAAATCCCTGATGCTAGCTTAGAAACATCTACGCTGGCATTACGAACATTACTTTCTTTTACCTTTTTTACAGATTTCCCTAAGGTTGTAAAAAGCTCAATTTCTAACGCATGCTGTGTTTCTCCAAAATTGATAGAGAGTTCATCATTTACCGGATTTGGAAAAACAGTGAATTTATAAGCAGATTGCTCTGCTACACTTAAAGTACCTGCGATACCAATATCACCAGATGTACTGCTTACTGTTTGGTTAAAAGACCATAGATTGTATGTTGTATCTTCAGAAAAAATCCAATTACTAGTATTATTAATACTTGCTCTTAATTGAGATGGTGTTCCTGATAAAGCGCCTTTATAGACTCCAAAATCTTGTTTATTTCCAACACTATTAGCATTTACGCCATTTGTTAAAGCAGTTGGTAATTCGCAATAAGAATTTCCTCCACCAACTCCCCAACCTTGAGAAGTATTTATACCCGTTATCCACGCTGTAGAGTTTCCATTTGTTGGCAATACAAAAGGATCTGCCTGAAATATCAAGATTCCTTCACCATTCACAGAAAAATCAAAATCCCCATCACTTGCTTGCGCTACTTTTCCGGTATAATCATGAGCCGTTGTTCCTACAACAACTTCTGCATTACCCACAACTTGTTTCATTTCTCCGTTTGAATCTAACATAAAGATATCTCCAGTAGTATAAGCAGCTCCTGCGGTCCATGTCCAAATATCATCCACAGTAAAATCTCCAGAAAATTCATTTAATGAATTACTCCAAGTTCTATTAGAAATAGATATTTTAGTGGTTGCTGTTATATCTTTTAAAAGCATAAATGCCAGTTTACCAGTTCCAGATTTCCATCCTAATATTGCAATATCTCCTGCGGTTAATACTGTAGATTCCACAAAATCTGATATTGTAATACTTGCTTCGGTTGTATTTACCGTTTTAGAACTAGAAGACTGTAAAGTAATAGTTACAGTTTCAGGAGCTTCATCAATTCCGTCATCATTAGCATCAATAACTATTTCAGATGAATTGGTTCCGCTTGCTATGGTTACTGTTCTTGGTATCGAAGTATAATCTGCACCTTCAGTAGCATTTCCACCAACTGTATACGTAATGTTAATATCTTGAGTAGCAATTTCTCCGTTAGACAATGCAACTTTAAAGGTACCATCGGTACTTCCTTCAATAGCATCAGAACTTTCAGTTACTGTAATTTCACCGGCTTGTTTTTGCCAAACTCTAATGTATTCAATTTGAAATTCTGAAGGTGTTTGTAAATCTGATGCATCTGGCAAACCTAACCAAGGAAAAGTTTCAGAATCGAACCAAACCCAGTAAGGAACATTTGTTACCCATCTATCTGGTTCTGCTCCATTATTGGTTATTACAGATTTTAAGATGGTACCATCTGGATGCAAAACCCCATCGATATATACTTTTATATAATCTGCAGTCCATTCAAAACCATACACATGAAAATTGTCTGCCGTATTATTAGCTGCTTGTATATTTCTTGTGTGTGTTGTTCCTACAGATTGTCCTGCTGCAGTTGCTGCTTGTTTAATAGCATTATTTGGATCCCAACTGATAATATTAAACTTGAGTCTTTTTTTCCAAGCGTCATTTGTTTTGTGACCACCAAACATTTCGAACATATCTAATTCAGACGCTCCACCTGGTTTTCCTTGTCCTGGACCTGTAGTCCAAAAAGCACTTGTTACTTCTGCAGCTGCCGCTTTAGATTTAATTTCCATATATCCATATTGAAATTGTTTTTTACTAATAACTGCAGCAGTAGTTATTGGTTTAGCAACTCCATTATATTCTCCTAATTGATTTCCATTATTATCTTTAATAAACGGATAATTAGGTTCCCATTTTGTTAGAATTTTTAACTTTCCGTCTTCTAATATTGCGTTATCTGTAGAAAACTGAGATGGCACTCTCCCTTTAAAGTTAGATTGATACTCTCCATTTCTCCCCTGAATTAACCATTGATCTTCGTTTATTGTAGCCGCTTCAAATTCATCTGAAATATCAGTATTTAAAACCCAATCACCAGCATTTTGTTGATCTGAAAAAGGAAGTGTTTGTCCATTAATAATAAAACTCCATAATGAGACCACTATGAAAGTAATGCTATATTTAAATGTCGTAGAAAAAAGTAGTTTTGTTAAATACATGTAAATTTTTAGTTAGACTTCAAAATTACATGATAATTTAGCACAGAATTAAGCTAATATTAACCACAAATAGCAACTTATTATCATAGTTACTTCTGGATTATTAAAATAATAACTTTTTTTAAAACTTAGAAAGTGAATAGGTTAAAAGAAAAAAAAGATAGTTAAATAGCTTCTCTAAACTTTTTTGGAGTAGCCCCCATTATCTGTTTAAACTGCTTATTAAAATTTGTAATAGAATTAAAACCAACAATATAACAGATTTCTGAAACTGGTAAGTTTTCTTGCACCAATATTCTTGAAGCATTACGAATACGAATTTCATTTAAAAATTGCGTAAATGATTTATTGGTCATCTTTTTAAAAAATCTACAAAACGAATTTGTTGTCATACAGGCAACATTAGAGATATCATCTAAAGTTATACTAGATGCGTAATTATCTGATATAAATTTTAAGACTGTATCTATACGTTCAGAACTTTCAGTTGTTGTTGTTTGCCTCATGTCTGAGGATGATAGAACTGTTTTATCTTTTTTATCAACTAAAGATAATTTATGTAAAATACTTAAAATTTTTATGTGTTTTTCTGTTGATGATAAACTTGGAAGAGACATAATATCATTATGTAAAAACTTACTTACATTTTCCCCAAAAGACAACCCGAACTTACATTCTTCTAATATTTTTTTTACATTATAAAAATCTGGCATTTGAAGAATATCATTCCCTAAAAAATCATCTGTAAATTTGCTTACAATCGTTTTTACTTGTTGCGTACTTTCTTCTTCATAATAAGAAGGGTCATTTCTCCACAAATGTGGTAAATAAGAACCAACTAAAACCAAATCTCCAGCAAAAAAAGGCGCTACACTATCTCCCACAAAACGAATACCATTACTTTGAGAAATATATAGTAATTCGAATTCCTTATGATAATGCCATGCAGCATCTAAACAAGGAACATCTCTAGTATAGATGTCCAATTTTTTATTTACAGGGGTATCAGATTTTTTTAAGACTAGCTTCATTATTAACAAATATAACATTTTTTTGATATAAGTAAAATATACATGAATTTTTTAACAATAATTATCTAATTTTAACACACAACTATCTCATAAGAGGTAAAATATGTATTTTATTAAAAATAAGAGAAATTTAAGTACTTAAATTTACAATATATCTTCTCTAAATTTTTTGGGAGTGGAGCCCACAAGAAGTTTAAATTGTTTATTAAAATTTGTAATTGAATTAAAACCAACACTATAACAAACTTCTGATATTGGTATTTTTTGTTGAATTAAAATTCTAGAAGCATTTCTTATTCTAATTTCGTTTAAGAATTGAGTAAATGATTTATTGGTTGTTTTCTTAAAGAACCTACAAAAAGAATTTGTTGTCATACAGGCAACATCTGCAACATCACTCAAATTCATTTTAGAAGAATAATTATCTGAAATATATCTTAAAACAGTGTCTATCCTCTCTGGACTTTCCTTGGTAGATTGCCTCATATTTGAAGATGATAAAACAAGCCTATCTTTTTCTTTAACTAAAGATAACTGATAGAGCACTTCTAGCAATTTAATGTACTGTTCTGTTTTTGGTAAACTTGGTAAACTAACGATAAGGTCGTGTAAGTCTATACTTACTTCTTCACCAAAAAACAGCCCATATTTAGATGCCTTTAAAAGTTTATTTATTTTTTGAAATTCTGGAGCTTCAAAGAAATTAATTCCTAAAAAATCTTCGGTAAATTTTGTAACGATAGTTTTTACGCGTTTAGAATTCTCCGGATTTCCCTCATTATAATAAAAGGAATCACTTCTCCATAAATGAGGTAAATTAGCTCCTACTAATACTAAATCTCCAGGATAAAAAGGAGAAACACTATCTCCAACAAAACGCATACCATTACTTTTTGTGACGTACACCAGTTCAAATTCTTCATGAAAATGCCATGCCACATTAAAAGAAGGAACAACCCTCATTTCTATATTTACTTTTTTCACAAATATGGTACTTGCTTCTTTTATCAAATTTTTCATCTCAAAACAAATATAATAATTTAATTAATTTTATATTTTTTACCAACACCTTTCTTTCGAAAGTAAACTATATAAAACTAAAAAGAATTAGAATTCACATATTATAAGAATAACTTGATTTTTAATAAATAGCAACCTTATACGTTTTGGGAGTTGTACCCATAATTTGTTTAAATTGTTTGTTAAAATAGGTCATCGAATTAAAGCCTACTAAGTAACAAACTTCTGATACCGATAAATTTTCTTGAATTAAAATTCGCGAAGCATTTCTAATTCTAATTTCATTTAAAAATTGTGTGAAAGATTTATTTGTCATTTTTTTAAAAAATCTACAGAACGAATTTGTAGTCATACAAGCTACGCCTGACACTTCCTCTAAACTTAGATTTGAGGTATAATTATCTGAAATAAACCTTAACACTAAATCTATTTTTTCTGAACTTTCTGTAATAGATTGCCTCATATCAGATGAAGACAACACCGATACACTTTCCTCTTTTACCGTTGATAATTTATGTAAAACACCCAACAAAGCAATGTGTTGTTCTGTTGATGATAAATCTGGTAAACTCATTAAATCTTTATGTAAAAGACTACTTACTTCCTTATCAAAAGAGAGTCCGAATTTAGAGGCTTCTAACAATCTTTCTAACTTAAAAAACTCTTCTCTCTTAAAAAAATCCTTTCCTAAAAAATCTTTGGTAAATTTTATTACAATTGTTTTTACACTTCTATTACTTTTCATTTCATAATAAGAAGGATCACTCCTCCATAAATGAGGTAAATGAGACCCTACTAAAACCAAGTCTCCAGGAAAAAATGGAGAGACATTATCACCTACAAAACGAATTCCGTTACTTTGAGAAATATATAACAACTCAATCTCTTTATGATGATGCCAAGCAACGTCAAAAGAAGGTACAACCCTCTTAGAAACATTTAACTTTTTATTTAGAAGTGTATCTGATTGTTTTAAAACTAATCTCATAATTTGGTGTTTTAATTTACATTCTTATTTTAAATACTTGCAATAAAATTTTTTAAATTTACATCTCTAGAAATTTTTAATTTCTTTCTTAACCTACTTCTTGTAGTATGCACACTCTCTTTAGACATGTTTAATAATTTTGCTATTTCTTTACTAGAAAAATTTAATTTAATTAAAGCACATAGCCTTTGATCATTTGCTGTTAAGTCTGGAAATTTTTTTGTTAATTTGGTGTAAAACTTTTTATTAATAGCAACAAACCTTGTTTCAAACTCACTCCAATTGTCTAAATTATTTACGGCAATAGAATTTATAATTTGTTTGGCTTCTTGTCTATTTATATCCCCTTTTCCATTAGAAAGCTTTTCTTTTAACTGATCAATAAAAGCATCTTTCTCAATCAATTTAATTACAGAAGTTGCTAACTCTTTATTTTTTAACTCAAGTACTTCTTTATTTTTTTCAATTTCAAACTCACGTTTCTTTCTTAGTATTTTCTTTTCTGCTTTATGTTTAGACCGTATATTGTTGATAAATAAAATTAAACCAACCACCGCAACAAAAAGTAACATCCGCTCTAAAAAAAGCACCTGTTCTTCTTGTTCTAATTGTTGAAGCCTTTGTTCTTTATTTGCTGTTATTTGTCTATTTTTCTCTTCTAAAAATTCATCTTGTATTTCTAAAAGCGGCCGATTTGTTGCACTTCTACTATCAAAATATAAATAGTCTAATTCTTTGGCTCTTTTTAAACTTGCAAATGCTTTATCCTTATTTCCTTTTAAAAGGTATAAATCAGACAACCTTTCATATATTAATGGTGTAAAATCTTTGTGAACATTATAACTTTTAGACAATTCTAAGGCTTCTAAATAAGAATTTTCACTCTTGGCATACTCTTGTTTATTTTTATAAACGTCTCCAACATACGTATTAATTAAAACCCTATAACTCGGTAAATTCTTAGAAAACCAATTTAAACAGTCTCTAAATGCTTTTAGTGCTTTTTCGTAATTGCCTTCACTATTTAAAATTACACCATACTCAAAACTATAAAAAGTTTTATCTCTAAGTTGTGTAGAATTCTTTAAAAACACAGCACTACTATCTAAATATACCTTAGCCGATTTTAAATCATTTAACTCTCTATAAGTAGCTACAAATGCCAAATACGCGTTCGCCAACTCTTCATCCTTAATTTCCTTATTTTGCACCAACTCCTTTTTTAAATCTAAAGAAGAATTTAAAAATTTAAGTGCTTTTGTTTTTCTTTTGTAATAACTATAATGGCGTCCAATATCTCTATAAATAAAAGCCTTTAACATTTTCATTTTAGAAGCATCTGCAAGAAGTAAGGCTTGCCACAATTTGTTATATGATTTTTTATGCCTTGCTTGATGACCATATAGTAGTGCCAATTTTTGAAGCGTTAGAATTGCTGCTAAAGTATCTGCTTTTTTTAAAGAAGCAGTATATTCATTTTCTAAAACCTGTGCATCACTATCTGAATATTGTTCAAGTTTATTTACTGATTGTTCCTTGCTTTCTTGAGCAGATAAAGAACCAAACATTAACAACACAAACAAGGTAGTTATATAGAAACCCTTTGTTAAGTTATTTTTCAAAATATGTTTACCTAATGAATTCATATAAAATTATGTTATTTTAAGGCACCTCCTATAAAACAAGCTATTACAAGATACAACTCATTGTATAAGTTTTTACACTCAATGACCTAAAATAACCACTTGTTATGTTTTTGTTTAGTTTTTTCTGTGAAATTTCCCCTTAATTTAAAAAAACGATTCTTCTTTTTACCTAAATTATCACCTACAATTCTTTTAGTTTATAAAAGTTTTTATTGTTTTAACACATAAAAGATCTAATATAACCAATACTGTATTTCGGCCTGTAATAAGGAAAATAAAGGAGACTTCCTTTGGCTATATAGGAACACTAAAAATACAGCATACATTTGCATAAAAAATCGCCCTAGAATAATACTTATTCCTAGGGCGATTTTAATAATTTTTAGAAATACTAAATTTAGAATTTAATCCAATTTAAAAGTAACATCAAATTTTGGCATTCCATCTTCTTTCCAATGTTTACCTGTTTTTACATCGTGCCACCAAAATGGTTGAATATTAGATTTACTCCAATTTCTAGCCTCATTAACCATCTGTTTTAAAACTGCAGGATTAGATTTACTTATATCATTTTCCTCAGAAATATCATGATCAATATTAAATAGCTTCCATTTCTGTTTATAGGCTTTTACAGCTTTCCATTGGTTTTTTCTAACACCTACATCACTAAATCCGTTTCTGTGTCTTAACACATAGATGTTTTCATCTGCATGTGTATTTTTTCCTGATAAGAAATCATCCCAAATATTCTTACCATCTAATTCTTTTCCGACGGGAATTTTAGCATCTGCTAATCTTGCAAGTGTTGGGTAAAAATCTATAGCTTCAATAGGATTGTCTGATTTTTTACCGGCTGGAACCACATTTGGCCAATGCATAAACATAGGCACTCTAAAACCACCTTCATAAACACTTCCTTTTCCCTCTTTTAAAGGAAAGTTATTAGCGCCTGATGTTGTTTTCCCTCCATTATCACTCATAAAAATAATTAAGGTATTGTCAAATTGATTCGTAGCTTTTAACGTCTCTATAATTTTCTTTACACCTCTATCTACCGCATACACCATTGCTGCATACGTTCTTCTTTTTTTATCTTTTATATGAGCAAATAGTTTTAAATCTTCTTCTTTTGCTTCTAGTGGTGTATGAGGTGCATTATAAGCAAGGTATAAGAAAAAAGGATCTTCCTTTTTAGCTGCATCGGTAACAAAACGAATTGCTTCTCTAGAAAAAGCATCCGTTACATATTCGGTTTCATGTAATTCTTTTCCGTTATGTTCTAATGGGTGCAAGTAATCCCAAATTAGTTTTCTGCCATTTGCTTCTTGTTGTTTGTAAGCCTTTCTATATTGCTCTGGAAAATAATCATGACCACCTCCTAAAAACCCAAAAAAATCATTAAACCCTCTTACATTTGGGTGAAATTCTGGATTAGACCCTAAATGCCATTTTCCTATAGCGCCTGTATTATAACCTGCATCATCTAATACTTTACTAATAAAAGTTTCTTCTAATGAAACTCCCTTTTTAATCGTTTCACCACTATTTGGTGGTAAATTAAATTGTGCTCCTATTTTATGAGGGTATCTTCCTGTCATTAACGCAGCCCTACTTGGACCGCAAAAAGGGTGCGCAACATAAGCCGATGTAAAAATGGTACCATTATCTGCCAAGGCATCTAAAGCCGGAGTAATAATATCTTTAGAGCCATTAAAACCAACATCTGAGTATCCTAAATCATCACAAAGAATAAATAATATATTTGGCTTTGCTGGTGTTTTTATCGTTTTTGTTTTAGAAGTCTTATTAGCAATGGTAGACTTTGTTTTACTTTGTGTAGCCGTACAACTTATTGCTATGGCAAGAAAGCAAAGGATAAGCCCTAAGATTGAAGTTTTTTTCATTTTTTAAATTATGGATAAAAGAACGTTATTTTATTTAAATTATTTTTAAAATAAAAAAGGTGTTTTCTAAATTAATTAAATTTTAGAAGACACCTTTTTCTATGCAAATAAAGAAATGTTTATTTCACTTTTTTAAGTTCATCTCGCATTCTCTTAAAAAACGGAGCCAATTCTTTATAATTTTTACCTGTTAATTTAATAACGCCTCTGTTAAAAGCTTTACTCGCTTCACCGTTTTTAGCTTGCTTTTCTTCTTTGGTAATTGTACCAGCTTTTGCTGCTTTTTGAGATTCTCCATAAGCTACAACCATAGTTGTTCTTAATTCTGTAAGCTCTTTTTGTTGTGCATCATTTAAATTATATTCTTTTGCTGCTGCTTCCACAAAGTACTTATTTTGTCTTTCTTGGTATTTGTTTTGTCCGTAAGTAGTTGAAAATGCTACTACTAATACTAATGTTAAAAGGATTTTTTTCATGATATTTGATTTAATGTTAATTGTTAATTACTGCTATTTTTATTTTATTTTTTTTGCCAAATTCTTACATACTCAATTTCATAGTCTACTACTCCATCCTCTTTTTTACCTTCAGGACTATTCAATTCTAAATCTTCTTTACTATCTGGCACACCATGCCAAGGAAAAGTTTCTTGATCTAACCAAATTGAAATAGCTCCATCCATAACCCATCCATTTGGATAGCCTTTTTCTTTAGCATACGCGTCTACTTGTTCTTTAGTTGCACCAGTTTTATAAACACCATCTACATATAATTTAAGACCATCTTCGTTCCATTCAATTCCATATACATGAAAATCGTCTGCCACTCTAAAACCATAATCTAAATGCTCTGTATAAACGCTTTTTCCTTTTCCTTCTTTAGACCAATCATGTATAGACCACCAAAGCTCTCTATCTTTACCATTTGCTTCTTTATTAGGTTGTCTATGGTCTCCAAATTGTTCAAAAATATCTAATTCTGTTTTGTTTCCTATCGCCCAAAAAGCACTGGTAATTTCTGCATCGGCTGCCTTACTTTTAATTTCCATATAGCCGTATTTAAAAAACTTACGTCCAATAAAACATGCTGTTGTTAGGTTTTCGAATTGAGCAACTTCTCCTTCTTTTTTACCCCAAGGTTTTTGTTTTTCATCTGAAAATGGAAAATCTGGTTCCCAACGCGTTTCTAAAATTAGTTTACCATCTTCTAAACGATAATTTTTTCCAGAAAACTGAGATGGCGCGCGTCCTTTCCAAACTTTTTTGTTTGGGTTGTCTGGATGTTTGTAAAAAGGTTTTCCGTTTTTAAACTTTCCTACAATGTACCATTTATCTTCATCTATTTTATCTGATTCGAACTCATCGGAAGCATCCGTATTTAAAACCCAATCCCCCTTATTATCAAGATCTGAAAAAGGGAAAACTTTAGTCTCATTTTTAACATCAGCACCTTTAGTAGCATTTTTTAGATTACCACAGGATATAAGTAAAAGAAGTGTACTTAGAAAAAAGAATCTTTTGATGTTTTTATTTACCATTTTTATTTTTTTTATAAAAACTAAGCATAGAAACTTAGTCTTTACAAATAAAAATAAAATTAACCTAAGTCATTTATTTAAAATTACCCTCTTATAATTATAATTTATCCTTAAAAGAAATCTGGTTCTTTTATTTCATGTTGAATTACAAAAAAACATGGTATATGTATTCTTTATAACAGAAAGAACACACATACCATGTTTTAATAAATTGTATTGAAAATATTTTAGATATTATCAGTACTAAAACCTAAAAGAACATTTCTTAAAAATTATAATTAGCAGATTTTAAATTCTTAGCTTCTGCAGAAACAGTTCCGTTTAAAGATTTACCAATTCTAATTAGTGCAGTTGCAATACCTGCTTCTGCTTTAATAACATCCGGATTCATAATTTCTAAATCTCCGGTTATAGTAACATTCATTTCTTCTGAATAATCTTGGTCTATAGTTCCGTTTTCATCAACGGCAGCAATGTAACAAAACACCAAATCATTTACTCCTGCTTGTGGTTTTTTTCCACTTTCATCTATCCAAATTTTTAATTTAGTTGGTTTTTTAGCTGTGGTAACAATGTCTTCAGAAACTTGTTTCCCGTTTATAAAACCTACCGCTTTTAAAGTTCCTGCTTCATAAGAAGGAACTTTAAAAGTAAATGGCGGATGATTTAACTTATTGGTGTTTTTATTTTGATCTGGTTTTTGAGCAGCAATTAATTTATCATTCAAAAATAATTGAACTTCGGCTGCATTTGAAAATACTTTTACATCTAAAGGAGATTTTTCATTCCAATAAGTTGCAATTTTTAATACATTTCCAGCATCTACATCTCTTTGACTTTGGTAAAAATAATATCCAAATTTCGGCAATCTAAAAATATCCATTATTCCAGAATATTCAATGTCGTTATGATAACCTCTGTTATAGTCATACATTACCCAATAACTATCAGAATAAGCGACTGTATTTAAATTATCATTGTGAGATTCTTGTAAATTACAGGTTTGGTTTAATAAGCGTTGTTCTCCTAAAGCTCTTGGTTGTCGACTGCTTAATTCTGCCCTTAAATCATTAGATAATTTATCTTGATTTAAACCACCATTTTTAGAATGATATTCCCAATCTCCGTATTCAGAAACCGAATAAGGTTTGTCTTTTAATACATGAGGATGTAAAATTCTATGTTGACGAGATTGTAAATAAATATCATACACATCATCCATCCATCCACAAGAATACACATTCTTTCCAGGATATTCTGCATGTACAATTCTATTTAATTCTTCCATAAAGAAAATAGGCATTTGCGTTTCGTTTAAAGAAACCTCCCAAGCCATAACTGATGGTCTGTTTCTATCTCTTCTAATTAATTCTGATGCAGAACGGTAACAATATGCTCTAAAAGCATCATTATCACCATAATATTGCCACCCCATAATAGCATCAATAACTACCAAACCTAATTCATCACAAGCATCTAAAAAAGCTGGTGATTGTGGGTAATGAGATAATCTAATATAATTAAAACCGCCTTCTTTTATTTTTTTTGCATCTCTATATTGTGCGTTATCAGACAGCGCGTATCCAACAAAAGGATATTCTTGATGACGATTTACACCACGTAAAAAAGTTTTTTCTCCGTTGATGTACAATTGATTTTCTTTATCAAAAGTAAATTCTCTAATTCCGAAACGAGTGGTTTTAGCATCCACTTCATTATCACCAATAAAAACTTTGGTTTCTAAATGATATAAATTAGGGTGTTTTGGAGACCATAATTTAGCCTCATTTAAAGAGAATAATTCCTTAATATCAACATTACTTGCTGCTGCTATTTTTTTGGTTGA
This sequence comes from Polaribacter sp. Z014, assembly GCF_023555435.1. Lineage (NCBI taxonomy): Bacteria > Pseudomonadati > Bacteroidota > Flavobacteriia > Flavobacteriales > Flavobacteriaceae > Polaribacter > Polaribacter sp. Z014. Next base: position 161,932 of record NZ_JALCZP010000003.1, read on the forward strand.
TGTTTGCTCTTTAACCAACTTTCCATCATAAAAAATACTTTGTACAACCTTAATTTCTTTCTCGGTTTTTTCTTCATTAATAACATTTGTTTTTACAGCTACTTCAGAAACAGCTTTAGATACTTTTGGATACGTAATAAAAATGCCACCTCCTGCTACTTTTTTTGCTAAAACGGCATCAGAAATATGTACTTTTTCTGAAATATATAACCACGCATTTCTGTACAAACCTCCATACATGTTAAAATCTAACCTCTTTAAAGGTTTTGGACCCGTAATTTTATTATCTGTATTGTCTAATCTAATAGCAACAACATTATCTCCTTTGTTTACAAATTTGGTAATATCTACTTTTACAGGTAAATACCCTCCATTATGTTCTGAAACCAATGAACCGTTTATCCAAATTTTAGAAAAATTCATAGCTGCTTCTAATTCTAAAAACACTTTCTTTTTAGATGGATTAACAGGTACATTAAAACTTTTTCTATACCATGCAATTCCTTGCCATTGATCATTTACCGTTTGTGGTTCTATATTTGTTGTGTGGGGTAAACTTACATCTTTCCAAGAAGATGTATCAAAACTTGGTTGACTAAAAGTTTCGTCTGGAGTTGTTATTTCTTTTAATTTGGTGAATTTCCAACCATTATTAAAATTAATTTTTGCTTCGTAATTTTCTTCTTTACAAGAAGATAAATTAACAGAAATAAAAAGCAAAAAGAAATATTTTATTAAATTTTTAAAACTAATTTTCATGTGTTTGTTGTTAATTGGTAAATTTTACAGAAAAGTTTTTATTTACTTTTTAAGTGTTTTTTATATTCGGTACTATATTTTTTGTAACCAACTTCTACACCTTCTTTCATTTCTTGATATGCTTTAGGGTGTTCTTTTTGAAACCATTTTACAAAAGGCTGCCCTGGTACAGGAACTGGGTGATAGGTATTACTTACCGGAGTCATTTCTGTATCAAACTGAACCGTTTCTGCTCGTAATTTTTCTAAAACATCTTTATATTTTACATTGGTCGCTAAATTATGAAGTTCATTAGGGTCTTCTTTTAAATTATACAATTCTTCTTTTGGTTTTGTAGGCTCAAAAAATGGTTTTTGATTTTCATTTAATTTTCCTTCTTTGTATAATCTTCTCATAACTTGCACTGCAGGTCTGTAAAACTCTAAATACGCCTGATGTGCATCATAAGGAACATTTGGCATGTCATTTCTAATATAAGCCCATTCTGCAGAAGTAACTGCTCTAGATTTTTCTTCAATCTCATCCCATAAATCTCTTGCTCCGTAGGCAAATTTTCTATCGAAATTTTTATTAAAAATTGGCTGACCAGTCATATAACTTGGTACCTCAATACCTGCAAAATCTACTATAGAAGCTGTAATATCAGTTGCACTTACCACATCTTTTCTAACCTGACCTCCTTTAAATTGTTTTGGATAATAGATAATAAACGGAATTCTTAAACCAGTATCTTGTAAATACCCTTTTCCGCGAATGTTACAACGCCCATTATCACCTATAAAAATAACAACAGTATTGTCTGCCATTCCTTTATCTTCTAATTCTTTAAAGATCATTCCAACCTCATTATCCATGTATTCAATTTGGTCTAAATACTTAGCCCAATCTAAACGTATTGCAGGATCATCTGCCATATAAGGCGGCAAAGTAACCGTATTTGGGTCTACAGGATGTGCAGATTTTTCTCTTACGTCATTCCACCAATCTCCTCTATGTGTAACTGTTAATTGAATTTGAGCAAAAAATGGTTGATCTTCTTTTGTAAACGTGTCATATTTATCAAACAAACCAAACTTGGTTTTTCCATCCCATTCTCCAATTTTTGAACTTTTAAAGTTTACATCTGTTTTTCTCCCTTTTTTCATTACAGATTGGTTTCCTAAAATAGTAGTATAACCAGCATCTCTTAACAGTTTTGTAAAAGGTTTAAATTGAGTATCTAAAGGCACATCTCTATTACTTCTATGATTCTGCGAATTTGTTTTAACTTGATGTGTACCAATCATCATGGCAGATCTACTTGGAGAGCAAATTGGGTTGGTTACAAAAGCATTATCAAAACGGATTCCCTCTGATGCCATTTTGTTTAAATTTGGTGTTTTTACATTGGGCATTCCGTACGTTTCTAAATCGGTACTCATATCTTCTGCCATGATCCAAATTATATTTGGACGTTCTTTTTTAACAACATTTTGAGCAACTTTTTCTGTATTTTTTTTACAAGATGATATTGTAAGAATAATACAAGTAGTTAGGGTGATTAATCTAATTGGTTTCATATATTATTATTTGTATACTTGTTTTTAAGGAGTAATTGTTTAAAAGTTTAACTGTATAATTGATTAGGAGGAATTAAATAATTCAACAATTACACGTTAAAATATTTTTTAATTATTTAAAAACCCCTCCAGAATAAGGAAAATGTGGGTTTTTTACGCTTTCTCTTTTTAGAATTTTATTAGCTTTTTCTACCAATTCTGGATGTTCTTTAGAAACATCTTTTTCTTCGTATAAATCTACGGATAAATTATATAATTCAGTATGATATTTATCTCTCATTCTTACTGCTTTCCATTTACCAAAACGAGTGGCTTGTTTAAACCCTGCTACTCCTTTTCCTTCTTGAATTTCGAAATATAAAAAATCGTGTTTTTGCTGATTGTCTTTGCCTAACAACTCTGGTAAAAATGAAATTCCGTCTGTTTTGTTTGCCGATGTTGTACCTGCAACCTCGGCTAAAGTTGGCATTACATCATAAAAAGTAGCTGGATGATTTGTAGTAGTTCCTTCTGCAATTTTACCTTTCCAATAACTAATCATTGGTACTCTAACTCCACCTTCATACACATCTCTTTTAAAACCTTTTAGATCTCCAGAACTATTAAAGAATTTATAACTATGATGATTTTCATTTGTTGGTCCATTATCACTAGAAAAAACAATTAACGTATTTTCTAACTCGCCACTCGCTTTTAATTTATGAAACAACCTTTTAATTTGTGCATCTAACATGGTTATTCTTGCTGCATGACGTCTTTCAATCTCTGGCCATTCTTCTATTCTGTCTGCATATAAATCTGTTTTACTTAAGAAAAACTCATGTGCATGCGGTGTTCTATAAGACATGTATAAGAAAAAAGGTTTATCGCTAGATTTTTTATCTAAATAATCTAATGCAAAATTTGTTCTAAACTCATCTAAACATTTGTGTTTATTATAATTGTAAAAAATAGAATCTTGATTGTTGTTTACCCAATGTACGCGTTCATCAATCTCTTTTCCGTTAACATCTTTTCCCCATTGTTCTTGCACTGCATAATCAAAACCACGCCCTTTTGCCCAAGTAGAAGTATCTTCTGGCACACCTAAATGCCATTTACCAATCATTGCTGTTTGGTACCCTGCACTTTGTAACATTTCTCCAATAGTTTTTTCAGACTTTTTTAAAGGAACTCTATCCCACACCCCATTAACATCTCCTTTATTTCCTCGAATATTTACGTGTCCTGTATGTAAACCTGTCATTAAAACAGCTCTAGAAGGCGAACAAACAGAAGTACCTGCATAAAAATCGGTAAAACGTTTTCCTACAGAAGCTAAAGAATCTAGAAACGGCGTTCTAATTTCTTTTTGTCCGAAAGAACCTAATTCACCATATCCCATATCATCCGCTAAAAGGAAAACAATGTTTGGTTTTTTGCCTTTATAAATTTCTTTATTTTCTGAATTATTACAACTTGTAAATACAGCTAAACTTAAGAATAGAATTGAAAAAAAACTTAATATTTTCATACATATTATTTATACACTAATTAATCCCTTTTTAGTTTCATGTAAATTTGAACAAAAAGAGAGTAATAAATGTTTTTACAGATGCAAAAAATGTATTTTAGAGTAAATTAAGTGATTGAAACTAGTTTTTTACTCTTATCTTCTATGCTTCTTAGGCTTTTTGTTACCTGTATTTAATTTATAAGTATAACTTAATACCACATAGCGACCTAAACTTTGCAAGTTTGTTTCTTCGAAATAATTTAGAGTACTTCTTCTATAAACATCTACATTTCTATCTAAAAGATCAATTAAAACTAATTTAATAATATTATTCTTTGCGCTTAAAGAATAAGATATTGCAGCATTCCAAATAGGAATTTCTTGTCTTATTAAAAATTTATTATCGGTGTATACTAAGTAATCAAATTGTGTATTAATGTTTAGTCTTTTAGAAATATCAAAATCTACCATTCCAAAATACTTTTGCGTGGTAAACTTTCTATCTAAGTCTTTCTCAATAGAAAAACTGGTGTTATTTAAAATATAGGTTGCCCCTGCTTTTAAATCTACTTTCCTTTTACTATTATTCTGAATTAATAAACTTGTTAAATAATCTTTAGAAGCTACGTTATTTAATTCGTAGTTTACTATTGAATTTGCCGCATTGTAAGAGTATTTACTTTTAAGGCTAAGTCGCAACCCTAAACTATTAACTTTCTTTGTAAGATTTGCTAACGCATTAAAACGTGTTTTTTTACCACTATTTTGATAACTTACTGTTCTAATATAATCGTCATCTATGGTTACATTTCTAATAATAGCATCTGTAGCACTTAAATATTGCAACTTACCATTAAAACTTACAGATGAGTTAAAATCGTACACATTGGCCAACAATAAAAAAGAATTTGTTTTTTCTGTTTTTAAATCAGGATTTCCTGTAGAAATTGCATACGGATTTATATCATTATAAAAAGGATTTGTTTGATTTGCTCTTGGTGCTTTTACATATTTTCTATAGGTAAATCTAAATTTCTGACCTCTATTAGGTTTGTATTGAAAAAATAAATACGGGTTTAAATAGAGTTCTTCTCTTTTAAATTGAAATTTATCAACCTCTCCAAAACTTCTATTTAAGGTCTGGAACTCTAACCCCGAAGACACATTTAAGGTAGGCTTATTATAACTGTGAGAAAACTTAGTTTTAAAACTATTTTCTGAATACTTATAATTATAGTTTATAAAATCTTCTACCGTTGTGGTTTTAATGGTTTTTCTATTTTGATTTGTATTTTCTGTACCTGTTAGTATTTCCGAAGATGCTTCTGTATTAAAATAGTGATTTCCTCCAAGAGGTTCTGTATACTTAATTCTTACAAGAATATTGGCAGAATTGATATCTTCATCTCTTAAAATTTCAAAATTTGTAGTAGAAGGGTTAGTTTTATTAAGGTTTCTTTCGATAAAAGTATTCTGATTATTGTTCTTTTGACTGTTATTAATAACGGCATTAAAATTTGTACTAAAGCTTCTTCCTTCTTTTGGTAATTTGTGATAATAGTTTAAATTTATATTTCCAAATTTCTTTAAATTCGAATTTGAGGAAATGTTAGTATTTGTCGTTACCAAAACATCACTTGTATCTAAATACAAACCCTCTCTAGTTAAATCTGATTTTCTATTGTCTGCATAAAACCGTCCCTTAATTCTTAAACTACTCGTTTTACTAGATTTATTCTCATAATTAAAATTTAAGTTATGATTATCTGAAGTGTTAAAATAATTATTATCAGATTTATAATTAAAGTTATTTTTATTAGAAAAAAACACTCTATTTGTATTAGATATACCTCTGTTTTCTGAAAGGTTATAAAAATAATCTACATTAAAAGATTCTTTTTTCTTTATTTCTTTTCCATAATTGATACCTGCAACACCTGTTTTTAAAAACCCACTTAAACTCTTTTGAGGCTTTATAAAATCATCTTCGGAGTCATCATCTGAATCATCTGCAATTCCGTCTGCATTTTGTAAAAACCCCTGAATATTAGAACCTGTAACATTAATATTATTAAACTTACCAATAACAGATAATTGAGATTTTGAATTAAATTGATTGTAATTCAGATTACTAAAATATCTATTATCTAAACCTAAACCGGCTGCAACTTTACCAAAACCTCTATTTTTTTTCGACTTTTTTAGGGTGAAATTAATAACAACTTCTTTGTTTCCATCATTAACTCCTGTAAGCTCTGCTTCATCACTATTTTTATCGATTACTTCGATTTTAGCAATTGCATCTGCAGAAATATTTTTTAAAACGATGGATGGATCTCCACCAAAAAATTCTTTTCCATCTACAAAAATTTTAGTAACAGTAGTTCCTTGCGCTACAATTTTTCCTTCTTCTAATTCAATACCAGGAAGCTTATTTAATAAACCTTCAATATTGTCATCAAAATTAACTTTAAAAGAATCTGCATTAAAACTAACCGTGTCTTTTTTAATTTGAACAGGAACAACCGCCGTAATAACAATCTCATCTAATTGACCGATGTCTTCTTTTAAAACAATGGTTTTTAAATCGATTAACTCTTTGTTGTAAATCAGTTTTTTAGAAAACGTTTTAAAACCCAATAAATCTAATTGTAAAACAATGGTGTCTTGTGGAATATCATTTAGTAAAAACATTCCTTTTTCATCTGTTGTTGTATAACTTAAAAAGGTGTTGTCTTTAGGGCTTAATAGTGCTACAGACACCATTTCTAAAGGAACATTTGTTTCATCTGTAATTACACCTTTTATACCTGATGATTGACCCTGAATACTTATTGAAAAACAAAATAGGAACATTAACAATGCTCCTATTTTAAAATTTATTTTGGTTGAAAACATATTTTTTAGACTACTTGAATACCTAAAGGTTTAATTAAAAGGAAAATATTTTGATGTAGTTCTTGAACTTAACATTAATCCTTTTAATTCTGCTACAATTTCTGGGTGTAAACTTGCAATATCTGTAGTTTCAGAAACATCTTTAGATAAATCATATAATTCAAAAGCACCTTTCTTATCGCCTTTCAAGTTCATCTTATTCCAAACGCCTTTCCAATTTCCTTTTCTCACTGCTTTTCTTCCTCCTTTAATATTAAACTCCCAATATAAATGATCATGTGTTTTCTGAACATCTTTGTTTAATAGTGTTGGTAAAAAAGAAATACCATCAATATTTTTAGGATTTTTTGTATTTGTTATTTCCGTTAAAGTTGGCAACACATCCCAAAAAGCAGAAACGTGATCGGTTACGCTTCCTTCTGCAATTTTATGTGGCCAAACAGCTATAAATGGGGCTCTAATTCCGCCTTCATACAAATCTCTTTTATAACCTCTAAACTTACTATTACTATCAAAAAAGTCCGGGCTAGTTCCTCCTTCAGGAGAAGGTCCATTATCACTTGTAAACATAATAATAGTGTTATCTGTAAGACCTAACTCTTCTACTTTTGCTATAATTTCACCAACATACGCATCTATTCTTGTTACCATAGAAGCATAGGTTGCTTTTGGTTTATCACAAGGTGAATATTCATAAGTTACTATATTTGGCCCATAATCTGAGGTATATTTATTGTCTTCGGTATAAGGTGTTTCTTTAAATTTACCATCGTACATTTTAAAAATAGAATCGTTTGGAGAAATAAGTTCTACATGTGGCAATACTAAAGGAATATATGCAAAAAATGGTTTGTCTTTATTATCTTCTAAAAACTGAAGTCTGTGGTCTCTAATTTTATCTGGAGAATACGTAACTTTATGTGTCCAATCGTTCCCTTCTAAAGAGTCTAATTCTTGATTATGATTTAAATATGGTGGATAATAACGATGTGCCAATTTTTGATCATTATAACCATAAAACTCATCAAAACCTTGATTGTTTGGATCTCCTTCATCAAAACCTAGCCCCCATTTACCAAACATACCTGTTGTATAACCTGCGTCTTTTAAAATTTCTGCAATAGTTACCGAATTTTTTGGTAATGGCACCTGACCATCTTTATCTTCTACCAACTGTTTATTCCCTCTAATTGGCGTATGCCCTGTATGTTGACCCGTCATTAAAGTAGAACGAGATGGAGCACAAACTGCCGCACCACTATAATGTTGCGTAAACGTCATACCTCTTGCAGCTAATGCATCTAGGTTTGGCGTATGAATTTTTGTTTGCCCGTAAGGACCAATGTCTCCAATCCCCATATCATCTGCTAAAATATAGATGATGTTTGGTTGTTTCTGTTTGCCTATAACCTTTTTTGTTTTTTCTTGTGCACAAGAAATTACAATTGCAGAAACAAGTGCAACCCATAAAATTAATTTAATCTTCATAATTTAAAACATTTAATTGGTGTTTTTTCATTTATATATTTAAAAAAGAAAAGGCATTTAACAACTCTAAGAGATACTAAATGCCTTTTCAATTGTTATTAATAAAAACTTTTACAATAAATAGTTCTAGAAAATTATTAAATTATCTAAACTCAACTTCTTTTACTCCTTTTGTATAATCTATGCCTCTTAACTTACCAAAAATAGCTTTCATTTCTGTTAATTTTTCTGGATTAGATTTTGCTAAATTATTTTGTTCTCCTTTATCTTCTTTTACATTATATAATTGTTCATAAGGAAAATTACCTACTTCAATGCCTACTTTTTCTCTTAAATTTTTTCCTTTATACGCTGGTATATATACCCAATCTCCACTTCTTAGAGCCGTTTTACCTGTAGCTTCTAAAATCAAATCACCTCTACCTTTATCAGATTTACCTAACAACGTATTTAAAATATCTTTACTATCAGTAGTTGTATCCGTAGTACCTGTTAAGGTTGCTAAAGATGATAATAAATCCATTTGACAAACAATGGCATCTGAAACTGCCGGTTTAATGGTTCCTTTCCAATATGTAATAAAAGGGACTCTTGTTCCTGCTTCAAAAATACTGTATTTACCTCCTCTTAATCCACCTTTAGGATCATGTTTACCTAATTTCTCTACAGCATCATCATAATAACCATCATTTAAAACCGGGCCATTATCACTAGAAAAAACGATTAATGTGTTCTCTAAAATTCCTTCTTCTTTTAAAGTTTTCATGAATTCTCCAATCATATAATCTGCTTCTAAAATAACATCACCTCTTGGTCCCATACCAGATTTACCTACAAATCTAGGATGCGGAGTTCTTGGTACGTGTGGCTCATTCATTGCGTAATACAAAAAGAAAGGTTTTTCCTTATGTGTTTTTACATAATTTTGAGCTCTCGCTAAGAAATTATCAGCAATATCAATATCACTCCACTTAGCCTTATCTCCACCTTTCATATATCCAATTCTTGGAATTCCGTTTACAATACTGTTGTTATGACCGTGATGCCATTTCATAGTAGTCATCTCTGGGTTTGTTAATGCAGTAGGTTCTCCCTTAAAATTATTCTTATAATCTACTTCTATAGGGTCATTTTTTTCTAAACCTACAACGGTACCATTATCTATATAAACTGTTGGAACTCTATCTTGAGTTGCTGCAAAAATGTAAGATTGATCAAAACCAACTTCGTTTGGTCCGGGTGTAATTCTTTCGTTCCAGTTTACATGACCAGTTCCTAAACCTAAATGCCATTTACCTACAATTGCTGTTTGGTAACCTTGTTTCCTTAGCACTTTTGGTAACGTCTGTTGTGTAGTAGTAATTAACAAAGGTGCCGTTCCTGGTAAAATTTTTGCATCTTTATTACGCCAAGGATACGTACCTGTTAATAAAGCATATCTACTTGGAGTACAAGTTGCAGAAGAAGCATAACCGTTTGTAAATTTAATTCCGCCAGCAGCTAAGGCATCTATATTTGGAGTTTGTAATTCTGTTGCTCCGTATGCACTAATATCTCCATAACCTAAATCATCTAAATAAATAACCACAATATTTGGTTTCTTTTCAGATTCTTTCGCTACTTTCTTTTCCTGTTTATTTTTACAACTAATTGCAAAAACTAGCGTAAAAACTAATAAAAATTTTAATTTAACTATTTTCATTATTCTATTTTTAGATTTAATTCTATTGATATCCAAAGTTAAAAAAACCACCATAATTAAGGTGGTTTTTTAAACTATAATTAAGTTATTCTTCTACTGTAATAGTAAATACTTGCTCAGCCACCCATTCATTATCCATTTTAACAGAACCAATAACAGAGTCTTTATACGTATTTCTTAATAGAATTTCATGTATACCAACCTCTGGAAACACAACTGCAACTAATGATTCTTCTGAAATAGTACCAGCGTCTGGAATTAAATTATCGGTATAAATAGTATCAGATTCTACAAAATTGGTACTTATAAATTTTCCTCCAGATTTAATTTCCCATTTATGAGAAGTATATCCTTTTGATAAATCTTTAAAAACTAGATATTTATTTAGGTCTATTGTTTTCTCAGGAATATTAAAGTCGATTGTTGGAGGTGAAACCCACCAAGTAAAGTTGGTTAGCCCTTCAAAAGAGTCTAAATCTTCATTATCATTACAACTTACAATCATTGTTAACGTTAACAATAATATTGTTCTAAAAATTATTTTTTTCATATTTTCTATGTTTTTAATTAACGTTTTGATTATTTAAAATCTCACTTTGTGGTAATGGTAACCAACCTGCAGTTGCGCTAGACCATGTTGTGGCTGCATCTACATATTCTACAAATTCACTCTTTCCGGGTCCGGGAGTTAGTAAACTTGCTTTTCTATTTGATGTTTTACCATTTGTTTTAGTATACGTATAATCTTCTAAATGAAACATTTGAGTACTAACATCTGTAAACCTTTCTTGAGCAACTCCCCATCTTCTTAAATCTATTAATCTTGTAGAGAAACCTTCGAGTCCTAATTCATAAGGATATTCTTTATACATAAGATGTTCCATAAGAGATGTTTGTGTATAAGGTGTACCGTCTATTAAACTTGCATTAATATCTAGTTGTACCAATCCCCAACGTTTACGTATTTGATTAATTAAATCAATAGCCCCTGGTAAATCTCCTGTATTTGCCATACATTCTGCTTGCATTAAGTAAACACCAGATAAACGATTTACGATAATATTTCTACCTGATCTCCAAGAATCATTTGCTGTCTCAACCTCAGTTTGTCCAACATCATGATTTGTATATTTTTTAAAATAAGAAAACCGTGTTTTAGCAAATGCATTTACTTGTGGAGCTGTAAATCCATAATAATTTGACACTTCATCATTAACAACGGCAATACTTTGAGCCGCTCTTAATGGAATTGTTCTACCTATATTACGTGTGTCTGTCATATCCATAGGTTCATTAGATAAACCATAGGTTAACCAAGCTGATGGTAAGATGATTCCTTGTCCTCCCATAGTTGCACCCGTTTCTACATTTTTAGCTGTTGGAGCACAGAATCTAGCCAATCTGTTTTGAAAACTTTCTTCATCAAAACGATCATCTTCTATTTGTAAAACATCGGAATAATTAATTTCAAAAATGGATTCTGAATTATAATCTCCTGCTGACGTGTGAATTAAATTAACATCTTGTACTAATGCATAACCATAATCTGCATTTGTAATTACATCATTAAAATATACTTTTGCTTCTGCATATTTTCCTTGGTACAAATAACTTGTTCCTAAAATAGTTGCAGCGGTACCTGCATCTACTCTTGTTTTTTTAGAAAACTGAGCTGGTAAATTAGCATAAGCATATTCTAAATCTTCTCTAAAAAAAGTAACTACTTCTTCTGAGGTAGATAATGGTTTATTAAAATCTTCGAAAGTAACAGGAACCTTATCTCTAATTACAATTTTTCCTTCGTTGAAAGTTGAGTGTAAATAAAAATGCATTAAACCTCTAAAAAAACGTGCTTGCGCCATTTGTTCTGTCCAAGCTTGTTTTGCTTTTAATTCTGCAGTCATTCCATTTAATCCTTCTATTACTTGGTTAGCACGCCATATAACACGGTATTTTGCATCCCAAGTATTACCAACTACATTATTGTCTGTAAATAACCTGTTTTGATACCAATTTAGATAAGCACCTGTTGGGTTTGTTCTTTGCCCTGGGTGCGCAATATCAGTACGAAAAAAATCGTATGTTGTATTAAGAACATAACTGTCTAACATGGCTGCATATACAGAAGTTAGGTTAGATTCTGATTCTGTTAATGTAGACCAATAAACGTCTGTTGATATTTCATTGGGGTTGTTTTCTGTAAGATATGATTCGCTATCGCATGATTGTAATGAAACAGTCATCATGAGAATCGCTATAAAATAGTTTAAATAATTTTTCATAATATAAATGTTTTTAGAATTAAAAATCAACTTTTACACCTAAAGAATATAGTGCTGCAACAGGATATCTTGATACATCAAGCCCTCTTCTTACCACATTTCCTCCATTAACTTCTGGATCAAAACCTGTATAATCTGTAATCGTTAATAGATTTTGCCCAGATAAGAATACTCTTAAACTATTTAATCCCATTTTTTCAGATAGCTCTTTTGGAAAAGTATATCCTAAAGTAACTAATTTTAGCCTTAAATAATCTCCATCTTCTAACCAAAGATCTGTATTTCCATTATAATTGGGATGTAATAAAGCTCTATCTCTATGAAAAGGAATGTTAGAAGTTGAATTATCTGGAGTCCACATATTTATTAAATCAGTATGTCTCCCTCTTCCGTAAGCATCTGCTTTATTACCATTCATTAATTCGGCACCAACAGTTCCGTACCAATTCATACCAAAATCAAAGCCTTTATATCTCCATCCAAAATTAAAACCATATTCAAAATCTGGTAATCCGCTTCCAGAATACACCCTATCTGCATCTGTTATAACACCATCTCCTTTATCTGCAACACCATCATTATTTGTATCTACAGTTAATTGATCTGTATATTTTAAATCTCCTAATTCTGCAGAAGGAACTAATAATCTATAAGCCGCTAATTCTTCATCATTTTTAATTGTACCTTGAGTTTCATGTAAATAAAAAGCACCAACTTCTCTACCAATTTCTAATACAGTTACTGGAGATTGTAAAAGATAACCAGAACCATTATTAACTCTAGTTACTCCAGGAGCCATTTTAGTAACTTCATTTCTATTTCTTGTAAAAGTTCCAGAAAAAGTCAAATTATTCTCTCCAATATTATATTTATAATTTGCAGCAATTTCCAATCCTTTATTGGTCATATTACCAATATTTAAAACTACTTCATCTGAGTCGCTATAGCTTACAACACCCGCAGAACCAGGTAACGTTACACTAAAAAGCATATCTTCTTTATTAGTAACGTAGTAATCTGCGGTTACAGTTAATTTATTTTTAAAGAACCCTAAATCTATACCAATGTTTTTAGATATTGAGGTTTCCCACTGTACATCCTGATTAGCATAAGCGACAACCGCAGAACCAAAAGTAACACTGTTATCATCTTCATCAAAAATATAATCTCGTAATTGGGAAATACCTGATTGAAAAGAATATCTATCAAAATTATCATTACCTACAGTACCTCTACTTAATCTTAATTTTAGATTATTAACAGTACCCTTTATTGGTTTCCAAAAATTTTCACTAGAAACATTCCATGCTGCTGATACAGATGGGAAATTTGCCCATCTATTAGAGCTACCAAATTGACTAGAACCATCTCGTCTTACTAATGCAGATACTAAATATTTTCCTTTATAGTTGTATTGTAATCGTCCTATAAGACTCAGTGTAGTTCCTGTATAATTGTTACCTCCAGAAATAGCTTCTGGAAACAACTGAGCACCATCTAAAACTTCTACAGAGTTATCTGCTACTCCTAGTTTTTGAGCGGTAAAAACTTCGTAGGTTCTTTTTTCTGATGCCACTGAAGCTAAAGCAGATATAGTGTGGTGTCCAAATTTTTTCTTATAATTAAAACTTCCATCCCAACTTAATAGCGTTTGTCTAGAAGATTGTGCAGAAACACCACTTAAGTTAGGGTCTACGGTTACACTTCCAGTCTCAAGATCTATTAACTCAAATTTTGGACTAAATGTATTTTGCCCATAATTAGTAACATTAGCTCCTAACCTTGTAATAAAATTAAGGTCTTCAGTTAATTTTCTTGTAAGACTTAAACTACTATTAATTTTATCTGTTTTTCTTCGGTCTTTTCTTAAAGCTGCAGTTGCATAGTTGTTTATTGGTGTTGTTACACCACTAGACCCTTCTTCTGAATAGAAAGTTGTAGCACCTGTCTCTACTTCTGGAAACCAAGGTTTGTAACGCATAGTAGTGGTAATTAAATTATTACTTGTTACATTTCTGTCTTCAATTGTAAAAGCAATACTTGAATTAATTTTCCAATTATCTGAAGTATAAGCGGCTGATGCACGCCCATTGTATCTTTTAAATCCAGAATTGATTAATGCTCCGTCAATATCAAGTAATCCTCCAACAACGTTATAAGAAAACCCTTTTGAGCCTCCAGAAAGGTTTAAACTATACGATTTACTTTCTGCTGCATTATTTAAAATTAGCGAGTTAAAATCTGTATCATTATTTAACCATTCAGATTTACTAGGCCCTGGATTAAAATTAGCGGCAGGGAAATTTAATTTCTTTTGTGTCTCATAAAAGAATTGCTCTTCTGTATTCATTAATGAAATACCATCACCTAAAACCTGAACTCCAGAACTGTAATTAAATGAAACTTTAGAAACACCTGCTTTACCTTGTTTTGTAGTTATTAAAATAACACCCGCAGCTCCTCTTGTTCCATATACAGCTGTAGATGCTGCATCTTTTAAAATATCTATGGATTCAATTTCATTAGTACTTAAACCAGGATCGCCAGATTGTGGAATACCATCTACAACAAATAAAGGTGTGTTTCCTCCACTTAATGAAGTAATCCCTCTAATTTGTATACTAGATGATTCTCCAGGTGCTCCTGAGTTTGAAGTTATATTTACCCCAGCTATTTGCCCTTGAAGTGCAGAACCTAAATCTGGTGTTACAAAACTTTCTATTGCTTCTGCTTTTACTCTAGCAACAGAACCTGTTAATTCTTTCTTTTTAACAGCTCCATAACCAATCACTACAATCTCTTCTAACTCCTCTGAATTAGAAGTCATTTTAACATTGTGTTTTGGCTTTAATACTTTAACATTTCTTTTATCCATACCTAAGTATGAAAACACCAACGTTTCTCCTATTTCTGCGCTAATACTATAATTACCATCAAAATCTGTAGTTGTTCCTCTAGAAGTTCCTTTTACCAGAACAGAAGCTCCGGGTATTGGAGAATTATCTGCACTGTCCATTACGAGTCCTTTAACTGTTATTTTTTGTGCATTGGCATCAAAATTACAGAACAACATAGCAAATAAGCTTAAAAAACTATATGCTAGTATCTTGTTTTTTAATAAAAATTTTAAATTCATGGGTTGATTTTTATTCGTTTATATTCAAATTAAGTTTTGGGGTTTTACTATTGTTATTTCTCTTTATTATTATAAAAAAATATGGAATCTGACTAAAACCTTATTTTAAAATAACAGATAAGAAATCTATTTTTCAATTAATAATTATTTTGTACCAAAACTCCTTCGGATAAGGTTATTTGATCTAAAGGTATTGGCATTAACTCATGCTTGCCTTCTACAAATCCATAAGGGCTTAATAAAGTTCCTGCTCTTCCGCTTCTTACTAAATCGTAAAAACGAAAACCTTCTCCAGCCAACTCTACACGTCTTTCATGATAAATAGCCTCTAATAAAGGTTGTCCTGTTAGTGTAGATGCTAAATCTGGAAGTACAGAAGGTAATGCTGCTCCTCTAGCTCTAGCTCTAACTTTGTTAACATACTTAATTGCCTCTGATGGGTTTGTACTATAAATAGCTTCTGCATACATTAAATACGCATCTGCAAGTCTAACAATACGAACATTATTAGAGCTATTTTTAGCTCTAGCTGTTGTTGGTATTTTATATTTAGTATAAGGATACCAAGCGTACTTTCTTACATACCAATCGGTACCGTAACTAGCATCACTAAAATACAAGGTAGCATCTAATCTAGGGTCGTTTGCCTCATACTCATTTCTTAAACCATCTCTTGCTTGCACAAAACCACCTCCTTTATTACTATTTGGACTTACACGCTGCGGTATTCCACTACCTGATGCAGTTGCATCTGAAAGAAAGCTAATTTCAAAAAGAGAACCAGAATTCCACTCTCCTTCTGGTTCAAAAATAGTAGAATAATCTGGTGTTAATTCAAAACCTAAAGCAAATAGTTGATTTCCATACGTTTCTACTTGGCTCATTTTATTTTGGTATAGAGACACTCTCATCATCATTCCTAAAGCAGCTCCTTTATCTGCACGCCCAGTATAATTAACACCTCTATCTAATCTTGAAGGTAAATCTGCAATTGCAATTTTTAAATCATCTTCTATAAAAATGTATGTATCCTCTTTTGTGGCTCTTGGCACATTGAATTCTCCTAGTTTTAGAGGTTTATCAATAATTGGTACTCCACCAAAAGAATTTACTAATTTTAAGTAATAAAAAGCACGTAAAAAATGAGCTTCTGCTAAAATTTCCTTTTTTCTTTCGGTATCATCAAAAGTAATATTTGGCACATTTTCAATCACCAAATTAGCATATAAAATACCTTTGTAACTCACTTTCCATAATTGAGCCATTATAGGGTTTGATGTAGAAATTGCCCATTTGTCTCTTTCAAATAATGGCGCATTATTTTCTGCAGTACGTCCTCCTTTAATAAAGTCATCTGTACCTATTTCTCCAAAAACCATATCGGTACCCATTACTGCCCAAAAATTAGTACCGTACAACTCTCTTAAAGAAGAATATGTCGCCACTAAAGCTTGCTCTGCTTGGACTGGATTGGTATAAAAATCTTCTAAAACGGGCTCTCCAAAAGATTTAGAATCTAAGTTCTCTGAACAAGAAACCATTGCAACTACTAAAAATAGTAAACTGTACTTTATATATGTCTTAATATTATTATATAATTTCATAATGAATGCTTTTTAAAAGTTAATATCTAGTCCTAAAGAAAATGATCTTGTAGAAGGGTATCTACCTCTGTCAATTCCTATATCTAAAGATGTTCTACTACCATCGTTTTGAGTTTCATCTACACCAAGTTCTGGATCTAATCCACTATAGTCTGTTATGGTAAATAAATTTTGACCGGCTACATAAATTCTAGCTTTTGAAATAAACGTTTTACTTAAAACGTCTTTTGAAAAATTATACCCTATTTGCACATTTTTAAGTCTTAAGTAAGATCCATCTTCAACAAATCTACTAGACTGCTTGCTATTATTAGCAAACCCATCAAATGTAGCTCTAGGTATAGAATTAGTAGTACCTTCCCCAGTCCATCGTCCTAAATATGCAGTGTTTAGATTAGAATCTAACTTTCCGTCTAATAAATATGAGGTAGCATTAAAAATTTTATTTCCTTGTACTCCTTGAAAAAACATGGTCATGTCAAATTGTTTATACGTCATATCAAGATTAATTCCGTAAGTAAAATCTGGTAATGGAGAACCTATAAAAGTTCTATCATCATCGTTAATTGAACCATCGTCATTTAAATCCTTGTACCTAACATCTCCAGGTTTATTTCCATTTAAACTAGCATTATTATCTATTTCATCTTGATTTTGAAAAATTCCAATTGCTTCTAAACCGTAAAAAGAAGCGATAGGTTTACCTGCCTCAGTTCTACTAATACCTGTATAACCGTTACCAGTAACACCTGTACTAATAACACTCCCTTTTGTAGCTAAACTAAGCACTGTATTGTCTATAAAAGCAATATTACCTCCCACACTAAAGAAAAAATCATTCATTCTTTTCTTATAATTTAATGAGAATTCTAGTCCTTTATTTTCAATCTCTCCTGCATTTATTGTTGGAGGTGATTCGTAACCAGAAGTCTGTAAAATTGGAGATTCCAATAACATATTAGAAGTTGTTTTTATAAAATAATCTGCAGTAAATGTAAGTGCATTATTTAACAAACCTAAATCTAAACCTACGTTTGAAGTAGTTGTTGTTTCCCATTTTAAATCTGGATTACCAGGGCTTAATGGCGCTAAACCAACTACCGTTAACTCATCTTTACCTAATAAATAATTTTCACTAGTACTTAAAGTACTAAATATTGCAGAATTAGGTATGTTTTGGTTTCCTGTTTCTCCCCAACCAACACGGAATTTAAATTGATTAATTACATCAATATTATAAAACTTTTCTTTATGAATATTCCATGCTAAGGCTAAAGACGGAAATTGAGCAAATCTGTTATTATCTCCAAATCTAGAAGAACCATCAATCCTGTAAGTACCTGTAAATAAATATCGATCATCATAATTATAATTTAGTCTACCAAAATAAGACAATAATGATGAGCTAGAAATAGTACCAGAATTTGTAGATGAATCTATAGCTCCTGAACCCAAGGTAGGGTTCTCTACTCCCTGTGGAATAGCACTTCTACTGGCTAAAACATTATTATAATCTAGTTGTTGTGTTTCATGTCCTAACAAGGCATTAATACTATGTTTTTCTTTAATTGTAGTGCTATAACTTAAGGTATTAGACCAAACGCTAACTCTATTCTCTGATCTTAATAAACTATAAATATTTTCTGGTCTATTTTGTTCTGCCGAGATGAAGTATTCCGATTGAAAGTTATCCCTCTTTCTATTATTAACTTCTAAACCATAATTAGATTTAAATTTTAAACCTTTCATAAGATCAGCCTCAACAAAAACATTTCCTAAAAAACTTTCTTTTGTTAAAGGCGTTTGTTCATACAGTGTTAAACCCACGGGGTTTCTAATCTCTGTAGAATATAGAGGTCTTGCAGGTGAACCATCTGTATTGTATATTGGAGAAACTGGGTCTACAACAAAACCAATAAAAGCTGTTTTATTATTAGAATTACCTCCAAAAGAAGCCACAGAATTAGAGGTTGATTTTGAATACTGTATATTTTGACCCACTTTAATTTTAGGTTTTATTTGATACGTACTATTTACTCTAAAGTTTGTTCTATCAAAAGATGTATTGGTTACAATTCCTTTTTGGTTTAATTTACCAAAAGAAACATAATAAGATGTTTTTTCTCCTCCACCAGATAAAGATAATTGATGACTTACAATAGTACCTGTTCTGTAAACAGCATCTTTCCAATTATAAGATTCTAATGATGATGGATCTGAAAAAGCAGCTTCTGGAGTAGCTCCATCATTTACTTTTCCTTCGTTATAAAGAGTTGCCCATTGCTCTGCATTCATTACATCCAGATTATCAATTCTATTTTCAATACCTGAATAGGTTTTGTAAGAAATAGTAGATCTATTTTTACTCCCTACTTTTGTGGTAACTAACACCACTCCATTAGCACCTCTAGAACCATAAATTGCCGTAGCAGAAGCATCTTTTAATACTTGAATCGATTCAGCATCGTCCATATTAATATTACTAATATCATTAATTGGCACCCCATCTACTATATACAAAGGATCTGCATTATTAACCGTACCAACACCTCTAATTCTTACCGTTGGTGTAGCTCCTGGTTGACCAGAACTTTTTGTAACTGAAACTCCTGGTGCTCTACCTTGAATGGCTTGAGCAATAGAAGTTGTTTGAGTTTGAGTTAGTTCTTTAGCGCTTACAGAAGATACAGAACCTGTTACATCAGATTTTTTTACAGTACCGTACCCTACCAAAACAATCTCATCTAACTGACCAACCTCTTCTTCTAAAGCAACATTTATTTTGGTTTGGTTATTTACTACAACTTCTTTTGTAGCATATCCTATATATGAAAAAGTTAAAATAGAACTTTTATCAGATACGGAAATAGCATAAACTCCATCAAAATTTGTAGTTATACCGTTTGTTGACCCTTTTTCTAAGATACTTACACCTGGCAAAGGAGTGCCAAATTGGTCTGTAATAACTCCTTTAACTGTAATTTTTTGTGCATTTGCATCAAAACTACAGAACAATATTGCAAATAAGCTTAGTAGGCTATACGCTAATATTTTGTTTTTTAATAAATAGTTTAATTTCATGGGTTGATTTTTATTCGTTAATATTTAAATTAAGTTTGGGGTTTGGGTATTTTAAATCTATACTGTTTTCATTATTAAATCTGTTTTTTTTTGAATTCGTTTGTAGCCATTTTTGGCTACCCTAAAGTTGATGTTTTTGTTATGTTTCTTTGTAGATTTTAGTAAATTAAATGTGTCTCTTAGTAAATATACCTAAAAACAGCAAATAAACAACTGATTTAAAGCAACTTAATACATTAAAATATTTCGGTATAAATTTTTGTTAATTCCGTTAAAAACCTCTTTAAATCATACGAAACAAAGAAAGTTCCAAAATAAAAAAAGGCAGTAAACTAAAATTACTACCTTTTTTATATTGTTAATAAGAGAAAATTGATCCTAGTAAGTAGGCACTGCTTCCTTCTCCCAGTTTAAAAGATTTGTTTTTAAAGTTTGCTCAATTTCTAATCCAGTTCCTATTAAATCATTTTGTTCACTAATATCTTTAGTAACATTAAATAATTGGAATTTTCCCGAGTGATATTTCACCAATTTCCAGTCGCCATCTATTACAGACGCATATTGATCTTCATAACTTCTAAAGAAATACAATTGTCTTTTTGCAATTGTTTTTCCTTTTAAAATAGGCATTAAACTTACTCCTTGAATCCAATTATCTTCACATTTTTTACCAGAAGCAATTTCAAGTATCGTTGGGTATAAATCTATAGATTGCACAGGAATCGATGTTTCCGTTCCTGGTTTTGTAACTCCTGGGTAATCTATGGTTAATAAAACCCTAGAACCACCTTCACCTAAAGTATTACCGCCTTTTTTACCACCACTTAAAGGAGCATTAGAATACGCACCACCTTGATCGGAAATTAAAATAATAATAGTATTGTCTGCAATTCCTTTCTCTTTTAATGCTTTTCTAACTTGCCCTACAGAATTGTCTAACACCTCAACCATGGCTCCATGTTGTGCATATCTACCTTCCATTCCTTTGGCTTCGTATTTTTTTATTAAATCTTTTCTACCAATAGAAGGCCCATGAACGGTGTAGTACCAAAATGACAACATAAAAGGATCTTTTTTATCGTAATTTTTAATAAATTCTGTTGCATGATTGGTTAATACCTCAGTTAAATAGTCGCCTTTTTTTACACCTGATTTTAAAAATCCTTTTGGGTCTTCTTCTGCTTTAAAAAATGGAAAATAATAATTTTTTGGATGCCCAGCATTTGTGGTTGCATACACCTCATCAAAACCTTGTTTTCCTGGATAGTTTGCAGGATGTCCTAAATGCCATTTTCCTATAAAAGCATTGTAATAACCATACTCTTTTAACCTTTCTGCATAGGTAACTTCTTCTAAAGGTAAATAATTAATAGAAGGCATTTGAACCGGATCTTTTGGCCAATAACTATATTTTTCTTTATCTGGATTTCCAGAAATATGTCTAACCATCTCCATACGAACCGCTTCTTTACCTGTTAAAATAGACGCTCTACTTGGGCTACAAGTAGGCGTAGGAATGTATGCTCTGTTAAAATTTAAACTTTCTTTTTTTAATTGATCGATGTTTGGCGTTTCGAAAAGAGAATTTCTGAAACCAACATCTGCCCATCCCCAATCATCAACAAATAATAACACGATGTTTGGCTTTTTAGATACTGTTGCTGCTTTTACAGTATCATTTTTTGTCTCTTTATTTTTACAGGAAAAAGCTGCAGTCATAACAAGAAACAATAAGAATAAACTACTTGAATTTTTGAATTTATACATTATAAAATTATTTAATTATTATTTTTTTCGTGATTCTTTTTTTGTCAGATTCTATACGAATGATGTACATATTTTCAGTCATCTCAGTTGCATCAATTGTAGTGTTGTTCTTAAATACAGGTACTTCTTTTACCAATTGTCCTAATAAATTAAAAACCTGAATACTTCCACTAAAATTACTTTTAACATTTAAAATTCTTGAATTTTCTTGTTGATAAATAACAATATTTTCACCATCAATAAATTCATTTATATTTAAAGTTTCCGCTACAGTAGATGTTTGCAATGGGTTTGAGGTGTTTTTATCATCGCCATTAATCCAAATAGGATCTCCATCAATATCACAACCTTCAAAATCATTTTCTCCTCCATCGGTAATTAAACCATCTGCTCTAACTTCTGCAGAAAAACCAGTATGCGTTACATTTTCTAAAACAATTTTATACCTTCCTGCCGGACTCCCTTTAGAAACATACTCTTCTAAAGCCAAATAATACACAGGTGCTAAAGCTGGCGCTTGATAAGATTCGTCGTCTAAATTTTTACCTGAACTGATGTAGTTTCTTAATGCACAAGGAATGTGCCTTAAACGTGCCGCTCTTACCTGAGCATTTACACCATAAGTTGCAGAAACATTTGCAATTACAGATGCTTCAGAAAAAGTACCTGAACTATGGTCTGGTGCAACTTGTCCTTTATCCGAAGACAAAAAACCATAATTAATAGACACTGCCGCTTCACAGCTAATTCCTGTAATATCTCTAACATCTACCATACCTTGTGTTATGGTATGTGGAGACAACATTACTGCATGTGCACCATTTGTACAGGATATATTTCTACCATACATATTATTTATAATTGGCGTTTTATCTGTAACATATCTATCTGCTAAACCACTAAAACCAGACTCAAATCTTAGGGTGACTCCTCCTTCGCCAGATAAATTTCTATACAGTATATCTTGCCCAACCTGACATTGAATTAAACCATAACCATAGTGTGCTTTCTTTATATCTAAATTTTCTATAATACCAAAAGAAGAAAATAATGCCGGCGCACTTGTAGCACCAACTGCACCCGAAGAAACAGCGTTAAATTTTGTATAATTATCTAAAACTAAAAAATCTGCTAATTTAAAATTAGCAGTATTTCCCAACTGAAATGCTCTTATATCATCATTTGGTTGCATATCAGAAAAATCAAATGTAAATTTCTCTCCATTTGTACTTTGAAAACTCCAATTTGTAACCTTCTCAAAATTGTTATCATAACCAACTCTAAATAAAGAACTCATTGGTGTTGTTTTAAAAACTACATCTGGATGAACGCGAATATGAACACCTGTTTTTATATGAATTTGATTTAAAGTATAAGTTCCCGCATTTATAGTTAAAACTCCTCCGCCAGCATTAGATAAATTATTTATCATAGTCTGTAAAGCTGCGGTTGAACTAGATCCGTTAGGAAAACTCTTCTGGTTTGCAGTATTTATTGTAGGGTTGTAAAAATAACTATCTGCAGGCAACGCTCTATCAATTGGGTTTTGTGCACATAAAAAACTTATAAAAAAAACGCAACACCAAGATAAAAAACTGTTTTTTTGGATTTTCATAAATTAAATTTTATAATTATTTTACTCCTTTATTTCGTTTTATTTTTACAGAAGTAGCATTTTCTTTCACCTCTATCTTAATAGGAAAATTAAAATTTTTAAATTGATTTTTTTCAATTAACACATCTTCACAATAATCTAAATGTATTGCAGGTAAAGTAGATACCGTAGGATAATCAGTACTCAACTCTATAATATTTCCAGTAATTTTTAATCCTTTTACAGAAAAAGCATCCACTAAGTGGCCATTAAAACTTTTAATAATATTGTTACTAAAATCTATATTTCTATGAAACTTTTTAGCCCCTATTCTTTGGTCTTTTGTAAATAAAGGGGACGCTAATAATGGATAAGACTCACCATTTCCATAACCAATGGTATTAAATATATTGTTTCTAATAGTAATATCTTGTACACCACCAGATTCGTACCATTTATTATTATCTCCTTCAATTAAAATACCATGCATTTGAGATGAAAAATAATTATTTTCAATCACCACTTTTCCTTTTGTAGTAATAAGTGCACTTCTGGCTCTATTTTCTCTAATTACATTTTTATTCATGTATACATCCGGATACCAAGTAAGATTTTCTAAAGAAAGTTTTCCTTCTGGTAATGTTGCAGGCACTTCTGCAACAGTAATTAACATTCTTCTTTCATTTAAAACCTTTACTTTTTTAATTTCAGTTTTAAAAATTGGTAGAATCGTTTCTCTAGACATAATCATTACCTCATCTCCTTTTTCACCGAAAATAAATCCCCATTGTTGCACATGGCTCGTTTCGCATAAAAAAGTATTGTTACCCATGTATTTTTCTACTTTTACATAAGCTCCATGTACATTTATACCATCATCTAACATGTGTTCTAATAAACAGTTTTCTACTTTTATAGTTCCTTTACAACCTAAAAAATGTGTTGCATCTGCTCTTGTAGAAAATGTTCTATCTGCTCTAGAAGTCACTACAAATTTGTCTAAAGAAATATTTTCACATCTTTCTGCTATTAAAGCCATTCCTCCTGCTGCTAATACAGTTATATTATTTAAAACATTATCATTTGAGTTTGATAAATGAATTGCAGGCACAAATCTATTTTCTCCAGGACTTTGTCCGTACGTTGCAAAAACAGTACCTACAGGTGGTGATACTTTTGTGTAATTTGTAAACTTTGCAGTCTTATTATCAATTTTAACAATTTTTGCTGTTTTAGAAGATTTTGGTTTTAAGTAATAATCTTTCGTATGCCAAATAGGAGATTTCGTCTTAGAATCAAACGCAATATTTTGTCCTATTTCATCTTGCCAATCGTAATGATTAAATAATATTTGGTTATTCTTAACTTCGAAACCAAATTTTTCATTTGCAACATCAACAATAAAAGAATTATCTTCTTTGTTATTTTCAGTTACTCTTAATTCATTTACAAAAGATTTCTCCCAGTCTATTGTAAAGTTTTTTAATGCAGTATTTCTAGAACTTTCTACAGTTATTGGAACAATTTTACCGTGAAACATAAACGTAGATTCATTTCCATCTAAAGTAAAATTATAGAAATTAAAAATTGGAAAAGCTATTTTCTTTAAACTATTATCATGGTTTGTAACTGCTCTATAAGTTTCAAAAGCATTCTCTGGATAAAACTCATATTGCCCTTTTGGAAAAAACAAAGTGATATCCTTCTTTCCTTTCAAAGAATTTATTAGTTGATAAATTTCTAGCGTAACATCTTTCCCTGGCTTAATACCATAATCTGCAACATTTATGGTTTGCTCTTGTGCATAAGAAGTACATCCTAAAATTAGCACTAACATAAAAGTAAAAAAGTTTTTCATAAATATAAAATTTTAATTTCTTACTGTAAACCTAAGCACAATGTGCATTTATACTGTATTTATGAGTATAAAGATTGTATTTATAGGTTTAAAAATATTGAAAAAATTAATCTTTTAAGTATTTTTCAATCGTATACGACATCGCTTCTGTTATGTTTGATTTATAACCTATTTTGTAAAACTGATAATTTCCTTTTTTATCAATAATTATGTTGGATGGATATGCCTTTACATCAAATTTTTCAGCAATCCAACGCCCATCTTCTACAATATCATAATTAAAAGGATTCCGTTTTAAAAACGTATCTATTTTATATTCATCGTCTAAAGCTATTGCTATAAAAACAACGTCTTTTCCCTTAAATTTCTCTTTTAATTTATTTAAATGTGGAAGTTCCTTTTTACAAGGCGGACACGTTGTAAACCAAAAATTTAACACAACTACTTTTCCTATTAAGTCTTTACTTTTAAATTTATTTCCTTGAATACTTCTCACAGAATACTTTGGTGATAACTCTCCTAAACGCTCTAACGCTTGTTCTTTTCTTTCATTACTATGTTTTTTAGCATCAATTACATATTGCTTCTGTTCTTCTGTAGTTCTAATAGTATAACCTTCTAAACTATAAGTTTTTGCGGGCAATTTAGTGTAGTATATTTTTTTAGCAGTAACCGTATAAGGTCCTAAATATTTATCATTTGCAGTGTATTTTAATAGAAAACCCTGTGCATTGAACTGTTTAATATATCTTAACCCAAACTTTTTGGTTGTGTATACTTTTCTAATCTCTCCTTTTATTTTTGTCTCATAAACTTGACAAGGAATACCTATAATATTTTCTATTTCCTCTTCTTGAAGAATGACGTCTTTTACAGGGTTTTTAAACTTATTTATAATACCTGTTTTAGTCGTATAACTACGTGCAAGTGAATAAGTAAGTTCTTTATCATAATCTAATAAAGTTGAAAAATCATAATTTTTACTATTAGAATAACGTTTTTCTAATAATTTATCTTTATTAAAAATAACAATGATTTCTTTTTTAAAATAAGAAAGTTTTTTTTGTTTTTCTGATAAAACTCGATCATAAACAACATCATAAGTTATAACTACATCATCTTTTATATTCTTTGCATTGGAATATTTCCATTGAGAAACAAGGTTTGTTGATACCAATAAGAAAAGAAACACAATAGATAATTTTTTCATCATTTTAATTTTTCGCATTCAAAATAAACTCAAACTCATATTTTCCTGATGGAATTACAAATTTAGGCAATGTTTCTGACAGCGTTCCATTTACACTCATTTGAATTAAGTGCAAATTCAAAGTATAAAACCCTTGTTTTTTTAAATCATAAGGATGTTTTGCATTTTGAATATTTTCTGGCGAATATGGCCAAATTGAAAATCCGAATGTTGATGCACCTTCAATTTTTAAACTATTCTTTCTGTTTTCCGAAAGCTGTAACCATCTTACATCAGAGCGGTTTCCGTTTTCTTGCGGAAAAACATAATTTGTAAATAAATCGTCCGTTTTAAAGATGTATTCATCTACTTCTGTACCTCGTTTTCTATCTATGTAATTTTCCCAAGGTCCTTTTCCGTAAAAAGTGGTGGTTTTGTACCTATTCGGAATGCCTAAAGTAACACCAAATTTCACCAAACCAGGTAAGTTTTTATTGGCATCTAAATCCATTTTCACAACAATTCTTCCATCACTTAAAAAGTGATAATTGATATTTAATTTTACTTCGTCTTTATATGATTTCTCCACCAAAACGGAAACTTCATTGGTCTTTTCTGCAATTACTTTTACAGATTTAATTTCTAATTTATCATTTAAAAACTCCCAATAACCTCTAGATTTTCTAAAATCTTTACTACTTGCACCTCGTAAATCGTTGTCTATTGGTGGTCTAAAAAAGTTAGGTTTTAAAGGTGAAGAGATTTGCTCTTTTCCATTTTTGATAAATGAAATTAGTGCGCCTGTTTCTGTTGATACTTTTGCAGCATATTTTTTTCCTGAAACAGTAATTTCAGCAGTATTTTCTACAACTTGTAATGCTGCTTTTGATGCTGACTGATACGTCTTAATGGCTGTTTTTTCTTTGATTAAAAGTTGTTCATTCGCTACTTCATAGCCTTTTGTAGCCCAAAAGGTAGTTCCTTTTTCTTGTACAGACATTTTTAACCAATATTCATTTTCATCTTTAAAATTCACCTCTTTAAATGGAATATTTATTTTTGATGATGAACTTGGTTTTACATCAATATCTTGTAAAATTCCAGATTGAATTTCTTTTCCGTTTTCAGACAACATCCATTTTACATCGTAGTTATTTAAATTAGTAACATTTAAATGATTAATTGCTAAAATACTTCCTTTTGCTACATCAATTGCAGTAAAATTAAAGGGTTGCTGAATATATTTTACTTCCCACGCATGTGGATGTGGTTTTCTATCTGAAGAGAAAACACCGTTAATACAGAAGTTTCCAGCATTCGGATAATCGTCAAAATCACCTCCATAGGCATAAAATTTTTCACCATTATCAGCTGTTTTTTCTATTCCTTGGTCTATCATATCCCAAATAAAACCTCCAATTAAATTCTTTTTCGAGTTGATTAAATCCCAATATTCACCCAATCCACCAATGGAGTTCCCCATGGCATGCGCATATTCACACATAATAATAGGTCTGTTTATATATTTACTTTCAGACATTGCTTTTAGCTGATAAATCTCTGGATACATTCTACTTAAAACATCTACATATTTTGGATCTGTAGGGTTTGCATGCGCAGGTCCTCTAAACACTTTTTGTCCTTCTTCTCCTTCTTTATACGCAGGGTTCGTGGGATCTCCTTGCGCTCCTTCATAATGAATAAAACGTGAAGGATCGTAATCTTTTATCCAACCTGCAGCAGCCGCAAAAGCAGGTCCTGTTCCAGATTCATTTCCCATAGACCAAGAAATTATAGAGGCATGATTTTTATCTCTATCCACCATTCTCATAATTCTACTTAACATAGGAATTGCCAAACTTGGTTGTTGTGGCGCATAACTTCCTAAATGATGGGTTTCTATATTTGCTTCATCCATTACATAAATTCCGTATTTATCACATAAATCATAGAAATATGGATCATTCGGATAATGTGAAGTTCTTACGGCATTAAAATTGAATTTTTTTAACAGTTTTACATCGTCTTCTAAATCTTGTCTGGTTAATGCTTTTCCTCTAACAGGATGATGATCATGACGATTAACACCTTTTATTTTTACCGGTTTTCCGTTGATAAGTAACTCGTTTTCTGCACTAAAACCAACTTGTCTAAATCCAATTTTCTGACTGCGAGATTCTACAATTTTTCCTGATGCATCTTTTACATCAAAAACAACCGTGTACAAATACGGATTTTCTACAGACCATTTTTGTGGACTTTTAATATTAGCTTCTAAAAATGCAAATTTTGTAATGTCTCTTTGTGGCCATCTTTCAAAAAAGACATCTTCAATAGCACAAGACATCGGTTTTGGTAAAACCTTTTTATTATTAGCATCGTATAAATCTGCAGAAATGGTCCAACCTTTTAAGTTGTCTTCATCTCCTTTCATCCATACATGCGGACGAACTTCTATCTTGGCATCTTCTAACGTATCATCGAACTTTGTTCGAATAAAAAAGTCATTTAAAGAAACTTTTGGTTGCGCCATTAATAAAACCTCTCTGTGAATTCCGCTTAAACGCCACATGTCTTGGTCTTCTAAATAACTACCGTCACTCCATCTAAAAACCTGAACGGCAACTTTATTTTTTCCTTCAACTAGATATTTAGTAATATCGAATTCTGCTGCCAATCTACTTCCTTGGCTGTACCCAACTTTTTTACCATTTACCCAAACATAAAATGCAGACGAAACGCCGCCAAAATGTAAAATTACAGATTGATCTTTCCAGTCTTTTGGAACTGTAAAATCTCTATAATAACTTCCAACCGGATTGTCTCTATACTTTTCTATAAATGGAAATTGTGGCGGATGAGGCCCCATATATCCGAAATTTCTTTTTCCTCCATTTTTTATATCCGGAGTAAAAGGATAAATAATATTGGTATAAATTGGTTGTCCAAACCCTTGTAATTCCCAACTAGATGGCACAGGAATATCACTCCAATTTTCTCCATTAAAATCATTCTTGATAAAATCTGTAGGTCTGTCTTTAGATTTCCCTACATAGTTAAATTTCCAGGTTCCGTTTAATGATTGTGTTCTAGATTTGTCTCTATTTCCCTCTAAAGCATCTGCATGATTAGTATAGGAATAACTTGGCACACGTGCTCTTAATTTGTTTTGCTCAAACATCAATTCGTTTTCCCAATCATTTTGAGAAAAAGATATTTGAGAAAATAATAGCAATAAGAAAACAATAGAATTCTTTAAATACATCATAAAAATTAGTATTAATACTGAATGGTAAAGTCAAATATAATAACAAAAACTTTTGTCTTTGTGCCTTTACAACCTGTAATTTAAAATAAACTGGTAATGCTATAAATATAAATAGGATTTGTCTAAATGCTAAAAAACATCTTATCCAAATCCTACTCTATTTTACCTTAAAAAAATTAATTACTCCGTAATATATTTCTGATTTAACTTTAAACCAGGTTCATCATACATCTTCATTTGCTTAAATAATTCTGTTTGCATCATTTTTGCAATGCCTGCATATGCTGCATCGTAGTAAAAGTTAATCAACTCATCTGGATCTTTTTGTAAATCGAATAAATATGGTTTTTCTTTTTTATCGATGACCAATTTATATCTATCACTTACTGCAGAAGCCCACCATCCGCCAGACTTGGCGAAATAGGTAATTCTATCACTATTTACTTCTTTTTTATTGTTTGTAAAATCGTCTGAAGTATCTAAACCTTGAAATTTTGCAGCTGTTTTAACATTCATCAAACTTAAAATAGTGGGTGTAAAATCTACATTTGTATAGGCGGTATTGATCACTTTGCCTGAAGGTATTTTCTTTGGATAACGAATTAAAAACGGAATTCTTGCTGAACCTTCATAAGGCACCCCTTTGTTA
Source organism: Polaribacter sp. Z014 (assembly GCF_023555435.1). Taxonomy (NCBI): domain Bacteria; kingdom Pseudomonadati; phylum Bacteroidota; class Flavobacteriia; order Flavobacteriales; family Flavobacteriaceae; genus Polaribacter; species Polaribacter sp. Z014. Next base: position 192,261 of record NZ_JALCZP010000003.1, read on the forward strand.
CGTCTGTTGTGTTCAAAAAACATATCTCCATGATCTGAAGTAAAGATTACAATGGTATTTTCTGTAAGATTATTGTCTTCTAAAAACTGAAGAATTCTACCTACAGAATCATCAATATGACTCACCATTCCAAAATACTGTTTTAACGCATTTTTTTCATTTTTAAATGATTTTTTTCCAGCAGCTTCATTGTTTTTTTGATCTTTTGCCCATTTAGGTTTTATAGCAGTATATTTTGCATCCATAGTTTTTGGTGCTTCAATTTTTAAATCTTCATACATAGTGTTGTATGGAGGCTTTGCGTAATCTGGCGTATGCGGATCTGGAATAGAAAGCATTAATGCAAAAGGTTTATTTTTATCACGTTCTAAAATTTCTAAGGCCTTATTTGTAAAAAAATCTGTTAAATGAATCACTTCATCTTTTGGTAATTTAGCGGCAACTTTTTCATTAATACCCGTTATTACAGCACCATCTTTTGTTAAACTAAAATAAGGCGCATGACCACCTTTCATCATATAGCGATTATCATCAAAACCTGCTTTATATTTAATGCCAAAAACATATTTTTCTTCACCTGCTAAATGCCACTTACCCACATAAGAAGTTGCATAACCTTGGTCTCTTAAAATGGTAGCAAATGTTGGTATATCTTCTCGAATATGCATTCCGTTTTTTGGGGCTCCCGTAGATCCAGGATGTAAACCTGTCATTAAAGAAGCGCGAGATGGTGTGCAAACTGGCGAAGCACAATAATAGCTCGTTGCAATAGCTCCTTCTTCTGCCAGTTTATCGATATTTGGGGTTTTAGAATTATTCCCTTTTCCCCAAACAAAAGCTTGTGCTTCTGGCAGTAATTTTTGATATGCACTTATAGTTCTAAAATTATGTTCATCGGTATGAATGATAATTAAATTTGGTTTTTGAGTTGTGTTTAAAACAACTTCTTTTTTTTCTTGATTTGTAACTGTTTTTTGACCTTTACAGCTCATAAATGAGATTGCAAATATCAAGGATACAAGTAATAGATTTTTATGCTTCATTTTTTACTAAATTTTAAATTTAAGTGTTGCTTTGGTTAAAAAAAATTTTAAAGATACTTTACTGTTTTCATCATTAATAAGTTACATCAATAAATCGTAAAGAACCTGCTGGCACTTTTAAGTTGATTTGGTTTTTGGAAATTTTTAAATTTTCTTTACTTAAAATATCTTCTACAAAATTCGGATTCCTATTTTGAAAAGTAATCGTTACTTCTCTGTCTTGTGGTTCTATATACCCTTGATCTAATAAAATAATTCTTGTATGATTTTCATCAATTTTAATTGCAGACCAAGCAGCTCCTTTTACCAAAATTGGTAAATCTTTTGCCCCCGTTTCTACAATGCTTTTCAATTCTGAAGCATATTCTTTTGCTGATACAAATTGATCCTTAAAAAACCCTTTTTTACCATTACTAATACTAAAAGGAATCTTCTTTTTCAATAACTCATTTTTAAATTCTATGGGCGCAACTGGTACCATTCCAAAAGGAGTTTCTGGCATATAATTTAACCATCTATAATTTACCCCTAAAGCTATTTTAGAAAAATCAGTTTCAGGAATATTGGTGCCTGCCCAATGCATTTGTGCTACAGAAAAAACAGCATTGTCATCGTCTTTTTTGTATTGTTTTATATCATGATGATTATCTACCGTATGCACCAATTCAGCATCTATGTCTTTTATTAAATGCCAAGAGCCAATAGACAAAATATCTTCTTTTTCTACAATTGGTAACACGCCAGATTTCATCAAAGCAAATAGGATATTAAGACCTGGATCTTCTACAAAACCAGAAGTAGAAACGATTCCGTAACGTGCGCCATAAGCAGCCATCATAACGCCTTGTCTTAAATACGGAGACACAGAATTTTGTCCTCCAGGAGAAAGTGGTCTCCAACTTGTTGGATTGTCATCAATTAAGCGCATGGCAAAATCATTTACATAACCTCCATTTCTCATACCTATTCTACCCGCTAAATTTAAATCTTGAATTCTATTACTAGTATCTTCTGAGGCCGGTGCTAAAATATCGCTATACTTTCCAGAATAGAACATCTCTTTCCAAAGCGGTAAATGTGATGTTGCTGCCCAAAACATGTTTTTATATCTAAAATATAATTTTGCTCTGTTATTTTTACGAATCGCCTTTGCCAGTCTTGGTAAATATTCTTTCACGTAAAGTTGTACTCTAGGATCCTCTACATTAGCCATTTCTGCATACACAAAACCGTAACAAGTTGTTGGGGCAACTTCTAAAACTTGCTCTAAAGTTTCTATTTGAATATAAAAAGGGTCGTTTCCATGACCTGCCCAAAAAGTAAAAGGTTGCCCTTCCGCTTCGTAATCCCTTGCCATTTGAACTATTTGCTCTCTAGAATCTTTATATTTACCTCGTTTGTCTTTTTTTAATGCAGATTTACCAATTTTGTTAACCAAATAGGTTCTATCTGTAGATTCTTTTGGTGATTTTTGTATGACAAATTTTATATCATTTCCATGTAATTTTTTAATCTTAGAATCTTCACCATTTTTGGTTATCATTACCCAACTTTTGTCAGATTTTTTCTGATAATTTGGCGTTTTATACTCTAAAACTTGCGCATATAATGTTTCTAAGTTTTTTTCTACTTCAAGCATTCTACCTTGCTTTTTGTATGAAGTTTTGCTCCAACTATTTTTTGATAAATAATAAAAATCTACATTATTACCGCCATCTACAGTTCCTGCCGCAATTAATTGATTTGATTTAGGTTCATAAACAAAATCACTATAAACTCCTTTACCATATCTTTCTCCTGCTATATGTATTACTTTTCCTTTAGTATCTAGCACAATTAAAATTCCTCCATGCTGAAACATAATTTCGTTTCTACTTGGTAAGAAGCTTCCTTGAGAATGCGCATAACGTTGCGCTTGTTTTTGATTTCCAACATATTGTGCTAAAACATTAAAATCTGCATCTAAAGCAGAAAAGAAAGGTTTAAAGCTAGCATCTCCAAAAAATAATATATCATCTTTTTTATCATTGTTAATATCTGCTATAGAAATATCTGTAATCATTACTTTCGTAAGCGATTTTACCTCTTTCTTTTTAGGGCTAAGTTGTTTTACAACTTCTTTTGTATCTGCATCTAAAATCCCCATAAAATCCCAGCGAAATTTATCGTTACTATAGGTCATTACAAAAAGTGATTCTTTCCCTGAATTGGTAAAAACACCTGACTCAATTTTTCTAACAACTCCTTCTATTTTGGTTGATGCAACTTGTTTTCCGTTTGTATCTAACTCATACAACAGATAATCATTTCCACCAGCAAAAATTTGAATTTTACCTTCATTTTTCACCACTGCAATTTCCGATAAACGTACTTTATGATCTGGAGTAAATTGCCAAAGTAAAGAACCTTTACTATCAATGCAATACACAATTCCGTTACCAGCAACTGCTAATATATCATCATTGCCATCATTATTGATGTCTTCTGCAAGAATTTCAAAAATTACTGAAGGTTGATCTATTTTATATTGCCACAATTCTTTTCCGTCTAAAGTATAAGCGGCGATACTTTTGCTTAATTCAGATACAAAAAGGATTGACTCATTATTGATTTCTCCAACAACAGAATTTCTTATATTATTGGTTTTTGTTGAGAAATTATTAGACTGAAAAGCGAATAATTGAATGGAAACTAAAAAGCTTACTACTAAAGTAAGAAGTGAATTTATTTTCATTTATAAAGTATCTGTATTTGACTTAATAGTTTTTCTTTGGTTTAATGGTTTTAACCGCAAAGTTTAAAATAAGTTTTCGCAAAGTGCGCAAAGATTTAAGCCCTTATTCTTTGCGAATTTTTCGAAACCTTTGCGCCTCTGCGTTTAAAATTTAGTAACAACGTACTTCGTACATTCTAATATTTTCCTTACCGTGTGTATTTTTCAATTTTAAACGGATAGCAGTTGCTGCTATTTCATCAAAATTAATTTTTACCAAACGTGTAATATTGTACTCTTTTTTACCAACTTCCTTCCAGCTTCCTTGTATTCTTGCTTCTACTGTAAAATCTTTTACCAATTCTGGTGGAACGACCAGTAATTGTTCACTATACTTATTAGGATTTTTATGAAAATTAATTTTACGTTGCAGATTTGTATCAAATTTCATTTCTACACTAGTAAATCTTTGAGGTTTGTTCCATTCTAATTGTAAGTCTGCGTTTAAACCATCTGATTGCCAGTGATGAATTTTATCAACTTCATCTCTACCAACGCCATCTGTTAAATTTTTTACATCACCAGAACTTGTTGAAGAAGCAAAAATTAAACTTGCCGTTCTTGCTTTATCATTTAGATCTTTTGCAGGTCTATTAGGAAAATAAGAATCATCTCTTAACAATTGCTCCTGTAAATCATTTATATAATTTTGATATAATTTTCTTGGCGACACCCCTTTTTTAACACACATTGCTGCTGCTGTTCCTGCCGCTTGTCCCATCATTGAGCAGGTACCAATAATTCTGGTTGATGAAAGTGCAATGTGCGTTACACTCACGTTTCTACCAGCAAATAATAAGTTATCAATATTTCTAGAATATAAACTTCTAAAAGGAACTTGGTATACATCTTTAAATCTTGAGTGAAAATAACTTGCAGGTTCCTCTAAATTTTCAATTCCTCCAGGGCAATGTTCATCTAAAGACCAACCACCAAATGCAATGGCATCATCAAAATGACGAAGTCCTAACATATCAGGCTCAGATAGAATATAATCTCCCATAAATCTTCTAGATTCTCTCCTACCAGGAATAGAACCTACCCAATCTAAAGCAATATTGGCTGCTTCCGGGAAATCATCAGAATTTTTTATATGATCCCAAACCCCGTAAAAATGTGCCATTAATTTATGACGAATTTCATCTCTTTCGCCAATAATGTCTACATCGCTACTTAATTCTACCCACCAAAAACCTTCTTTTAATTGTTTTACTTTTCTATGCTTGTCTTTAAATGCTTTTTCTGCATCGAAAGGAATTGTATATTCTGGTGCATAAAAAGGAACTGGCCTTCCCATGTCTTTTGTAATCATCATAAAACAATCTCCCATAACCCAACCATCTGGTTCATCTGGTGCATATTGTTCATTAAATTCTGCTTTTCCTTCTCTTCCTTGTCTAAATTCTGCTCCTGCTGTTGCCGCTACAAAACCATCACCAGAACAATCACAAAAAATAGGAGCATTTATTGTAAAATCTGTTTCTGTTGTTAATTGTCGACAAACTACAGATTTAATATTGTTACCATCCATATTTACATCCAACGCAGTTGTATTTAACAATAATGTTAGATTTTTTTCACGAACTACATAATTATATAAAACATGATCCCAAACAGGATAAGATTCTTGCGGATTATAATGCCAGTTTTCAATTAGAAGTTCTTCTACAATACCCGTTTCTCTTTCTATTTTGTGTTTATTCAATAAACTTTGAACCCCATTTACTGTAACTCTCATTTCACTAGAAGCATTTCCTCCTAAAACAGGTCTGTCTTGTACTAAAACTACTTTTGCCCCATTTCTAGCTGCTGAGACTGCCGCAGAAATACCAGACATTCCACCTCCAATTACAGCAACATCTACATTTACTATTTTTTTTCGAATTGGATCTTTTTTTAAAGTTTTCCTTAATGTTTCTTCTTCCTTAAACAAACCGTTTTTACTATTAGAAGTTTGCGCAGAAATATCTCCCATTATTGGAAATAAACTCGCTGCTAAAACACCTTTTGTTCCTTTTTTAAAAAAATCTCTTCTTTTCATTATAAATAAATTTTGATAGTGAATTTATAAAAATCAAATGCATTCTATTTTACATAAAAATAGCTGTAAGAAGAGTTTTACTATTCTTCTCGCGTTTTCCTTTTTTATTTAAAATTTAAGAATTGAATTTGGAGGTAACGGAACTTTATTCTCTTTTCTCCAAGAAACCAATTCTTTTAATAAATTCTGAGTGGTTTTTAATTCGATAGTTGATAAGTTTTTTGATTCTTTAGGATCTACTTTTAAGTTGTACAACTCCAATTTACCATCCGCCAAAAACTGAATTAACTTATAATCTCCTTTTCTAATTACAGAACAGGTTCCGTGTTTATAACGACTTGCTAAATGCCAAAACAAAGGTCTTTCCGATAATTTTTTATCATCTTTAAGAAATAAATCAGTCATAGAATTTCCATCTAAAGTACCTTTAAAATCAGTAACATTTGCTAAGTTCATTAAAGTTGGAAAAACATCTAATCCACTTACAGCAACCTCACTTCTTCTAGGTGTAACTTTATTTGGCCAATTGATAAACATTGGCACTTTAATTCCGCCTTCATAAATATATCCTTTTGCACCACGCATTAAATCATTGGCACTTGCCATACTATGAAACCCGTTGTCTGATGTAAAAATGATAATAGTGTTTTCTCTTAAATTATTCGCATCTAAATAGTCTACAATACGTTTTATATTATCGTCTACAGACTCTACCATAGTGGCATAACTTGCAAAATATTCATGCTTTTTTTTCTTATCATGCAAACCTTGCCCTGTAATAGTATCACCTGGTTTGTTAAAGTATTTTTGATACAATTCTTTACTTCTATATTTTATAGGTCTATGAACCGCATAAAAATTTAAGTTGATTAAAAAAGGCCCTTCTTTATGTGCTCCCATAAACTCGATTGCATCATCTGTTAAACGATCTGTTAACCAATTATCTGTTGATTTTTTCTTGATAAAAGGATTGCTAAACGGAGCCCAATAACCACCAGCCTCACTTTTATAACCTCCTTTTTCATAAGCTGGATCTCCTCTAAAACTTCCTCCTACATTTTTTAAGAAACCTCTTTTTTCAGGATAATATTGTTGAACTTCTATTGTTTTATGATTCGAAACCCAAGAATAATCTCCTGCATCTGGTTGTTTTAATTTTTCTTTTAATGGATATTCCATTGCCAGTTCTTCTTGCGGATAAGGACCAACAATATGCCATTTTCCTAAATGGATAGATTTATACCCCGCTTTTGCCAAAGGTTCTGCATATATAGGATGCTCTCTACCAACTGTCCATCTCGAAAAAATATTTTCTTGATCGTCTCCTTTTTCTAAAACAGGCACCGTATAAACACCTGTTCTAAAAGATTGTTTTCCTGTAAAAATTGCGGTTCTAGACGGTGAACAAGTAGGATACATATAGGCATTATCTAATACCAAACTTTCTTTTGCCAACGCATCTATGTTTGGTGTTTCAAAATAAGTAGAACCATTAAAACCAACATCTGCGTAGCCCATATCATCCACCAAAACAAAAATAATATTTGGCTTTTTGGTTACTTTAGAAACCTCTTTTTTAGAGGTACTACAAGAAACAAAAAAGAGAGCTATTGCTACTAAAAAACTAATATTGGAAAATTGTTTTTTCATTCTTAATGGGTATTGTAAATCTTTTATTTTAGGATACTTTTTAACTCTTTTCTAAACGTCTTTAAAACTTCCTTATTAGAAGGGCTTTTAGCAATATTTGTCCACTCATTCGGGTCTATTCTATGGTCATACAATTCTTCAAAACCATCAGGATACACCGTATATCTGTACTCATTACTTCTTAAAGAATGTAGTCCCTTGTCTTTAGAAGTCAATACATATTCTTTCGTTTCCTTTGTTGGATTTTTTACGATATCATAAATACTTTTTCCTTCTAACTCTTTATTTTCTGGTAAGTTTGCCATTTCAACTAACGTTGGATACACATCTAAAAGAGAAATTAAAGAAGTACTTACTTTAGGTTTACCGTCACCTCTTGGATCAAAGATTAACAAAGGTGTTTTTGCAGAACGTTCCCACAAAACATTTTTAGACCAATGTTCTTTTTCTCCTAAATGCCAACCATGATCTCCCATTAAAACTATAATGGTGTTTTTTGCGTATGTACTCTCTTTTAACCCGTCTAATAAATGACCTACACAAGCATCCGCAAAAGAAATATTTGCCATATAAGCTCTTACAGCTTCTTTCCATTTACCATGTTCTACAACAGATTTATGAACGCCTCTTTTTGCCATATTTTGTCCCATCCTACCAACATCATCTAAATCATTTTTTAAGGTAACTGGTAGTTTTATGTCTTCTAATTTATACATATCAAAAAACTGTTTTGGAGCAAACCAAGGTAAGTGTGGTCTAAAAATTCCACAAGCTAAAAAGAAGGGTTTGTCATGCTTTTCTTGTAAAAATTTCGATGCATAATCTGCTGATTTATAATCGTTATTATTTTCTAAAGTTACATCTACAGGAAACCAATCAAAAGAACGTAAGAAAGAACCTTTAACTCCGTATTTTTTCAACTCTAAACCATGCGAGTGTTTGTCTTTATCTTCTGGGTACGTTCCTCCTAAACCTCCTTTTCTTTCTTGTTGAAAAGATCCTGGATCACTTCCTGGTTTTGGTTTTTTAGCATTTCCTCTTGGACTGTGAAATATTTTTCCTGCTGCTGCAGTTTTATATCCATATTTTTCAAAATACTGAGGAATTGTAACCGTATTTTCAAAACCTTTTACATCTCTAAAATGCTCTGAATTACCATACACACCTGTTGTAGAGGGTCTGTACCCAGACATGATACTTGTTCTTGATGGGTTACATAAAGGTGCAGAACAATATGCATTCTTAAAAATAGTACTCTTATTTGCTAAGGCATCTATATTTGGTGTTTTAGTTTGTGGATTTCCACCAAATGCGCCAACCCAATCATTTAAATCATCTACCATAATGAATAATACATTTGGCTTCGATTTATTTTCTTGGCTAAAAGTTGAAAATGCAATTAGCAATAAAGCCACAATACATACATTTTTTATGTTCTTAAATTTCATACGTGTATTATTTAATTTTTAACGAAGAAACCAAAAAACATTAAAAAACTTGTATGTATTAGTTCATAAAATGTATTTAATGGTCGCTAAAACTTCATTTAACAACAAAAACGCAAAGGTTTTCAAAAAAATTGTAGAATTACTCTAGAATTTCCTTGCAACCTTTGCGCTTTTAAATACTTCTTTTTAAAGCTTATTCTCTCAAAAAACTATTTTTTAAATTGATCGTATTCTGGATTTATTTTTGCATTTTTAAATCTTGGTCTGTCTTTCCACATATCATACGTTGCTTTTAATTGTGCTGCAGATTCAGGAAACTGACCTTTATCTCCAGTTTCTTTTATCCAATTTTCTAAAACATCTCTATGCTCTTTTAGTACTTTAGAAAAAGTAGGGTCTAAAGCTAAATTATTCATTTGATCTGGATCTTTTTTCAAATCATATAATTCTTCTGTAGGGCGAACTCCAAACCAAAATTTATCTTGATAAGGGGTTAATTTTCCTGCTTCATGTAATTCTCTTAAATCGGTTACAATCTTTTTATTATCTCTATAACTAGCTTGTAACATTGGTCTATTCGGAAAATAATTACGAATATATCTGTAATCTTCAGAAACGACACTTCTAATTCTATCAATCGTATAATCGCATCTATCTCTTGCACCTATTACATATTCTTTTTCTTTATATTTTTTAGAAAACAAATCTTGCCCTACTAAATAAGATGGCATTTTAGCATCTCCTAAAGCTAATGTAGTTGCAGAAACATCTAATAAAGAAACCAAATCATTTCTTACCGTTCCAGCTTTTAAAGCAGGGTTATTTCCTTTGATAATTAAAGGAACTAACAAACCACCCTCATAACAAAATTGCTTGTGTCTTAAAGATGCATTACTACCATGGTCTGAAAAGAAAAATATAATAGTATTTTCATATTCACCATCTGCTTTTAATTGTTTTATAATTTTTTCTAACGTAACGTCAGATCCTCTATTGGCATTATAATGCTGCGTCCAAGCTTCTCTTTGCGATTTTATATCTGGAAAATAAGTAGGCATCGGTACGTCATAAGTTTCTAGTTTTTCGCCTTCTCTTACATATTTGTAATCTCTTTTACCACCCATAATTTCTACTTGTCCAAACCAAGGCTGATTTTTATCTTTTCTAGCGTTCCAAACATACTCTTTTACAGTTTTGTAATTAATAGCAAAATTTCCTTGCCATCCATTCATTCCTGCTTTGTAATTTTCTTTGGTACCTGTATCATACATCGCTCTTCTATCATAATCAAAATTATAATCATCTTTACCACTATTAAAGGTAAAATACCCCGCTTCCTTCATCAATTCAGGAATGGTTTTCATGCCTTCTGGCAATTTAATTTTAAGATTATCTGGTACAATCTCATTTTCTGTAAATCTATTTGACCTATGATTATGTGTACCTGTTGTAGTTTGATAAACACCTGTTATAAAAGCAGATCTACTTGCAGAACAAACGGGTGCAGTTGCATACGCTCTTTTAAACAAAACACCTTCCGCTGCTAATTTATCAATTACTGGTGTGTGTCCTTTATTAATAGAATCTCCATAAACGCCCATAAATGGGGATAAATCTTCCGCGACCACCCATAAAATATTCGGTTTTTTTATTGTTTGTTTTGTTGGTTTCTCTTTTTGACTGCAAGCAGTGAAAGTAGCTGTTAACATAAGAATACATAAGATTCTAAATGCGAGATAAGAATACTGTTTTTTCATTTTGTTATTTATTTATTAGTTGTATTAATTCTTTAGCAAAGGCCGTTCCTAATCTTTTTTGCCCTACTGTATTGTAATGTAAATTGTCTGAATGCTTCGGGTAATCTAACCAAGAAGCATCTGTTGATGTTTTAATAATAGCAATGTTATCATCAGAATTGGCAACATTTAACATTGCAGTTCTTACTTGTGCAGGACCCTCTTTATATTTTCTTGGCAATACATTTACTTGTCCTATTACAAAAGGCAAGTCATTTATTTGTACTTCTTTTCTATAACCTGCTATTAATTTTTTAAGATTGCTTTGATAATTTGTTGCTGTAATTTCTTTATTCGTATCACTTTCTCCCTGCATCCATAAAACACCTAAAATTTTATATTTTTCGCCCTGTTTCTTTACATCATTAAGGGTTCTTTTAATATTTTTTATATGTTGCTTGTATAATTGCAAGCTTTGCCTGACTTTACCTCGCTCTGCAAGCATTGCTTTTTCTAATGTCCACTCGGTATTCCAAGCACCATATAAAGAGGTACCTCCAACTGCTTTTTTAATCAATAAATAATGTTGCTTTGGGTTTGCTTCTGCTAATGTTAATCCTACCATTAATTCTGGACCAAAACTTTTCTTTAAAGTAGATAATGGAATCGGTTTACTTTTTTCTACATCAGAGGTGGTTATAAAAACTCTATCAGAAACATCGTGGATTCTTTTTATAAAAGCGGCATCTAGCTCTTCAGTAATTCCTCTACCTGCCATATTAGATTGTCCTGCTAACAATACAACCTGAATTTCTTCTTGCGAAAAAACGGTGCTAGAAATCAATAGAAAAACAATAAAACTTAAAAATATTTTTTTCATACTATTAGTTTATCATCTTTATTAATTCGTTTGCAAATTTTGTTCCTAATCTTAATTGACCTTCTGCATTATAATGCACATTATCTGAATTTTTAGGAAAATCAGACCAACTTGTATCTGTACTTGTTTTTACTAAATGCACATTTTTTACTTCTGATGAAACTTTTTCCATCTGGGTCCTTACCGTTTTTGCTCCGTTTTTAACACCATATCTAGAGTTTATTTGTCCGAAAACCAAAGGCATGTCTTTCACTTTAAAAGTAGTTCTGTACTTCGTTATTAACTTTTCTAAAGTCGCGGCATAAGTAGTTGCTGCTTTTTCTAAAGTAGCATCATTTTCTCCTTGCATCCAAGCCATCCCTATAACTTTATAAGACTTTCCTTTATCTTTTAAAATGTTTAAATTTTGGTTAATTAAATCGATGTGTTGTTGTACTAAATTCCAACTTTGTTTTTTGGCTCCTTTTTCAATTTCTCTTGCCTTTTCAATCGTCCATTCTGGGTTCCAAGCGCCATATAAAGCGGTACCTCCTTTGGCATGTTTTATCAACAAAAATTCTTTATTCGGATATTTTTCTGCCAAGGTTAATCCTATTAACAACTCCGGACCAAAACGTTTTGTAAAACCGTACTTTTTACTCGGCTTATTTTTATAATACGATAAAGGTGTTTGTGCTGTATTAGACTGACTGATAAAAACTCTATCTGCTACTTTTTCTATCCTCTTTTGAATAGAAGCATCTAAATCATCATAATTTGCAGCCCCTGCCATGTTAGATTGTCCTGCTAATAGCACTACTTGTACTTCCTTTTTTTCTTGAGATATTAAGGCCGATTTGCAAGAAAAAAATACTGTTATTACTACTACTAATAAGTATTTAGATGTTTTCATAAAATTATTTATCCTTTCCTACAAGGATTTAAAAACCCTGAGGGATTGTTATTTTTTAAGTTCCTTTTATCTTTTTTCCTGCAAGGTTTCAAAAACCTTGTAGGTATTACCATATTACAATTTCTTTTTTTCGATTTTTTCGTATTCATAAACACTAACAAAGTCAAAAAAAACCTTGCAGGAGTTCACTTTTCTGATACTTATTTTTTAGCAATTATTTCTACAAAATAAACCTCATTTGGTTTTAAGGTAGGTGTTGCTGAAACTGAAATTCCTTTTATTAAATCTTTACAAATAATATTTTCACTTCCATTTAACGAGATCTTTAAAGAAGCATCCGACTTCCCAACATTTACAACAGACAACACATTATTGCCTTTTTCATTTTTAATTACTTTCCAGGTACATCCTTTTTTACTTACTGAATTTGTTTCTTCAATAGCGATATCAGAAAGTAGATTTTTTTCTTTTAAGATTGATAAAACGTTGTTTTTAATTTTGGCAACGGAATTCAATTTAATAATAGTTCCTTTTCCTTCCGTTAATGTATTCAGTTTCTTTCCGTATTCATTTTTCACTAAACTCTTGTCATCAAGAATTACAGTTCCTCCATTATTTAAATACGTTTGCAATGCTTTTAATTCATCATTGGTAACAAAAGGAGTATTGTAAACAGTAATAACATCCCAATTTTTATTGTTTTGTTTTTTGATGATATTTTCTGTTACAAACCCTAAAGGAATTCCTTCAAAATTTAAACTTTCATACAAACGATAAAGATCGTCCATGTGTTCTTTTTTATTGATTGCAGATGTTTTAGAATAGAAAATACGAACCGGTTTTCTTTGTCTTTGAAAAGCTAAAATTTCTTCTGAATAAGAATTCAAATCAATTAAAGTCATAGCAACTTCATTAGTAACTCTTGGCTGCTGTGTATTTGTACCTGCATAACCTTTATTATTAATTGCTTTTTTAGAAATAGAACCATCAGCATTTCTTGGCCAATACCAAATCTGACTTGCATCTAACCCAAAAGTATGTGCCAACCAAAACGTTGCTCTGGCATAACTTGGGTCTAAATATAAATCACGAGATTTTACGGTTGATAAATAATGTAATTCTGAATTAAAATTTATTTTATTAGGACTTACAGATTTCATAAAATCATATCCCATACACAATTCTCTCCATTCAAAAGCGTAATCTTCTTCCCATTTATGAGGTTTTCCCCAAGTATATTTGTGGGCTGCACCAGAATCATTACCAATAATACCGCTTAAATCGGTCAATGCTTCTAAATCAATGCCATGTACTCTTTTGTTATCTGTCCAAAGGCTAGGCATAATTTTTAAATGCACTTTAGCGTCTGCATCATACTTAGTTACTTCTGTTTTTAAGAAAGTATACCAATCTGTAACTCGGTCCATATTAAAGGCTGTCCAATCATACCAAATTGGGGTTCCTTTTAAACTGATATCAATAGGGATTGCTATTTTAACAGCATTAAAATCTTTAAAATTAGAATTCCAAACACTGTTTAACTTTGCAATAGTTTGATGTTTTTTTGATAACCAAACTTTAAATTTCTCAATCGTAAAGTGTGAAACACCACCAGAAGCCCAAGGTAATTTTTTCTTGGTAGCATCTGTATACGTAAAAAAGTGAGGTTCATTACATAACATGTATCCTAATTGAGAATACTCTTTTCCTGCCATTTCTGGCACAACATTCCCTATTAATTTTGCTTGTAATTCTCTAGCCCCAGGATTATCTATATCATACCCTGTATAGGTATCTTCTCTCATAGAAAAATTAGGCCCATATTTTTCTTCAGCCCATTTAGGTACACTTTTATGATTCATAAAAATAAAACCTAAAGAGCCATTAGACTTCTCTTTTAAATCCGTCGAAATTCTTTTATTAATGGTTCCATCTTCTTTAGTAACATAAGTTGGCGTTAGAAAAAAGCCATCTAAATCTCCATGAAATTCGGTCAGCTCTTTCGTCTCTGGTTTCCAAGTATAATCTGCTAAAAATACAGGTCGATTCTTAAAAGACAAATGATCTTCTTCTCTTTTTACTTTTGTCCAATCTACATTTGGACTTGCTTTTCTAAAGGTTTTACCTTCAATTAAAGAGGTAATTTCTGCAATCGATTTATCTAACATTAAATTGATGTCACTTCTTTCGAATGCTGCTAAACCCGTTGCCATTTTTAATGCTTCCTTTTTAAAAGAAGGAACCAATTTAAAAAGCTTGGTGTTTTTATCTAAATTCTTTTCATCCCAATTGGCGAACTTTAAAAAGACTTCTGCGGTTCTAATGGTTGTTTTTTCCTTTAAAACATCAATATCTTTTTTAGACGCTTTTTTTACTAATGCTTCTAAAGTTTTAATTTTATAAATAGCTTCTTTTTCTAAATCTTGTCCTTGTAGAGTGGCAACTGACAAAAATAATAATCCAAAAAAATGAATAATTTTCATACTTAGTTATTTAATCCTATATTATTACTAAATTTTAAATCTTTTTTAGAAACTTCATCCGCTTTTAAAATATTCTTATTGGTTCCTAAATAAGAATTGTTAGAAATTTCTACGTTCTTACAATTCATTAAATCGAACATATATGCATCCGGAAATTGTGGTTTAAAAGTTGTTGTTTGTTTAATGGTATTTCCTTTAATTGTTAACCCATCTACTCTATCTGCCCAAATGATTCTGTTGCCAAAGGTTTCAATTATATTGTTCTCGAAAGTGATATTTCTATCATAGGTCATTGTGCTATCAAAAGTTTTCCCTAATCTTGGAGACACTTTTAAAATAGCATGTTCCGTACCTGCATAAGCACAATCTATAAATCTATTATTTCTAATAATTACTTCTTCTACATTACCAGACTCAAACCAATAAAAAGTTTCTCCTCTTAACATAATAGAAGACATCATTGATGATAATTCATTGTCTTCAATAACAATCTTTTTAGGTGTTTTAATGATGATATTTCTAGCTCGGTGATCTCTAATTACATTGTTTCTCATTGTAAATGTAGGATTCCACGTTTTATTTTCTAAAATATCTCCTACTTTTAAATCTGTAGGAATTTCACTTTTAAAAGTTAAATCTGTAAAATAATCATTAAGTACTTTTACGGAAGTTACCGTGTTTGTTTCTGCTCTTTGCGGATTTGGTTGTTTTATAAACCAAACTACATCATTAACTCCTGCAAACTCAAAGCCCATTTGTTGGTCGTGTTTTAGAGCGATTCTAATTGTCTTTTTGTCTAAAATTTTATCCACGGCAACATAAGTTCCATGTACATTTGTACCATCATCATACATCCCTTCTAAACGGCAACCTTCTATTAAAATATCTCCTTTACAGTTTGCAAAATGTGTTGCATCTGCAACAATAGACATTACTCTATCAGAGCCTTCTCTAACATAAATTCCTGAATTTAAAATTTCAATATCTTCAGATCTTTCAAACAAAAACCCCATACCTAAAGCATGATGAATAATAACATTGTTAAACTTTATATCTTTAGAATTTTTGGTTAAAAAAGCGGGTGCATATCTATTATTTTTTTTATCTCCTTTAGATTGTAAAACGGAACCCACTCTTGGATAATGTTTTAAATTTTTGTTATAGAAACGTAAAATTCCATTCGGTCTTTTTTCTACAAAATTAGACTCTAAGCTTGCGTCCCAAGCGCCATAATCTACCGCTTTTGTTTCTTTATTATGTGGTAAAGAGCTCCCTAAAGAAGTAAAGTTAAAATGATTAATTCCTGGAAATTCAATTCTACCTTTACTAAGTTTCCAAGAGAATCCTTTAGTATATGGCTTTAACTCATACCATTGTTCTTTTTCATTTACTGCTGTAACATCACCTTGAAAAGAAAAAGGAATGTCCCAATCGATCGTTACATTTTTAACATCAACTTTATGTAATCCATCAAAAACAAATGGTAAAGTCTGACCTCTAAAAATAAATTCTGAATTATTACCTTCTATTTCTACAGAATTAAATCCTTCAAAATTGAAAATTATTTTTTTAAAACCATTTCCGTGGTTTGTAATATACATGAATTTACCAACGGCATAATCGGTTTTAAAAAAGTAATTTCCTTTTTCAAATACTAATTTTATGTCTTTGGTTTTTGCTCCTTCAATGGCTTCTCTTACTACCAAAGTCATATCTCCTTCGGCATGTTTTATATTGATAATTTCTGTAGCGTTACAACCAATTGTAATTATAAAAATTAAAATGGTAATGCTTTTTAATATTGTATTTTTCATGTATTTATTTTATAAATTAACTCCAGTACCTTGTAACGATGCATCATGTCCCCACATAATCATCCATGGATCTGAAGTATCTTTCTGAAATTTTTTCAACTTAATTTTCATCGATTCTAACGTTTTTTCGAATTCCTTATTTGTTGCTAAATTATTTAACTCATCTGGGTCTTTCTCTAAATCGTACAATTCAAACTCGGGTCTAAAAAGAAAATCTTGTACTTTTCTTGGTCCAAAGTTTTCAATATCATTTCTGTAAATACTTTGCCAAGTAGAAGATGCCCATAAATCAGACGCGAAAGGATATTCTAATCGCCAAGCAATATTCCAAATTAATTTGTAATTTTTATTTCTTACCACTCTCATTGGGTAATACATGGTTATTTCATGAAATGTGTGCGATGCATACACTTCATCCCAACCTTTTGGATTTGTTTTTTCTAAAATTGAATTGAATGACTTACCATGAAAATCTTCTTTCTTGTAATCAATTTTTGCCATATCTAAAATAGTCGGCGTTAAATCTACCCAAGAAATCATGGCATTGTTTGTTGCCCCTTTTATATTTTTTAATGGATCTTTAATAATACATGGTAACTTAATACCTGGCTCATAAACTGTTGTTTTTGCTCCTGGAAAAGCCATTCCGTTATCAGAAATATAAATTACAATGGTATTGTCTGCTTTACCGGTAGCTTGTAACATTTTCATCAATTTTCCGAAACCTTGATCTATTCTAGAAATACTTTGGTAATACTGCGCAATTTCTTCTCTTGTTTGTTTTGTGTCTGGTAAAAAAGATGGTACTAGAACATCTTTTGGATTATAAATTACAGTTTCTACATCTTTATAGCCTTCTTTTTTATTTCCAAAACTATTAGGCGTATCCCATTGTTCTGGTTCAAAAGGATATCCTCTGTGAGGATCATCTGTACAGAAATATAAGAAAAATGGTTTGTCAGATTTTAATACATCTGCACAGGCATCTGCCATTTCAACGGTATTTCTAGGATCTGCTTCTAAAACCTGGTTAAAGTGATACACTTTTTCTGGAGCTACGTGGTATTTACCAATTCTTGCAGTTTCATAACCTGCTTTTTCCATAATGATTGGCAAAGAGGTTTCCGTATCATAGGTACTAAAATGATGGTAATCGTGCACATGCCCATAAGAACCTGTTGCGTGACCAAATTTTCCTGATAAAATTACAGATCTACTTGCGGCACAACTTGCACTAGTACAATAGGCGTTTGTAAACTTTACGCCTTCTGCTGCTAATTGATCTAAATTGGGTGTTTTAATCACTGGATTTCCATACGCACCAATGGCATCTGTTCCATGATCATCGGCAACAAATAAAATAATGTTTGGTTGGTTGCTCTTTGTAACCTGAGCTACTTCTTTTTGTTTGTCTGAACAACCAACAATGGTTATTGCAATCATTACAAATAGTAATTTTGGTAGGTATGATTTCATTTTTATATGAATATTAAATTTATTTTAGATAATTTAAAATCTTAAAGGTTTCTCTTTTTTAACCTTGTTAATTTATGTTCTTTGCATTAACTAACAAGATTTTAGAAGCCTTGCAGAAACACAACTATTTTAGTTAATTATTATTTTTTATCAGAAATTCATCACCTGCCAAAACCTTCACAAGGTATATTTCTGAAGGTAATTTTGCTAACTCTATTTTAACACAACCAAAAGAAAAATTACCCAAAGGTATTGTTAAAGTTCCTCCTACAACGTATAAAAATTAGCATCGTTATCTGTTTATAACCACAAAGAGTATTGCACAACCTGGTATAATTATCATCATTTAAAAAAACAAACCCTCTTCTTTTGAGTACTCCATTATGCTTATGTAAAGTTCTTAAGGATTACTGTTCTCTTTGTTTTTGCTGATACATTTCTTGTATCTGTCAATAATTTCTTTCTACAACGCTTCAATTAACTCTACATCTATAAATCGAAAACTACCTAGAGGAATATTTATTTTTGTCTGTGAATTTTCTACCTTAAATTCTTCTTTACTCAAAACATCTGTCAACTTTTTTATTTTGATGTGATTAAAATTCACAATTGCTGTACTTTGTTCTGGATTGATATATCCGTTATCTAAAATTGTTAATCTTAGGTGTTTTGGAGAAACTTGTGCAACTACCCAAGCCACATCACCACCAAC
Source organism: Polaribacter sp. Z014 (assembly GCF_023555435.1). NCBI lineage: Bacteria > Pseudomonadati > Bacteroidota > Flavobacteriia > Flavobacteriales > Flavobacteriaceae > Polaribacter > Polaribacter sp. Z014. Next base: position 211,209 of record NZ_JALCZP010000003.1, read on the forward strand.
AGTTATTGGTAACTTTTTAGCACTTTCCTTTATGTCTTTTTCTATTACTTTGTAGTATTCATCTGCTTTAAAAGTTTGTTTTCCGTCTGCTGAATAATAATTACGTCCATCCGTAATATATTCTTTCATGATATTTTTATACAATGGATGTAAATGATCTACCAACTTACCTCTTGGTGCATTTTTATCTGCAAAAACACCATTTTGTGGAGGTGTAATCATCACCAATCCATTTTGGTAAGGAGCCAAGAAATTTAATCTTCTTTCTTTTACACCTGCTGCATATCTAGAAAAATCCCAATCTGTAACCGGAGCAGCTGGCCAAGAACCATTTAATCTACTCATCACAAAAGGATTGTTTTTCTCAAATTCTTCATCATAAAAAACATTCCATTTTACGTTAGATCCATCATCTAAAAAATGATGATCGGGTGCTTTCATACTTACATGAACCGGAGAAAAACTTAAAATCTCGTTTCTCTTTGGCACATACAAAGCTCCTTTTGCAATCAACTCCCAATAGACACTTAAATAATCTTGATCTACGGCAAAGTTATTGATGAATTGCGCTCCGTTTGAGGTATGAAAAATTAACATTCTTAAAAAATGATTTGGCAATCTTTGGTAGCCTAATTGTCTTGCTCTATCAAAAGAAGTGTTATCTGGAACAGAGCGTGTTCCCCAAGAATTTACCGCGCCACTTGCCCACATTCCCGTTCTACCTGCCAAACTAAGTTCCATAGATTTGTCTGTAGTTTCTTCCATAGAAGGCACAAAAACATCTGCAAATTCGCCCGACATTAACCTTGCCCAAGGTTTTTGATAATTACTACCCAACCAAGAAACATGTTTAGACCTTAAAAATATGGTGGTATTTTTACCTTTTGCATATTCGGCTAAAGGATACGCTAAATCATTTACCAAAAAAGTTAAATTTTCTGAATGATCCTCCATCTCCGGATAAATTAAAACCGTCTTTTTTCCATTTGCTTTATCAATAATAGCTTCTGTAGTACCTAATTGAAACATATAAGGATCGTTACCATGACCTGCCCAATAAGCAATACCTGGTTCACCTTCATACCCTTTCGTAATTAAATCTATAGACTCCTTTTGTGTTAAAGTATATTTTTTTCTTCTATCTCTAGATTTTTTATATTTCTCGTTGGTCACTTTAGATCTATCCCATTTTTCTACATTTCTTAAATACATAGAATTCAAAAATATTGGAGAATCGTAGTTATTTGAAATCTTATTTTTTAAACCTAATAAATTATTTGGCACCTTTTCCGTCATAAAATAAACACGTTGCGATTTATTTTCAAAACTAGGTTTTGTGTAATTTTTTAAATCTTCTCTAATTGCCTTTGTGTTCTTTAAAATTGAAGCTATTTTTCCATTCGGTTCTAAATTCTCGAACTCTTTTTTCCAGCTTTTAACACTTGTATCAATAATATGAATTTCGCTACCTCCACTTTGTGCACTTGCTAAAATTATTTTATTCGTTTTAGGATCTTTCCATAAATCATTATACGCATATTTACCAACCAATCTTTCTACATCTTTTTCTAAAGAATTGGCTTTATATAAATGTATTTGATTCCCTACTCTTGTTAGATACGTGTTTTCTCCGTTTTGTTTAATAATTTCAGAATGCGCAATATCATACCCAAAGGATACTTTTTTTATCCTATTAAAACTAAATTCATCTTTTAAAATACTATAGGTAGATACTAACAAATCATTAGCATGTGCAGAGGCTCCTAAAATAATTTCTTTGTTTCCATCATTATTGATGTCAACCACTCTAAAATCTCCAATAGGTCTAATTCTTAATTTACCTTTTATATTTTTACCTGCTTTAATAGGCGTTTTCTTAAAAGGTAAATCTTCTAAAGGTTTAAAAAAGTATAAAGTTCCCACAACATTCATGTGATTATTTGTACCTAAAACCACCAATGTTTCTGTGTTATCTTTATTCTGAATAGTTCTGATAAAATTAGCAGCACTTTCACTTTTTTCTGGAACTCTCTCTCCCTTACTTTTTCTTGATTTTTCGATGGAGTATGTTTCTGATTTAATCTCTTTTATAAGTTTCCCTTTTGTATCTAAATAATAGATACTTTTATCTAAACCACCAGCAACTACATACATGTTATTGTCTTTTTTAATGGCAGTAACGGCATACATTGGTGCACTGTTCTTTTTAAACTTCCACAATAATTGTCCTTTTGAATCTAAACAATACACAGTACCATCTGCATTTGCTGCTAATATTTCATCTGTACCATCATTATCTAAATCACGTATCCAAATATCATGATTCATATAACCAGATAACGTGTTTTTCCAAAGTGTTTTTCCGGTGTAAGACACACCAATTAAAGTACCTTCGTAACTACTTGCTACAATATAAGAACTTCCATTATCAATAGCTGTTCTTACTTTTAAAATGGTGAAATCGGTTTCTATATTTACTATTGCTTTATTATTTTTAGTTGTAGGAACTTTATTTGAGGAACAGTTAAAACTGATGAACAACACAGTAACCACCAATAAATATTTTTTTATATTTTGATTCATTTATAGTAAGTTTTAAACTTACTATAAAGTAAGTGATTTAAACTTGTATAATTGTATCTGTAGATATATTTAACGTATGCGAACGTAAAATGAAGGTTTTAAAGCATAAAAACCGCTACATAAATATGTAACGGTTTTTAAATAATAAGCAATATTTCTTTCTCTTAGAAACCACCTGCAGGATTAACATCACTTGGAGGTGACTGAGCTTGTGCTTTCTGTGGATTTAAAATCATATAGGTACCTAATGCTGTTAAAGCTGCATATTTACCGTAATTACCTATTTTACTAAGAGCTTCTTTACGAGTAATATTATCTTTATTTAGTTTTGTTTCTTTCATTTTATATATTTTAAAGGTTAATCAGTTGCTCTAAACAATTATTTAATAATTACTTTTTTAGTTTCTGTTTGTTTCCCATTATAAACCTTAACTACATATATCCCTGTATTCAAACTAGATACATTAAGGCTATTAGAAGTAATACTTACATCTAATTTTTTTGTAATAACCATTCTTCCTTGAATATCAAAAACAGATACTTTAGCATTATTTTGTAAACTACCGTTTATAGATAAAGCTTTATCAACAGTATATATTTCTAATTTATTTAAAGAAACTGTTTCTGTAGACAATACAGATGCAGAAGATCTTAAGTAAAAACGACCAACACCTTTTAAATCTGAATCTGCAGTAATTTTAAAGTCACTAGTGTTTAATAACGTTAGTGTATTGTTTACAGAATCTTCTAGATACAGATTAATATTACTTGGTAATGTTGAACTAACAGCATCTATACTTAACACCAATTTAGTACCTGCAGTTGCTTTAATTTCTAAAGGAATAGATATGTCATTCATACCTAAATAAGGTAACGCTTGTATTGCTAAAGCATCTGCATTACTTCCTTCAACAAAATGCGTAAAAAGACCTTTTGATTGCGCATAGAAGGCACCAGCATCATACCCCCTATCTAATCCTTTTGTTGTGTTATCCATAAAATATACTCTAGTTGAATACGTTTTAGTTCCATCACTTAAATTTATTTTAGCCAAAGCTTTATTTGAAGCTGTTTTTGCAGCAATAAAATCGTCTTGCGTACCAGATTCTCTCCAAGCCGGATTTAATGTTAATGTACCTCCACCTGCTTTTACCTTTACAAAGAAACCTTGTAATGGTGCAATTTTATCATCTACTGGTTTTGCTGCTAAGTTATATTCTGTAAATGTACCATCTCCATTATAACCGTAAACAGCACCTGTGCCATCAAACTGACCACTATTACTGTTAAAGAAAGATGTAAAGTTTATATAAGCTGGGTAAGAATTACCTACTAAATTCCACTCACCAGAAGTTGAATTTGTACCAGATTCATCTGTAAGAGGAATTGTTAAAGGTGAAGTATTACTAAAAGAGTTTTTCTTAAATCTAAGAGTACCTCCAGAAACGCGTGCAATTCTATATCCTTTAGCTGCCAATACTGCTGTTGTTAGGTCTCCAGGAATATCTGAATCATAATTTACGAACTTACCTCCAGAAATAGCATTATCAAAAGGCCCAAACAATCTTACTGAATCATCTCCCGGGTTCTTATATATCTTCGCATCATTTTCACTATTATCCATAAAACCATCAAACGAACCATCATTTCCAACGTTTTCTTCAGTTGGAAACGCAATTAAATCGTTATTTGGTGTTGCATTAACATATTTATAATATAGTATCTGTCCAGAAATAGTTCCATTAAAAATTAAACTCCCTGAAGTAGTAGCATTAGAAACTGCAAACACATTATTCTTAGTTATAGCAGCACCATCTACTGTTAAAGAGCTTCCTGGTTTTACATTTAAAGAAACCGGACTACCAACAAGAGCGTCAGCACCAGGAGTTCCACTATCTGAAGCCACTAAAGTAAGGTCTGCAACAGTTACATCTGAATTAACTACTACTTTACCGTTTATAATTACGTTGTTTAAAGCTGTAGGCACAACTCCATCAATCCACGTTGTGGTGTCTTCCCAATTCATTACAGAACCATCATCTACACCACTTACACCAGGATGAGATGCTATTGTTACAACAGGAGCAGCTGCAGGTAGAAATTCTATTTCATCTATATAAATAGAACCTTCTGTAGCTCCGTAATTTGCTCTAACTAAAATATCTAAGTTTTCTACTGTTCCAGACCAATTAGTTGCATCAGACATATCAATAATAGCTGTTTGCCAAGTACCATTACCAGCAGAACCAGCAGCTATAGGGAAAGAAATTTGACTCAATCTTAAAGGAACTTCATTACCAGTATCTTGACTTCCTTGAACACGAAAAGATGTTCCAAAGGTTTCATTTTTGTAAACGATTCTAATACGCTTGTTAGTATCTGCATCTATACCAGCAGGATTTAAACCAAAATTAGAATTATTATTAGCTCTTGTAAGCACAAGTGCACCGTCTCCTGTAACTCCTTCAGTTGCGTTATGACTAACTAGTGTAGCATTACCATACGCAACGCTCCAACCATTTAAACCACCGCTAAATGTTTCTTGCCCATTCATATTAAAACTAGCTAATCCTAAGATAGCAAGTAAAACGAATGACTTCTTAAGTATTCTTTTTTTCATAATTGTTAAATTTGATTTAATTGTTAATTGTTGTAAAACTAAACATGAAGTTTTGTTTTTAATTCTAAAAACTTACCTTATTATTAATCTAAATTACCTTAATTATATTCTTTATTACCTTTTAAGTAAAAATAACCCCTAATAAACAACCTCAAAAATTGTATAATTGAGTAATAAACATTTTTAAAGAAATTAATAAAATTATAATGTATTCTAATAGGTCATATATAAAATAAACCTCAAACTTCTTAGTAGATATGAGGCCTATTTTATCTCTTAATAATTAAAAAATTATTTAAGAATTACCTTACTTACTTTTAATTTGTTCTCTGAGTTAATTTTTAGCAAATAAACTCCTCTTGGTAAATCTGACACAGATAGTTCTAATTTGTCTGAATTATTAATTGCCGATCTTACTTTGGCTCCTAAAATATTAAACAAACTTACTTTACTTCCAATCGGACTTTTTACATTTAATATATCTGAAACAGGATTTGGGTATGCAGCTGTACCTTCTAATAAATTATCTTTTACACCTGCAGTGGCTGCTGATATACTAGCTGTCATTTGATCTATATACACAACATCTCCATTTACTAAATTTGTAGCTTCTCCATCCATATAATTTAAAGAAAACCATAATGTAATTCCGTCGAATTCTTCTTCATTTTTTAAATTAAAAGTTAATTCTTCCCAATCTCCAGAAGTATTTGTTGTTGTTACTGTTGCAATTGGTTTTGTAGTTATATCTACGCCTCCGTTTGTAAGTTTCACTCTTGTAGACATAGAGATAACACTTGTTCTACTAGATTTAACCCACATTTTTACTTGAATATCTGAATCTACGGGAAATTTACTTGTATATGTTTTTTCATAACTACTAAATGCCCAAAGAGTAGATTCTGCATCTGCGGTATATGTGGTTCTAAAACTTAGATCACCATCATGCTTATGTGTAGAAGTTAGATCTCTAACTGCAAAATCTTTATCTCCTGTTAAATGAGAAGTTCCTGTAGGTCCTTCAAAACTTGGGTTTAAAATAAACTCTGAATACGTATTATCTGGTGCTGAATCTAAAAACTCTATTTCATCTAAATAAAAACTACCTTCTCCAGATTCATAATTTGCTTTAATTAAAATATCTAAGTTATCCACTGTATTATCCCAACCAATAACTGTACTCATGTCTAAATACATTGTTACATACTCTGTTGAATTAGCGGTAATATTAAATATTGTACTTGTAATTTTTGGGTCAGAGTTATCTGCTGCTTGAGCACCTTGAATTCTAAATTGTGTAGCTTTAGTTGCATTTTTAAATCTTACTCTAATAAACTTTTTTGTACTTGCAGCTATCCCTGCTGGATTTAGACCAAAGTTAGAATTATTACTCTCTCTTGCAAGTACTAAAGCTCCATCTCCATTTAACCCCTCAGTAGCAGAATGAGTTACTGTTCCAGAATTACTACCTGCTGCTCCATAAGCTAAATCCCATCCTTCTAAACCTGAACTAAATGTATATTTCTGAGCATTTGCAGCAAAAGCACATAACGCAAAAGTTAATAATAAACCTTTTTTTAGTAATTTTTTCATCATAATAAACTGAATTTAATTTGTTAGTCCTCAAAGTAACTAAACATATAAAGTTCTTATGTCTCTTAAAATAAAAAAAATGTTGTTTTCAGTAAAATCTAAAAGAAGCACAAAAAAAGTGTTACCAACTAATTGGCAACACTTTAAAATAACTAAATTTATTATTTATTAAGAAAGTTTATTTTCATTCTCCGCAGCATATTTACTTGGAGAGACGTTGTATTTTTCTTTAAAAATTTTGGTAAAATGCGTCCTACTTTTAAAACCTGTCATTAAAAACACTTCATTTACAGATAATTTTTGATGTACTAAAAATTGTGCTGCCTTTTTTAAACGATACATTTTTATGAGCTCAAATGGAGTTTGATTGGTTAATACTTTTACTTTTTGATAGAAATGTGTTCTATTCAAATACAATTCTTTAGCAAGTGTATTAATGTCAAAATCTTGGTTGTCTAGATTCTCTTCCATTATACTATACAACTTTTCTAAAAAAGCATTATCGTTTCTATTATTCTTGTTGTTTTCTTTTGTTAACGGAATACCAACTTGATATCTTTCTCTTAATTGCTTTCTATTATTAAGTAATGCTTCTATATTTGTTATTAAACGTTGTACATTAAAAGGTTTCTTTATATATGCATCTGCACCATCTCTAAGACCTCTAACATGATCTTCTATATCTGTTAAGGCTGTTAATAAAATAACTGGTATATGACTTGTTTTTAAATCAGATTTAATACTTATGCATAAATCTAAACCGTTTACATTAGGCATTTGCACATCACTAATTACAATATCTGGCCAATTATTTTCTAATGCATCTAAACATTCTTGTCCGTCTCTAAAAGCCTTAACAGTAAAATATTTAGACAAAATACCCGTAACATACGTTCTCATTTCTAAATTATCTTCTGCGTAAAAAACTAAAGATTCCGTAAAATCTGCACTTACATTTACGTTTGTTAAATTTGCTTCATCTAGAATTTGTTTGTCTATTATTATTTCTTTTTCTTTTGGTAGTGCTACTGTTTTTTTATCTAAAACTTCATCTTCTTCCACTTGTTGTTTTACAATTGGTAACTGAAAATTTATGGTAGTTCCTTCATTTACCGTGCTCGTTGCACTAATGTAGCCATAATGCATTTCTACTAATTTTTTTGAAAAAGCTAAACCAATACCAGACCCTGCAATATGTTCTTTTTGTGTAGATTCCGACTGATAAAATCTTTCGAAAACATGTTCTAAATCTACCTCATCTATTCCCATACCTGTATCTGATACAGAAACAATTAAGTCTTTCTCATTACAACTAAATTCAATCTTAATAGCATCTCCTGCCTTGGTATATTTAAAAGCATTATTAATTAAGTTATTGCAAATTTTTTCTATTTTATTTTTATCTCCCGAAACAATAATATTTTTATTTTTTGCAATTAGCTCAAAATTCTTTTGGTCTTTATTTGCTAAAAACATAAAATCATTGGCTAATTCTTGTAAAAAGATATTAAAATTAAATCTCGAATAATTCATTTTTAACAAATTAGCTTCAGCCCTTCTAAAATCATGAACTTGATCTACTAATTGTTTAATTTTTTTTGTTTGACGTTTCACCAAACCTAACTTTTCGGAAACATCAAGATTATTCTTATACCTATCTAATAAGACATCTACAGGCCCAGAAATAAGTGTGATTGGCGTTTTAATTTCATGAGAAATGTTAGAAAAAAATCGCAATTTAGATTCGTTTAATTCTTTAACATTGTCTTTTTCTAATTTTTCTATGGCAACATTATGATTTAAAGATTGAATTTTAGTTATAATAAAGATTATAAAATAGAGTATTATTATAATTAACAATACATATATAAAATAGGCCGTGTTAGTTTCCCAAAAAGGAGGAACTATTACAATTTTAAGTTTTTTAGGAGCTGTCCATTCATTTAATGAGTTAGATGCCATATAACTTAACTCATACTCTCCTGGTTGTAAACCACTATAATTTATAGTGTTATTATTTGAAGAAGTTTCTACCCAATCTTTATTAATTGGATATAATTTATACCTTAATGAATGATTTTTAGGATTAGAAAAATGTAAACTTACAATATCAAAAGAAAAAACATTTTGGTTATGATTTAGTTCTATTGTGTTTAAATCCGACAGTTTTTTACTTAGAATTACTTGATTACTAATTGTATCTCCTGGATTAATTTTTTGGTTAAATAATTTAAAATTTTCTAGCCAAACTTTAGGAAGCTCTTCTTTAGCATTTATTTGAGTAGGATTAAAATAGCAAAAACCATCTAATCCAGAAAAAAAGAGCATTCCGTTATCTAGTTTACCTGAAGAAAACCAAAAGTCTTCAAAGGGTAAACCATCTGCTAAATTAAATTTCCTAAAAACTTTACTTTTTAGATCGAACTTATTTAACCCAATATTTGTAGAAACCCATAAACTATTATCATTATCATATTGTATACTTTTTACTACATTATTTGAGAGTCCTTCTTTTTCTGTGAATGGAAAAAATTCTAAACCGCCTTCTTTTTCTTCAATTTTACAGATACCTCCACTTTCTGTACCAACCCACAATTCTTTATTTGGTAATCTTACTATTGAAGTAACAAAATTGCTCGATAAAGATTTTTTATTCTTTTTATCTTTTACAAACTGGCTTATATTCAACTTATTTAAAGGAGTGTTTTCTTTATTTTCTATTCTAAACAACCCATCAGAATCTGCGCCAATCCAAATATAATTTTTCAAATAATCTGAATATACATATCTTGCTAATGCAATTTTTTTAGCATTAAAAAAAGGATTGGAGTTAAGAGATTCTATACTTTTAATACCGCTAGACTTATTAAGCGCTATTTTAAAAACATCTAGAGAGGTGCCAATCCAAATATTACCAAATTTATCTTCTGAATAAGATCTAAAAGAATCATTTAGAGTATTACTTAAAACGTCATTCTCTATTTTTTCTAGTTTTTTTTCTCCTTTTTTCACTCTAAAAAAACCAATCCCAGTAATTTTTAACCATGTATCTTTTCTTGAATCAACAAAAACAGATGAAACATTTAAAAATTGTTTTTCAGGTATATGAAAAGGCAAAGATTCAAATTTCCCAGTAACGGAATTAAACAACCCTATACCACCAAAAGTAGCAGAAACATAAGCTCTTATACTATCTAAACTAGAAATATTTGTAACAAAATTAGAAGTAATACCATACTTATAATTCATCCCTTTATTATACTTCTTAAAAGGGTTTTCTTTAATATCGAATTCATACAAACCTTTATTAAAAGTACCAACCCAAATATTATTTGAAGAAGAAATAATACTACTTATTCTAAGTCTATCTGTATTATCATTAAAATAATGTTTTTTAAGATGATTGATATCTTTACTGCCAATTACCGCTTTTACATCATTAATTTTTATGATTCCTTTATTTAGAGTCCCTAACCATAAATCTCCATTATCATCTATTCTTAAACTATTAAACTGATTCTCTTTAAGTATGGTATTTTCTAAATTAAATTGATTACTTTTTTGATTATAATTTACTACAGCTATTCCGTTTTCAAGACTTACTAATAATTGAGAATCGGTGATTCTAATAATTGCATTAGCACTGTTTATTGTTGATGATAATAATTTTTGAAAACTATTATTTTCTACGTTAAATAAGTACAATCCACTTGAAGTAGCAAAAACTAAATTTCCATTATTTAATTCTAAAACATCATAAAATTTTAAATGGTTAGATTCCTTCATTAATGGAACAAACTGATTTATAAACTTATAATTTTCATCGAATAGAAAAACCCCATTACCCTCGGTTAAACAGTATACCTTATCGTTCTTTTTATTTATAAAAACCTTTCTTATAATTGGCCCGTTGTTATCTTTACCTGCAAGTTTATTAGAATATAGTTTTTTAAATTTCTCTTGAGAATACTTATAGATTGTAATTCCTTGGTCTGTACCAATCCATAAGTTTTTTTTACTATCTTCTGCAATAGCTCGTATTCTGTTACTTGTAAGAATATCTTTATCTATAGTATTTTTAAAAGTTACTAATTTATAACCATCATATTTATTGATGCCTCCGTAGGTACCAATCCATAAAAAACCATTACTATCTTTTAAAACAGAGGTTACTCCATTATGTGCCAAACCATCAGAAATAGTAATTTTATTTGCATACTCAATTTCATTTTCCTGAGAAAAAAAGTTAATTGTACTAAAAAATGTTAGCAAAAATGCGAAACAATATTTTTTTAACATTGGCATATAGAAGTTTAATAAAGCCATAAAAATACTAAAGTTTTTTTATTTTAATTGAATAATGAATTTATAATGAGTTAGAAATAAAATGCTTCTTTTTTTTAAGCATCTTTCTATATTAAGATACCACTAGATAAGTCTCCTAACTTCACCCTTTTAAATTAGATTCTTTATAGTTATACTTCTTTATAAAGGTTGATAAAAACAACGGTATAATTGTCACTAATTAAACCTGTAACAGAACAACGTACGTAATAGTTTTACTTCTCAAAACTATTCAAGGTTTTAATATCAAACTCATAAAAAACTTCGCCCTCATCTAAAAATAATTTAAAACATTTAGACGTATATTTTAAACATCAAATTGATAAAATTATTCACTATTTTAAATATTCTCTAAAGGTATTTTTGATACCAAAAAGAAATCATTGGTAGTTACTGAAACGATCTTATTCTTAAGAAGACTTAACTGATTTCTGAAGAACTTTGAATTACTGAAACTTTAAATTTTACGAACAGTAATTTAAAGATTAAACAAGTTGTTCTAACTCTATAAGCGTAATTTCTGGCCTCATGCCTATTCTACCCGGAAAACCAAGCCAACCTAACCCACGATTTACATATAGGTACTGCTTTTTGTTTTTATACAATCCGGCCCAATGTTTAAATTTATATTGGCTAGGACTCCACTTTCTACCTCCTAAATTTATTCCTGCTTGCATACCATGCGTGTGCCCAGAAAGGGTTAAGGCAACATCAGTTTTCTCTAAAACTTCTTCGCTCCAATGAGATGGATCATGAGAGAGCAGTATTTTAAAGGGAACATGAGAAACATCATGCAGCGCTTGTTTTAAATTTCCATATTGTTTAAATGGTGGGTTACCCCAATTTTCGACACCTACAACAGCTATTTCTTCACAATCTTTAAAAATAAGTTCAGCTTTGTTAAGCAGTAACTTGAATCCTATTTTTTTATAAAATTCTTTTATCTCTTCAAAATTTTTTTGTTTTACTTCATCAGATTTCCAGCTGCTATAATCACCATAATCATGGTTTCCTAATACAGCAAACTTTCCTATATTGGCTTTTAGCCTACTAAAAACAGCTTCCCAACCTCGCAATTCCCAAGCATAATTATTTACCAAATCTCCGGTAAAGACTATTAAATCTGGTTCTAATTTATTAATAATACAAATAGCCCTATCTAAAATACTGTAACGATAATTAAAACTACCCAAATGAAGGTCTGAAATTTGTACAATTTTTAATCCATTAAAAGATTCTGGCAACAAATCTAATTTTATCTTCAACCTGTAGGTTTTAAATCGATACACTGTTTTGAATATGCCAAAAATGATAATAAAAAAAGGCAAAAACCCCGAAAATAACCCAACAATAGGAATTATTAAAAAGGATTCTTTTTCTGAAAACACAGCATTAGTAGTATAAAGAATTGTTATTATAATTACAAAAATAAGTTTTGGTATAAATGAGGAAACCGTTAAACCATATAATGAAGATACCCATATTTGTTTTTTCTTCGGATTAATGTCATTCAATCTTACTTTTAGTATTAATATGGCAGATATAAGCCCAACTGTAAATACCCAAAACGCAATATCTACTGTTAGAACCAATGCTGAAGAAGCAATAAGACTTGTTAAAGATTGCAACCAATAAAAGGCAAATACATCTACCATTAAAATGGTAAGACACAGTAAAACTATTGTAAATAGTGAATAACTACGCATCGTATTTATTAAGGGTTTGTATATTAAAACTATTAAAAAAACACCTTTTTTAATGATGCCGTTTTATTATGAATTTTAAAATTATTTCCATTTAAAAACGTACACAATGACCTGCATCATTTTACAAAAAAGAGGGTAACCCTAAATTTGTATAAAATATAAGTAGCATTATATTGATATTTTATTAGCACAACTTGATGGTTAGATCCTCTGTATCTTTTTTTATTATTTTAAGATTTAATCCAATATGTGTAGCATATTTTTTTAGTGATTTAAAAGATAGATTACAGAACGAACGCGATAAATTGGCATAAAAACAGTTACATATTCTATCCTTATTGGCTTTGACTTATCTACATTACCTGTGTTCGTTTTGGCTATTTCCTTAATCGAAAAGTTGCTAAATTACATTCTATTGGTGTTTTGAAAGATGAGTAAAACGTTCACATAAAATACATATTTATTATGAAAAATTCACAGAACATATTACAGGAAATTACAGAACTAACTACTAATATTGAAACGAATTACCCAGAATTATATCGTTCTTTAGATGAAAACCCTATCACTTTACCTGTAAGCAAACATCCTTACATGGATAAAACAGTGATGCAAGATTATTTAGAAAGTTTGAAACAAATATTAAAACATTATTTAGAAGAAGAGAAAATAAAAAATAATATTTAATATCATGGGAGAAATAGCTACATCAAACAGACAAATTACCATATTCTATAGTTCAAAATCTGTTAGAGCAAAACAAACATTAGTTTATGCTAAAGCAGAAGGATTAGAGATTCTAGAGATAGATATTTTAAAAACCAAACTTACTGGTACTCAAATTGTAGAACTTGCAGATAGATTGCATTTAGAAGTAGCGGACTTGGTTAATCAAGAACACCCTGCTTACACCTCACGTTTTAAGCATCATAATTTAACTACAGACGACTGGATTAAAATGATACAACACAATCCCGAAATTATGAAACAGCCTATAGCAATACGTGGCGATATTACTATTTTGGTTGAAACACCTACGGATATTATTAAGATTTAAATTATAATGAACAGCTAGCTCTATAGCATAATTCGTGCCCAAATTCTATTCTTTAAATAGAAACAATTGCTAAACAATAAATCGTAATAAATAGCATTATATGGAATACATGCATAACGAATCATTATGATACGCTATTCGGATAAAACCTAGATGGTGAAAGCCTTCTTGGTCTAGCAAATACACTAAACGGGCTTAACTAATAAGCTCTAAATCTACTAGTTTTTCATTATTTTAGACTGTAACACTAGAAAATAATTAAATAAACCTTTAAAATGACCTGTATCATTTTGAATTTCTGACTAAAATGCAACCTTTGAAATCTAGAATTTTAAAACAACAACATTATGAAAACTAAAATTTTATATAACGAAAACATGCATTTTGAGCATATAAATTGGAAACGAGAACTTGCTTTTTGGGAAGATGAATTAAAATCTTTTAACAGAAGATTAAGTGAACTCGTATCTCGTTGGACAGATAAAGATGTACTTGCAAAACTAGAACATTTTCAAAATGAATTTGTTCTTCACGAAGCTGTCATAGAAGATTTACAAGAAATTATTGAAGAACATGAAACACGTATTGCAGCACAAAGCAAGACAAATAAAGATGCCTTAGATACTCAATTAGCTAAAAAACATGTTGAGTTTAGAAATAAAATGGAAAATCAAAGACATATTTACACCCAACTTAAAAAAGGTTTTTTTAGATTTCTTGAAGAATATATGTAAAAACCTAAAAAGAATTATTGGGTTGTCCTTTTTTAAAATAGATACTAATAAAAGTGTTGTTGATCAAAAAAGAACCTATGATTCTTCTTTTTATTTTTAACTATTTTCTAATCTCTTATTTATTAAAATAAATGCAACATTTTTTCTTCATACTGACTTAAATCATTATGCACACAAATTTTACAAACTAATTTTGAGGGTGTAAACCATTACACATTTTCTAAACAAAGAATAATAAAAAAGTAAAAAAGATAAGAAGAAAAATTATATCAATTACAGAATACTCTAAGCAAAGGTATTGTGAATTGATAATAAAGATTGAAACAATCTATAAATGAAGTAATAATGGGAAAATTAATTCTAGTAAGACACGGAAAAAGCATCTGGAATATAGAAAACATATTTACAGGATGGACAGATATAGACCTTGCAGATCAAGGTATTGAAGAAGCAAAAATAGCAGGCGAACTTATTAGAGACAAAAACATCGCTATAGACATTTGCTTTTCATCTTATTTAAAAAGAGCTATTAAAACTGCTTCAATTATTCTGGAAACGGCTAATTTAACGCAAATAGATTTCATTAAAAGTTGGAAACTAAATGAACGAAATTATGGTGCTTGGCAAGGAAGAAATAAGGACGAAGTAAGAAAAGAAGTTGGCGAAGACCTATTTTGGAAGGTAAGACGAGGCTATAGCGCTTCCGCACCTGCATTATCATTAGATGACGATAGATGTCCAAAATTAGACCCGAAATACAAAAAAGTCAATACTTCTAATTTACCACTAACGGAATCTTTAAAAGACACCAAACAAAGAGCCGTTGAATATTATTTTGAAGCTATTGTACCAGAATTAGTAAAGGGGAATACCGTACTTGTTTCTGCTCACGGAAACTCTATTAGAGCATTAATGACTCAAATTTTAAATATTCCTGCTTCAGAAATTTCAAAAGTAGAAGTACAAACAGGAGTCCTAAATATCTATGATTTTGATAGTACAATGACTTTAAAAGATAACTACGCATTAAAACAAAAAAACGAATTGGTTCTTTAAAAGATTAGAAAAAAGGATGTTTTTTTTAATTGGAAATTTAAAAAAAACAGAGATTAAGTAATTTTAGATATCTCTTAATCTCTGTTTTTTATAGTTACTGTTAATGGTTAAAATTAAAGACAACTTTAGTGATACATACCTTGCTAAAAAATCCGTTTTAAATTTAGAATGGAATACTTCAGTTTATCAGGAAGAAGTTTGTGTGAAAAATCAACAAAAAAAATATAAAAATGAACTATAAAAATATAACTGTAGCAGGAAGCGGAGTTTTGGGTTATCAAATTGCATTTCAAACTGCATTTCACGGATTTTGTGTAACTGTTTATGACATCACAGATGAAAATTTGGAGAAAGCAAAAAACAAATTCAACAATTTGGGTGAAGCCTATAAAAAAGACTTAAAAGCAACGCAGCGACAAATTGATAAAACACATCGAAACTTAAAATACACTTCAAATTTAGCAGAAGCTGTAAAAGATGCAGATTTACTCATTGAAGCGGTTCCAGAAAATCCTACAATAAAAATAAATTTCTATAAAACTCTAGCAAAAGTAGCCCCAGAAAAAACAGTTTTTGTAACAAATTCTTCAACACTATTACCTAGTCAATTTGCAGAATCTACCGGAAGACCTTCTAAGTTTTTAGCTTTACATTTTGCCAATACGGTATGGATTCATAATACAGCAGAAATTATGGGGCATGCGACTACCAACCCCCAAATTTTTAATGATATTATTGACTTTGCCAAAGCAATTGGTATGTTGCCTTTGCCTTTATATAAAGAGCAACCTGGTTATATTTTAAATTCACTATTAGTACCATTAATAAATGCAGCAACTGCTTTATTAGTAAATGAAGTTGCTAAGCCAGAAACAATAGATAAAACTTGGATGAAAGCAACTGGTGCTCCATTAGGTCCTTTTGCTATTCTAGACATTGTTGGCATTACAACAGCCTATAATATTGATAAAATAGCAGCCAACAAAACTAAAGATCCTTTAAAAATAAAAACCGTAGCCTACTTAAAAGAGCACTATATCGATAAAAATAAATTGGGTGTTTCTACTGGTGAAGGGTTTTATAAATATCCTAACCCAGCTTTTAAAAATCCAAATTTTTTAAAATAGTTTTTAATATTCATTTTGCACTTATAACATGAATTTAGAAAACAATTAAATCTTAAAAAAATAAAATAATTTGTAAGTTCAAGGAGTCAGTGTAACAGATCTTAAAGCTAACACAATTATAATTGATACAACAAAAAGTTTAGTGAAACTAAATGGCATAATACAATTCTATTGCCTAGAAAAAAGCTGCAGAAAATGCATCATATTTAGCATCTGGTCTGTAGATAGTAATAAATGAATTAGATATCATAAACTATTAAACTTCATCTTTTCACATCGTCCTGTTATTTAGATAAGTATTTAAAATAGCTACTTGAAATTCACCAACAATAGGCAGGTTTGCATTTGCATTCATAAGTACCAAACCGTAGCCCAGGTGAGAGAGTTTACAATCTTGTACAATGCTTTGGTTTATTCCACTAAAAATAGGCATAAAATGAGCATTTGTTTCAATACCTGATGCATTTGCAATTTTTATAGCCAGAACCACTGCTTCTAAAATTTGTTTTGGAGACAGCCCTTTATCCAGTAAATCACTTGCCAAATGCGTCATCTGTAAACTGTTATAAAAATCCTTAAAATTATGAATAGCATCAGCTTCATTGTATTTCCTAGAATATAATAATAATTCCATAGTATGTAGTTTCTAAATTATTATGTAACTTTAATTTTATATCTGCGGTGTTATAACTCTAACCAATTCCTTTTTACAAGAACCATATCATTCTGCAAATAAATCTATATGAATAGATTTTTACTTTTTTAAAATTTTTATATAATTAAACACAATTTTTTTAAAGAATTTAAAATCGTTTAAAAAAATGTGTATTCTTAGTACAGCCTAATATTTTATAATAATCCTTGTAGTTCATCGTACAAAACTATTTTTTATTTTAAAGGATATCTATTGATAAAACTAAGTTTAAGTGCTTTTTTTGCAGTAGTTAAATGTAATTTCACCTCTTCTGTAGTTATGTTTCTTATTTGAGCTATTTCAAACAACTCTAAGTGTTTAAAAGTAGACAATTGAAAAACGGTTCGTATTTCTAAAGGTAAATGATGTAGTACTAATGCAATTTGATTTTCAATGTCTTTAGCACTTAAATCTCTGTCAATCTTTTCAATCCAATCTTTTTCGTCATCTTCTATAAATACATGGTTTAATGTATAGTCATTATGGTTGTAAGACATATCATCTAATTCTTCAATCATCAATAAATCTCCACCACCATCTGTACTAAATTTTTCTTCCATTTCATCCCACTCAGATTGCGTGTAAGTATCAATATTTTTAAGAAAGAAATCATCAAACTCTTCTTCGTCAATTTTATCATCTAATAAGTCATTGGCTTTTTTAAATAACCAAGGATATAATTGTTTCTCACTTTCAACCTCATCAATATGGTCATAAACTTCTATAAATAATCGATTAATAAAATCATCCGCTTTATATTTTCCTTGAGGTAAATTTCCTTTGGTTAAGGCGGTACTTAATCTTTTAATAATGTAGTGTTTTACTTCATATAAATCTGTTAATAATAAGCTATTAAAATCTGCTTGTTTGTTTTCTTGTTTGTACTTCTTTAAATCGGAAAAAGTACTTGCCACAAATACATCAAATTCCTTTTTACTTTCATAATATTTTAAATTGTCCATTTCGAAAAATTTTATTTCCCAAATTTACAAATGCTTTATATTAAAGTGACTGACCTAGATCAGTCTCAAAAGAATATAGTTGTTGATGATTTACTTGAAGTATATGGTCTCATCAACAAAACCAACTTAAAACCTATTGCAAACACTTTAAATATTAATAATATAATTAAACAAACCTTTGAGTGTGCAACAAATATAAATGCGAAAAAAATTTTATATAGATATTAAAGATTACACCGTAAAATTGCCTAATAAAGCAGATTGCTATAAATTAGCTTCCACGACAGGTAATTCATTTTTATTTCCTCTAATTATAAGTAAGTAATTACCTTCTTTTATTGATTTCTTGTACTCTATAACACTTTCTTCAGCGACTCCTATACCTCTTAAAATGCCATAAAGACCTGTAGTCATTGCTCCTATTTTTTTTCCATTAATTTCTTGTAAAAACATAGGAGCCAAAAATCCTGCAATAAAAACAGCCCCTATTTTAGGGGTTGATACTACACCAAAGTTTGAAGTTAGTCGTAATTCATCATTACAATATGTTTTTAATTCAGTCCAATAATTTGCAAAATTGGTCTCTAAATTAACGTCTTCTAGTTTGCCTAATACAGAAATTTGAATACCATCAATCTTTAGTTGGCAAATATGCTTTATAGCATTATCAATTTGTTTAATTGTAGGAAAAGCTTTTAATAAAACGCGCTTTTCTTTTAATTCTTCTACTTTAGAGTTCATGTATATTATAATCTTGGCAATGATATAGCCTATTCTATTGCTAAAATAATAGTACAAATACCTATACGAAATGACCTATATCAATCTGATTATTTGGAATCCTTTTTTATTTTTTTACAGACTGATACAGGTCATTCTAATCATAGATTATTAGTCATAATTTTGAGGCATAGAAATAAATTATAAACCTACCTGACCATACAATTTACAGGTATTAAAAACATATAATCATGACAAGGAATAGTGAAAACACCTTATTGGCTTTATTAACTGGGGTAACAATAGGTGCAGGAATTGGAATTTTGTACGCACCAGATAAAGGTGCAAAAACTAGAAAAAAAATTAAACAAAAAGCAGAGAATCTTGAGCACGACATTGCAGAACGTGTTTCTCATGCTAAAGAAGAACTTACAAAAACCGTAAATCATAAAAAAGAAGAATTTGATCAAAAATTAGATGATGCCATTTCTGATATGAGCGGTAAGGCAGATGATATTATTACGGCTTTAGAAAGTAAGTTAGAAGAACTTAAACGTAAAAATGCGCACCTTCAAAAAAACTAATTTTGATTTTTTGAAGCATTAAAATCAAACATCTTAAGAATCGATGTTAATACTCATAACTATATAAAAAGTAATGAAGAATATATTAACCAAAAAAGTTTTAAAGCACTTATAATTAGTATTATTTTAATCACTAAAATACTAATTATAGGTGCTTTATTTTATACAGATTTACAGATAGTACAACTTGTTATTACTTTTAACGATTATTACCCAAACTCTGCAATTTTCTTTAAACCTTCTTTATTTATCAAAATGAGTTTTCTATTGGTTTCTATAGCAATTAAACCTTCGTTTTTAAACTCGGTTAACATTCTAATTGCTGTTTCTGTGGCTGCACCTATTAAGCCTGCAAAATCATCTCTCGGAATACTTATTCCGGCATGTTGCTTATCTTTCATTAAACCTTTAGTATCTAGTTCTAATAATGCTTTGGCCGTTTTTTGACGTACGGTAGCAAATGCCATATCCACTAACTGCTCTTGTAGGTGAATTAAATTATTAGAGATCATTCCAATAAATTTATTAGAAACGTCTCTATTACCATGTATTAGATTTACAAAATCTGCTTTTGGGATGCCGCATACCTCTGCATCTTCTAAAACACTAGCTGTTTCTATATAAGTTCCGGTATCTCCTAGTAAAGATAATTGGCCAATAAAATTGCCAGCACCATACACTCCTATTACAAACTCTTTACCAGATTCTGTAGTTCTGTATGTTTTTACAGTACCACTTTCTATATAAAACAACTGATGCGCAGCATTGCCTTCATCATAAATTCGCTCTTTGATTTTATAACTTTGTAGGCTACGATCTTTAGATAAAGCTTCTAGATTTAAATAATCTGAAGCTTCATTTAAAAATTGATTCATACCTTGCATATTTTTAGAATACTCTTTCTTTAAAAAATCATTTTTGCTGATTCTACAGGCTATAGCGTCAAGTAATTCTGCTTCTTCAAATGGTTTAATTAAATAATCATCTGCACCAAGATTCATTCCTTTTCTTAAATCTGATTTTTCTGATTTTGCTGTTAAAAATATAAATGGAATACTAGCTGTTTTTAGGTTACTTTGTAATTGTTTAAAAACACCATAACCATCTAATTCTGGCATCATAATATCGCAAATAATTAAATCTGGATGTATTTTAAGTGCTTTTTCAACACCTATTTTACCATTTTCGGCAGTGGATACCTCGTAGTTTTCTAATTCAAGAATTTCGGCTGTATTTTCTCTAACATCTTTACTGTCTTCAATTAATAGTATTTTTTTCATATCATTCTATATTTAAAGGAAACTCAAGGTAAAAAGTGGTACCCACATTTAATTCACTTTTAAAGGCAATTTTTCCCCCCATAAGTTCGGTATATTGTTTGGTTATATTTAACCCTAAACCAGTGCCTTGTATATTTGTTGTGTTATTGGCTCGATAAAAACGTCTAAACATATTGTCTAAATCTTCTTTAGGTATGCCAATACCTTTATCTACAACCGTTATAAATAATTGTTTATTATTCGATGCTATTTGATAGGTAATCTCTTTATTTTCTTCGGAATATTTAATAGCATTTGATATTAAATTGAAAATAATATGGCGCATTAGTTTAAAATCTAAAAACACTTCTAAATTTTCTTGTTGATGCTTAAATAAAATAATTTGCCCCCTTTTTTTAACCCCTTCCATTTCTTCTATGACAGATTTAGAAAAATCAATAATATTAAAGGTTGAAGGTTGCGCTATAACTTTGCCTTCGTTTAATTTACTTAATGATAAAAAATCATTAAGTATAATGACTAAGTTTTTTATATTAGACCTAATTTTTGATACATGATTTAACCTTTTATCTTCTTTTCCTGGTGCATTTAGTTTCTCTATTAAAATAGCGGAGGATAAAATAGCACTTAAAGGTGTTCTAAACTCATGTGATGCCATTGAGATAAACCGAGATTTTAATTCACTTAACTCTTTTTCTTGTTTTAAACTATTTTGAATATTTAATTCTATCTGCTTCTGTTTGGTTATATTATGATGTACCAATAAAACTTGTGTAATGTTATTGTTTTGATCTCTTAAAGGCGAGGAATTAATTAAAAAGATACGATTTTGATATCCTACCTCAAAAGAGCAATGCTTACCTCTAAATGTTTTTAGAACATTTTCCTTTACTTTGATTTTTACGCTTTGTGGAACCCCAATAACATTATCTATTAAAGTTTTTTCATTTGCCAAACCTCTAAAACCAAGTTCATCTACTTCTTCTCCTTCAACCAAAAGAATATTAAAATTAGAATCGCAAACAACTACAAATCCTTTCGGGAAATTTTTAGAAATATTATCTAGTAAAAATTTACTTTGTATTATTTTATTCTCTGCGGCTTTTGTAACTAAAATTTGGTCTTCTAAACTTAAATTAGATTCTATTAATTTTTGAACCGTTGTAGTGAGTTCTTTGGTCCGTTCCGTTATTTCTCGTTCTAATTCTTCTGTATAATTACGTAACTTATCTTCACTTTCTTTAAATTTTTGTTCGGCTCTTTTTTGTGCTGTAATATCATGAGTTATACCTAGCATCCTAATAGGTTTTCCGTTAATGCTTTTATAAACCTTTCCTTTTGCTTTTAACCAACGAATGGATTTATCTGGTAATACAATTCTATATTCATTTGTATACGTACTATCAATTTTTAAAACTTTAGAGATTGCTAATTTTATCCGCACTTTATCATCTGCATGAACCATAGCCATAAATGATTCAAATGTAGGTGCTTGATTTTTGAAATTTGCACCAAATAATAAGTGTTCGTTTTCATCTCTTATAATTCTATTGGTAAGCAAATTCCAATCCCAAGAGCCAAATTCACCCGCTTCTAAGGCAAGTCGAAGCCTTTCTTCGTTTTCTTTGAGTTCTATTTCTGTACTTTTACGTTGGGTAACATCTCGTATAATGGTTAAAAAATTTCCTTCGGATGTTTTAATAATTCGAGATTCAACATGTGTTAATTTATTATTAATGATAAGGGAATACTCTACAGTTTTAGGTTTCTTTGTTTTTTCGCAATCTGAAAAACCATGTCTAATTATTTCACAAATATCTTTTGGAAGAATGGCATCTATGTTTTTTCCAATATGCTCATTATAAGGGACTGAAAACTGATAATTATCGGGGGCATGAAGTTCTATAAGGTTACCATATTTATCATAAACAATAATTACATCTGGTAAGGTTTCTAACAAAGCAGAAATTCTGGCTTCGTTTTTTATAATCTTTAATTCGGCTGCCTTTTTCTCTGTAATATCCCTAACGATTGTTAAAATACCATGGTGATTTAAATGAATTACGCGCGCTTCAAAAAAATCTTCTTTATTTTTATTCTTTACGTGATACTCCACTACCTGCAGCACTCCACTTTTAATAGCACGTTTGTGGGCTTTTTTTATTACTTTATATACATGCGGTGGTAATATATTATTCATATTCTCACCTATTAAAGTTTTAACAGGCATAGAGAACTTTTCTAATTCTGGCGCAAAACAATCTGTATAATTTCCTTCAAAATCTTGAATAAACATCATATCTGGAATTGCTTCTAACAATGCCCTATTTTTTGCTTTTTCTTCTTGTAGTTGCAGTTCGGTTTCCTTTTGTTTTGTAATATCTTGTACAAACCCTTCCATAGCAATTAGATTTCCATTAACATCAAAAATTCCTTGACCTTTTTCTCTACAATATTTAATTGTTCCGTTTTTATGAGTTATACGATATTCTAAAAGAAATGCTATTTTGTTAGCAATTGCCTTTTGTACATCTTCTGCTATCGCTTTATTATCTTCTTTAAAAATTAAATGAGGAAATAATACATTTCCATTTACAAACTCCTCGCTTTTGTATCCTGTTAATGCAAAGCAACCTTCACTCATAAACTCTACAGTAAAATTTTCATCGTTCTTTGAACGATACACAATACCTGGTAAGTTATGAATGAGCGTATCAAGTTTTATGTGCTTCATTTGGTAATTCGTTTCGTTTTTAAGAGATGTTAACTGTCTTCTAAAGAAAATAACCTACGTGATATTTTAATATCCTTATTTAATTTTTTGATATTATGAAACAAATAAATCCGTATTTTTTTCTAATATTTTTTTAGTGTTTGTATAGCCCAAATTAAAAATAGTATCAATATTATTCATATCAAAAGTTGCATAATCTACTAATTCTTGGGGTGTTATAACTAAATCGCATTCCGGAAATTTGTTCATAGATTCTGCTGCTACTTTAATTTTATAAGCGCGCTCAATTACAGAATAAGAATGTTTTAAATCGTTGATACTAACTTCTTTTAAGGGATTAACGTAAACACCTATAATTTTAGTACAAATTGTTTTTAAGGGTTCTACAGGGAAATTGTTTAACGTTCCGCCATCAACATAATAATTACCATTGATTTCCGTAGGCGTAAAAACACCCGGAAAAGAAGCAGAGGCAATAATAGGTTTTATAACTTGCCCTTGGCTAAATATCTTAGATGACCCATCAATTATATTTGCAGCAGTAACAAATAATGTTTTTTTTAAAGCATCAAAATTGTCGATTGGAAAAAAGGTTTTGAGGTCATCATAAAAATTAGCCGAATTTAAAAAACCAGGTTTATTTCGCGCATATCTATATGTACTAAAAATAGTGATGGTTTTAAAGAAATTTAATATCTCTGGCCAAGAAACACCTGCTGCATATAAGCCACCAACAATAGCACCAGAACTTGTACCTGCAATATGTGTAGGAAAAATACCTTGCTCTTCTAATGCTTTAATTACTCCTATATGAGCAGCTCCACGAGCGCCACCACCAGAAAGGACTAAGCCTATATTCATTTTTATGATTTGTATTTAATAGATAAAGATACAAGGTTGATTTTGAACGGATACTGATTTAGGTCAGTTTCTTATAAAACCGGACTAAACACTTTGGCTAAACCTTCTTTTAAACGTTCTATTTTTGGTCTTTTAAGAAATTGATTATAATTTAATTGATTACTTTTTTTACAATCTATTATAAAATCTAGTTTTAATTTTGTTGTTATTTCCTTGTCATACATTAAAACATTGACTTCATAATTTTGCTCAAAACTTCTAATATCTAGATTTGCAGTTCCAATAGTCGTAAGCTCATCATCTGAAATAATAACTTTACTATGTAAAAATCCATCTGGAAATAAAAAAATTTTAACTCCAGATTCTAGTAAATCTTCAAAAATTGAACGAACCGTCCATTTTACCAAAAAACTATCAGATTTTGTAGAGAGAAGTAATCTAATATCGATGCCACTTAGTGCAGCAACTTGCATAGCTTCCTTTAAAGCCTCTCCCGGAATAATATACGGATTGGTAATGTATACATACTTTTTTGCACTATTAATTATAGAAAAATAAAGTTGCTGAATAGCAGAAAATTCTGAATCTGGTCCACCTGCAACAACCTGAGCAACTGTTTTTCCAGAGGTTGAATGTTTCAAGAAATATTGTGTGTTTAATAAATTATCCGAATTACTCGCAAAGCTCCAATCCATGGCAAAAACAGATTGTAAACTATTTACAATCGTTCCTTTTAACTGCAAATGCATATCGTACCAATTACCTAAATCAGGATCTCCAGAGATGTATTTATCTGCAACATTAATGCCTCCAGTAAAACCATACACGCTATCTACTACCACAATTTTTCTATGATTTCGGTAATTTATTGATGATAAAAACCTACCTAATTTCATAGGTAAAAAACCAAATACTTCTATGCCTTCTGCTTTTAGACTGTTTATATATGTATGACTTAATGTTCTGCTTCCCAAAGCGTCATAAAGCAAACGCACTTCAACACCTTCTTTGGCTTTTTTAATTAATATGGTTTTAAATTTTTCAGCCAAATCGCCTTCTTCAAAAATATAATACTGAATGTGAACGAACTTTTTTGCAGTTTCTAAAGCCTTAAAAATAGCTTCGAAAGTAGCTGCTCCATTTTTAAGTGGAATTATTTCATTGCCAACAGTAGGAACAAAATTTGCTCCTTTAATAATGAGTTTTACTAGTTTTATATGCTTTTTTATGGATGCAGGAATGTCTGAGTCTGAATCTATGGTTTTATAATATTCGTGAACCTTATTTAAGTATTTAGAAATTGATTTTGTTTTTTTTAAGGTATAGAATTTATTTTTTCTTCGATTACGACCAAGTATAAAATATAACAGCATTCCACCAACCGGAATCGTAAAAATTGCCAACAACCAAGCTAAGGTTTTGGTTGGTCGTATTCCGTAAAGCAAGAGTCTCCCCATTAGAGCTAATGCTAAAATAAAATATAGAACGAGCGCTATCGTCATTAGTTAACTAATATTATTTTCTATGAATAAAATGTAATAAGGTTACTTTTTTAAAACAAACGTTTAAACAAGTAATTATTTTTTATAATGTTGATACGATTAAAAGTATACCCACTAATAATAATTCATTTTTATGCTAAATTATTATAAATAAAGTATTCTATGAATGACTTAGATCAGTTCACAAAACGACTTCACACAATAAAATAAATAACTCACAAACAAACAATTACAACAAAACTAAAAGCATAAAAATAATCTAAACCAGATGAGATTTTTTTACATAACACCAAATACATATAGAAACTAATATCCATAAAAAAATAGGTATAAACTTTATTAAACTGACCTGCATCATTTTATAAATTGCATTATTTAAATACTTTTAATTAAATTTTTAAATAAATTATTTTGGGTATTGCTAAACTTAAAACACAATTAAATCTACTCTTAATTGAACTAGGCGATTTAACCTATTTTACAAGTCACTTTTTCAAAGAAACATTTAAGCGCCCGTTTGAAACCAAAGAATTGTTGCGCCAATGTTACAATATGGGAAACCGTTCTTTATTACTAGTGGGTATAACCAGCTTTATTATTGGCTTAGTATTAGACTTACAAACACGACCAACCTTAATGGAATTTGGTGCTGTATCTTGGATGCCTTCTATGGTTAGCATATCTATTGTAAGAGAAATTGGTCCTATAATAATCGCGCTGGTTTGTGCTGGTAGAATTGGTTCTGGTATTGGTGCAGAATTAGGTTCTATGCGCGTTACCGAACAAATTGATGCTATGGAAGTTTCTGGCACTAATCCTTTTAAATATTTAGTAGTTACTCGTGTGCTAGCAATTACCCTTATGTTACCATTATTAATTGTAATTGGTGATGCATTTGCGCTATTGGGATCTTATATAATTGAAAATATTAAAGGAAATGTATCATTTACATTGTATTTTAATGAAGTTTTTAATTCGTTAGAATTTGGAGATATACTTCCCGCTACCATAAAATCATTCTTTTTTGGTGCAGCCATTGGTATTGTGGGTTGCTATAAAGGCTATTACTGCGAAAAAGGTACAGAAGGAGTTGGAAAAGCTGCTAATTCTGCGGTAGTTATCAGTTCTTTATTATTATTTATTATCGATTTTATTGCCGTTTTTGTAACTAATATTTTCTATGACTAATGAAAAAAGAAAAAATAATATCACCCAATAACATCGTTCTAGAAGTTAAAAACCTGCATAAAAGCTTTGGCAAAAACCATGTCCTAAACGGTTTTAATATGAAACTTTATAAAGGTGAAAATTTAGTGATCATGGGAAAATCGGGATCCGGAAAATCAGTTATGATAAAATGTCTTGTTGGTTTAATTGAAGCTGATAGTGGTATAATATCCGTTATGGGACAAGATCTTACTAAATTAACCCAAGAAGCTTTAGATGTTTTAAGGGCAGATATTGGTTTTCTGTTTCAAGGTAGTGCTTTATATGATTCAATGACAGTGAGAGAAAATTTAGAATTCCCATTAAGACACCATTCTAAAAAAACGGAAACAGATTCAAATACAGAAAGACTTGTAATGGAAGCATTGACCAATGTAGATTTAGCCAATACGGTAGATTTAATGCCTTCTGAATTATCAGGTGGTATGAAACGTCGTGTGGCTTTAGCGAGAACACTAATACTGCAACCAAAAATAATTCTTTATGATGAGCCTACTACAGGATTAGACCCTATTACATCCAAAGAAATTACAATATTGATGCAAGACATACAGAAAAAATACAATACGTCTTCACTTATTATAACTCATGATGTGGATTGCGCTCGTGCAATTTCTGACAGAATGATATTGCTTATCGATGGTATCGATTATGCCGTTGGAACCTTTCAGGAATTATCAAGTTCTAAAGATCCAAAGATTAAAGCCTTTTTTAAAAATTAATGATCATGAAAAAAACAAACACACAAAAAATACGATTAGGTTCTTTTGTTCTTATAGGCACCATTCTATTTATAGTTGGTCTTTATCTTATTGGGCAACGTAAAGATTTGTTTATAAAAACATTTACGTTAAGTTCTAATTTTAAGAATGTAAATGGGCTACAAACAGGAAATAATGTAAGATATTCTGGTATTGATATTGGTACTGTTAAAGATATTACTATGGTTAATGATTCCATTATAAAAGTAGAAATGGCCATTCAACAAAAAATTATTTCACGTATCAAAAAAAATGCCATTGCAACTATTGGTTCAGATGGTTTGGTTGGTAACATGATTGTTAATATTGTTCCGGGTAAGGGAGTTTCTAAAATGATAGAAGATGAAGACATTATAGAATCTTACAGTAAAATAGGAACTGATGACATTTTGAATACGCTTAATACTAGTTCTGAAAATGCAGCGATACTAACATCAGACTTATTAAAAATAACCAAACGTATAACCCAAGGACAAGGTACAATTGGTGTTTTACTTAATGATACCATTATGGCTAACAATTTAAAACAATCCATAGCCAATCTTAAAATAGCAAGTCTAGGTGCAACAAATACCATTTTTGAATTAAAAGCAATCGTTTCTTCTATAAAAACAAATGATAATACCGTTTTGGGTATGCTTTTAAATGATACTATTTCTGGTAAAAAACTAAAACACACCGTAAACTATCTAGAAGCATCTAGTTTAGAAATGGAAGGCCTTTTGAAAAATGTGAATGCTTTAGTAGATAATTTTAATACTAGTAATGGTGCTTATAACTATGTTGTAAAAGATACCATGCTGGTAAATAATTTAAAATCTACACTTAAAAATATTAATGAAGGTTCAGATAAATTCAACCAAAATATGGAAGCTTTAAAACATAATTTTCTAACTCGAGGTTATTTTAGAAAACTAGAACGAAAAGCACAAAAAGAAGCTGCAAAAAAGCTAAAAGATTGATTTATTTTTTATACCAAACAAGAAATTGATGTAAAACTTTATCAAATGCGATGCTGTTCTAAACAGCATTTTATGATGTAGTAAGTAAAGTATTTCACTTTTCTACAATGTATTACTTAAGTTTTTTTTGTGTTTTTTGCTATAAATAATATTGACATTTCACACTCTATGTCCATCTCAAACTGAAAACTAAGTG
This sequence comes from Polaribacter sp. Z014, assembly GCF_023555435.1. Lineage (NCBI taxonomy): Bacteria > Pseudomonadati > Bacteroidota > Flavobacteriia > Flavobacteriales > Flavobacteriaceae > Polaribacter > Polaribacter sp. Z014. The sequence goes on from NZ_JALCZP010000003.1 coordinate 240,512, forward strand.
TTTTTTGACTTTTACAAAGTTGATGTATTAAAGAATCCTTCCTATAAAATCTACCAAAAAAAACAGCTTTTTAAAACACAAAAATCATCAAAAACTATAGATACAATTAAACTATCTTTGCATTAAAAATATTTAAATGCAGTTTTCTGAATTACCCTTACATAAATCTATCTTAAAAGCAGTTGCTGAAGAGCGATTTCATACACCAACACAAGTACAAGAAAAAGCAATTCCTTTAGTGTTAGCTAAAAAAAATGTAATTGTTTCTGCACAAACAGGTACAGGAAAAACTGCCGCTTTTGCATTGCCAATTATTCAACTTTTGCTAGATAATGAAGCTGCAGAACAAAAAGTAAAGAAGATAAAATCTTTAATTATTACACCAACTAGAGAATTAGCAATTCAAATTCTAGAAAACTTTGTTAGCTATAGCAAATACACAAATTTAACAACTACAGCTGTTTTTGGAGGTGTTTCTTTAGAACCTCAAAAAGAAATATTAGCAAAAGGTGTAGATGTTTTAGTAGCAACACCTGGTAGGTTAATTGACTTACAATTACAAGGTAACATCGATTTAAGTGCTATTGAAATTTTTGTATTAGATGAAGCAGATTTAATGTTAGACATGGGCTTTATTGCCGATGTAAAAAAGATAGAAGCATTATGTCCTAAGAAAAAGCAAACCTTACTTTTTTCTGCTACTATACCAGAAAAAATAGATGAATTAGCTAAAAGGATTTTAAAAAGTCCTATTAAAATTGAAATAAACCCAGAAGAAACTACAGCAAAAAATATTGGTCAATTATTATATTATCTTCCTAAAAAAAACAAGACAGATTTATGTTTACACTTGCTAAGAAATACCATAAATGGGAAAATAATTATTTTTAGACGTACAAAATTTGGTGTTGACAAACTGGAGGAATCTTTAAATAAAAATGGATATAAAGTTACCAGTATTCATGGTGATAAAACACAGGCGATAAGAAATAAAGCAATAGAAGATTTTAAAAATAAGAAAGCTAATATCTTAATTGCTACTGATGTTGCCGCACGTGGTATTGATATTACAAATGTAGATGCTATTATTAATTTTGATATTCCTAATATACCAGAAACCTATATTCATAGAATTGGTAGAACCGGTAGAGCAGGAAAATCTGGAATTGCTTTTTCTTTCTGTTCTCCAGATGAAAATGCCTACATTAAATTAATTGAAACTTTAATTGAAAAGCCAATTAAAGTGATTGCAGAACATCCGTATCCTATTGCACCACCAAAACACAGAAAAAAACAACCAAACACTGTTAGTAAACACACTAAAGGAAGAAAATCTGAAGCATCTAAAAAGAATAAAAAACGTTGGTATTAAAAAAACCAATTTGTTTTTTAATTTAAAATAAGCCATAAAAAAACCCCAAGTTAAAACTTGGGGTTTTTAATTATTAGAGGAAAAAGTTCAATTAATCATCCAAATCATTTTTCTTATAAAGTTTTTATAGAGCAACCTATTGCTCTTGTTGTTGTTTTTGTAGGTTTTTTCCCTGCTAATAAAGCATCAATTACATTTTCTACATATTTTTCTGTCACTGCATCTGCGTCTCTAGAACTATTATCTATAGCCCCAATATATTCTACCTTCATTGTTGGCTTGCTTACAATAAAGACATGCGGAGTTTTTGTTGCTCCAAATTTTGGATATACAGTCTGACCTTCATCATATAAATAAGGAAACGTAAATCCTTTCTCTTTTGCCTTAACCTTCATATCCTCAAAACTATCTCCTTTCGAGGCTTTTGGGTCATTTGGGTTTATAGCAATTACAGGATATCCTAATTTCTTATATTTTTTATCTAAAGCAATTATTCTATCTTCATTTGCCATAGAATACGGACAATGGTTACATGTAAAAATAATAACAAACCCTTTTGCTTCCTTATAATCCGATAAGGAAACCATTTTATTATCAATATTTTTTAATTTAAAATCGGCTACAGTATCACCTACTTTATAACCACCTGCAGTTTTAATAGTAAATGCACTTGCAACAATAATTACTAATAGCAATAAAATGGATTTTGTAAATTTCATATGGATTCATTTAAGTTTATAAAATGGATTGTAATTCAGTTTCTAATTTCTCATAATCGAAAGATTGCTCATAAAACTTTCTACCTTTTGCATTGTAAATTAACGTTGCTGGCAAAGCTCCAGACCATGTAGAATCAATTGCTTTTATCCAAACATCTTCATTTACATCATTTAATAAAACAACTTTAGATTGCAAATTATTTTTATTGATAAAAGGAATTAATCTTTTATCTACTTGTTTCGGAAAATCTAAACTTACTAAAATAACTTCTACGTTTTTAGCGGCATATTCTTGGTTCAATTTTTCAAACGCTGGTAATTCTTTTACGCAAGGTGCACACCATGTTGCCCAAAAATTTATTACATACGTTTTGCCATCATCTTTTTCTAACAAAGGTTTTAATTCATTGTAAGTATAAGACGTAACCGAAGAAACCTTTTCCGATTCCTTTTTCATCGCTTCCTTTTTACAAGAAAATAAAAGCGCGAAAAAAAATAAAGAATAAAAACATTTTTTTAGCATTTTATAAAATTACAAAGAAGATATCTTAATAAAAAACAATTAACTAATCCTTAACTAAAAAGCCTCATAAAAATAAATTTATGAGGCTTTTGTATAAAGTATTGACGGTTTTTAACCAAATATTTCGTTTAAAATTTTAGCCAATCTAATTCCTCCTTTTTGTAATTGCGTTCTCACAGTACCTAAATAATCATAAGAATATCTATATTTTAGATTTTCTCCTACTTTTGCAGAACTATATACATCTTTTGTAATTTCATGTACTTCATCTACCCACTCTACAACCGTTCCGTTTTCTATGGCTTTAATTTCTGATTTAGATAAATCTTTTGCGTTATCAGCCAATTCTCCATAACTCATATTCCATTCTTCAATCATTTTAGAATCCCAAACGGTATGTAAATTTGTACCAGTACCAAACCACTGAACCTGTATTCCATTTCCTCCTTTATCTTCTCTTTGTCCGATGTGTAATGGTTGATGTAAATCTCCCACTAAATGAACCAATATTTTTAAATAGAAAACTTTATCCTCTTCAGAACTATTTTTATCTTTTAAAACTTGCACACATTTATGAATTCCTGTAACCAAATCTCCTTTAGGATTTTTTTCTGCATCCGCATACTTTTCATCCAAATCCATATTTACATAATGCCAAGAGTAAAATTTATTGTATTTCTTATCAGATTTTATTTGATCTCCATATGTCGATACAAAAGCTAAACTTTGCCCTTTTAACAATTTATCAATTTTTCTTTTCGTCTTGTTTGTTAAATGTTTTTCAGCAATTTTAGCCGTAGTTCTATGTCCTGTAGGCCCCCAAAACACAGTTTCTACTGTTGTAGGTTTTGAGAAAAAAAATAACGATATCATTAAAAATAATTTAATATGCATCTTGATCTTGTATAATTAAGTTTCTACAAATTTATAAAAAATAATCTTCACCAATTTTGTAAATAACAAAAAATATACTATATCTTTGTGATATCATTTTAATATCATTTTAAATAAAACCTTATGAAAGAAGAGAAAATTATTAAACCTGCCAACGGTTATCTAATGTTGTTAATTGTATTAGTACTATTTTTTGGAGGAATTGCATTATGCGTTTTAAATGAAACTATTCTTTACATCATTGTTTCTTTAATAGGTTTTATTGGCTTTTTCGGTTTTATCTTGGTAAACCCAAACACTTCTAAAGTTATTTTGTTATTTGGTAAATATGTAGGTACTATAAAAGAAAATGGTTTGTTTTGGGCGAATCCACTATTCAGAAAAAAATCTATTTCATTAAGAGCTAGTAATTTTGATAGTGAACGTTTAAAAGTAAATGATAAATTAGGAAACCCAATAATGATTTCCACTATTTTGGTTTGGAGAGTAACAGACACTTACAAGGCTGCTTTTGATGTTGATAATTACGAAAACTTTGTACGCGTACAAACAGATGCTGCCGTTAGAAAGTTAGCAAGTATGTATCCATATGATAATTTTGCTGATGAAGGCCATGATGAAGATATTACTTTACGTTCTAGTGTTAATGAAGTTTCTGAAGCTTTAGAAAAAGAAATTGACGAGCGTTTATCTATTGCAGGGATAGAGGTTTTAGAAGCAAGAATAGGGTATTTAGCGTATGCTCAAGAAATTGCTTCTGCCATGTTAAAAAGACAACAGGCAACTGCAATTGTTGCTGCTAGACATAAAATTGTACAAGGTGCTGTGGAAATGGTAGAAATGGCTTTGAATGAATTAAACAGAAAGCAAATTGTTGAGCTAGATGATGAACGCAAAGCAGCAATGGTAAGCAATTTGTTGGTTATTTTATGTGGAGACAAAGAAGCGTCTCCTGTTGTAAACGCAGGAACCTTAAGTCATTAAATACAGTTAGAAAGACTAAAAATTTTAAATTAAAATCTATTTTTTTAACAAAATTAAAAACATGAAAGAATATAAATTTTTAAAACAAAAAATGTTTTGGTCTAATAGCCAAAATAAGTTTGAAGAGGAGATTAATTCATATGCAAAACAAGGTTGGCGTGTAATTAATGTATATGCCAATACTAATGGTGGTGTATATGCTGTTTTAGAAAAAGACAAAAACAGATAATATGAAAGTTTTTAAAGAAAAACAGCGCTTTAGACAAACTTGGTTGATTTTAGTTTTGATTTTTAGTACAATTGTGCCAATAGCAATAATTATAAAAAAACATATAGAAGAAAACACACCTGTAACTATCAAAGATTTTCTAACAACTATTATTACCATTGTAGTTTCTATTGCCGTAATTTTTTTATTTAAATTAACCTCTAGAATTGATGAAAAAGGAATTCATTACCAATTTTTTCCTTTACATTTTTCAGTAAAAACAATTCCTTGGAATGAAATTTCTAAGGCTTATGTAAGAAAATATCAACCTATTACAGAATTTGGTGGTTGGGGTATAAAAGGTGGTTTTTTCTTTAACAAAGGAAGAGAAAAAGCTGTAAATGTTTCTGGAAATATTGGCATTCAATTACTCCTAAAAGATGGCGAAAAATTATTAATAGGAACACAATTAAAGGAAGAAGCAAAAAGAGTTTTAGAAACTTATAGTTTAAAAATAAATTAATATGATTCGTATAATTACCTATTTAGTAGTCACCCTTTTTGGAATATCGGTTTCTTTTGCACAAGTAAAATCCGAAGAAATTTTAATAAAAAATAGAACCATAGAACTTCCTGGAACGTTAACTTTTATGGAAGAAAATACGCCCTTAATTATTTGGGTTCATGGCTCTGGACCTGTAGATAGAAATGGAAATCAACCTGCACAAAACGTGAAAGCTAATTATATTAAACAATTTAGAGATTCCATCAATAAAGAAAACATTGCTTTTTTTAGTTATGATAAAAGAACGGCCAACAAGAATAATAGGGCTTTATTAAAAGATACCAAGATTACAGATTTTACCGTTGATGTAGAAAAAGTAATTTCTCATTTTAAAAACGACAATCGTTTTTCTGAAATTATATTAGTTGGTCATAGTCAAGGTTCTTTAATTGCTATGATGGCAGCAAAAAACGTTGACAAATATATTTCTATTGCTGGAGCAGGAGAACAGATTGATGAAACCATTATAAAACAAATTTCAAAAAATAATCCTAATTTAGGTATTGCTGCAAGAAAGCAATTTGACACTTTAAGAGTAAAAGGTAAAATTAAAACGGTACATCCGTTTTTAATGAGCATATTTGGTGAAAGAAATCAACCTTTTTTATACGATTGGATGCAGTTAAATCCTAAAACAGAAATTAAAAAGCTACACATCCCTATTTTAATTATTAATGGTGATAAAGATATTCAGGTTCAAATTGAAGATGCAAAGGCACTACATAAAGCTAATCCAACATCTGAATTGGTGATTATAAAAAATATGAATCATGTTTTAAAGGACATTCAAAAAGAGGAAGACAATATTAAGTCTTATTATTCTTCAGAATTCCAAATTTCAGAACAATTAATTAAAACCATCGTTTTATTTATAAAAAGCTAACATGGCAAAGAAAAAAGCATTCGCGTTGCGAGTTAATGAAGACATGATAAAAGCCATTGAAAAATGGGCTGCAGATGAATTTCGTTCTACAAACGGACAAATAGAATGGATGCTAATGCAAGCACTTAAAAATGCAAAAAGAGAACCTAAGAAAAAAGAGGACTAAATTAATGTCATTTAAATACTGTAGATCACCTGGTGTAAATAATACCAACTACTCTATTTAATCGTACTTATTTTTGAAAAAACATCAAATCCGTAGTAATCATAAATTTCAATTTTCATACTCACCACATAATTTGTGATAAGGTATCTCTTTTAGATTCTCAATTATTTCTTTATCGATTGGAAATACATAATCATCTTGAAACCAAACAATTCTTAAAGAAGAAAAATCTTTACCAGCATCTTTTAAGTTTTTATTTGACCGAACTGTAATTCTGCAGGTAACTTTAGGTATTGCATAATTATCTTCTGAAAGATATAATATTTGAGTCTGTTTAGGATCAATAACATAAATTTCATTGAAGTATTTATCTTTGCCTTCTCTATAAATAATCTCCGCATTATAACTTTGATTCGGAAAGCCTTCCAACAAATTACTATACGTTAAGTTTTGCTCAATACTACTGATATAAACTTCTAAATTACCATCAACTATTATTTTATGACGCATCTTTTTACCTTCAATTTTTAATAAGAATATTTATTACACACTAAACTATAAGGTATCTCTTTGATTTTCTTAAGAATCTTATTTTCTATAGGAAATGCAAAATCATCTTGAAACCATACAATAGTAAGACTAGAAAAATCACAATTATCTATTACCCCATCAAACTTTACATCAGCTCTACAAATAACAGAAGGTAAAGTACGTTTGTATATTTTAAAAAACGGTATCTTTATTCTAGGAGGATCAATTAAATAAGTACCTCTACCAGATCTATTTTTTTCTGAATTTAAAATATTCGCATTTATTAGCTTATTTGGTTTTTCTGTCTTTAACCCACGATATGTTTTTTCTTGATCTAAACTATAAATAAGGACCTCTTTATCTCCTTCAACTATTAGTCTTTTATTTTTGCCTTTAAATATTTCTGTATAAAAATCCATTTTTTAAGTTATTATTTAGCTTTTTGACACCTATATTATTAATTGTTAATTACTTTAAATTTAAAACTTATAATCTCCCTTAGTTACAATACAATCTCAGAAACTACCGTTTAGACAAAACATATCAACACTATTTCTTACTTTATTATAACGATGAAAATAAAAAAAATTGAAATAGATATATTTTTACCTATAGCGAATTACATCGTTACCCAAATATAAGAAATTGAAGGTAATGCATTAAAAAAACATCTCTTAAATTAGAGTACAACCAAAGTATCTTAAAAATTAATTATCTACTATCACAAAACCTCATAAATTCATTTCATTAAAAATAAAAACAACATAACCATTAAAAATAAACCCTCATTTTATATTGAGCGTTTGCAATTTTGTATATTGGCTCCTTGATCAAAATCTATGAAACTAATTTTTTTCAACTTACCCTTTTATGAATAAAAAAATAGGATTTCTATGTTTATTGTTTTGTTGCTTTAAACTACAAGCACAATCTACAGCAGAAGACAAATTAGGAACTTGGTATATGTATAATGGTACTCATAAATTATCTAAAAATGTAAAACTTAAAACAAGCGCGCATTTTAGATATTATGAACTAGCTACAGAATACCAACAAGAAATTTATAGGGTTGGTATCAACTATACTTTTAATCCTAAAATTAATGTTACAGCTGGTGGTGTATATTCAATAACAGATACATCTTACAAAAGTGATGCTCCCGTTTTATATGAATATCGGTTTTATCAAGATCTAAATATCAAAGATAATTGGGGGAAAATTAAAGTAAAACATCGTGTGCGATTAGCACAAAGGTTTAAAAGAAAAAACTTAATAAATACGGTAGCACATAGAATAAGATATGGGTTGTTTTTAAACTACCCAATTTCTAAAAACTTAGAAACCTATGCTTTTAGTGAGCTCTTTATAAAATTTGCATCAAAAGCATACAGTCAAAACAGAACTGGAGTAGGCCTGCTTAAAAAAATCAGCAAAAATCTAAAACTAAAATTAGGTTATTTTTACACAAAATTTTCTAACAGTGGTCTTCACAGACTTCAATTAGGAGTTCTTATAAATACAGACTTTACTAAAAAAACAATATAAGTATGACCACACCCACTTTTACTAATGATGCAATCGTTTTTGGAATCTTAATGTTATCACTCGGCTTTGTTTTCTATACAGAAAGTAAAACCAGTGGTTTTTGGCATAAATTTTACAAAATTGTACCAGGTTTATTTATGGCATATTTTATCCCTGCCATCTTTACAACTGCAGGAATAATATCCCCAGAATGGGAAACCTTAAATTCTGCAGGAGAAATAATAAAAGGAAAAACTCAATTGTATTATATTTCTAGTCGATTTTTATTACCGGCTGCCTTAGTTCTAATGACACTAAGCATCGATTTAAAAGCAATTTTTAACTTAGGTTCTAAAGCATTAATTATGTTTTTTACCGGAACTGTGGGTATTATTATTGGAGGACCAATAGCCATTTTACTAATTTCAATTTTCTCACCAGAAACTGTTGGTGGATCAGATTTTGATGCCGTTTGGCGTGGTTTATCTACCCTTGCTGGTAGTTGGATTGGAGGTGGTGCAAACCAAACTGCCATGTTAGAAATTTACAAATACAATCCGGCAAAATATGGAGGAATGGTCTTTGTTGATATCGTTGTTGCTAATATTTGGATGGCTATTTTATTAATAGGAATTGGTAAAAAGGATAAAATAGACAAATGGTTGGGGGCAGATACCTCTGCTATTGAAGATTTAAAAGAAAAAGTATCTACTTTTGCTAAAAAAGTAAAAAGAACTCCAACGGTAACAGACTTTATGATTATTCTTGCAATTGCTTTTGGTACTGTAGGTTTTGGTCATTTTGCTTCTGCTTATTTAAGTTCTTTTTTCAGCAATCTAGTAGCAAGTATTGAATCTGAAACCTGGAGAAATATCTTTACTTTTTTAGACTCAGGATTCTTTTGGCTAATTAGTATTTCTACAATAATTGCTGTTATTTTATCTTTTACAAAAGCCAAAAATTACGAAGGTGCAGGTGCTAGTAAAATTGGAAGTGTTTTTATTTACGTTTTAGTTGCCACTATTGGTATGAAAATGGATTTAGCAATGATTTTTGACAATGTAGGCTTAATTGCAATTGGACTTGTTTGGATGTCTATACACGCGGGATTATTAATTTTAGTTGCCAAATTAATTAAAGCGCCTTATTTCTTTTTAGCTGTTGGTAGCCAAGCAAATGTTGGTGGCGCTGCTTCTGCCCCAATTGTAGCACAAGCTTTTCATCCTTCTTTGGCAACGGTTGGTGTTTTATTGGCAGTTTTTGGTTATGCTATAGGAACAATCGGTGCTATTTTATGTACCATTTTAATGGAATTATCTGCAACACTTTAAATAATAATGAAGATATTTGCAGACGAAAAATATAGATTTATGAAGAAAATTATTACACTTTTAGTCCTATCCATTTTAATTACAGCATGTTCTTCTAAAAAAGAAGGAAATATGACTGTACAAGGACAAATTAAAGGTCTTAAAAAGGGGACTTTATACCTTCAAAAAATGAAAGATACGCTTTTAGTATCTGTAGATTCTGTAAACTTATTAGGAAATGATAAATTCATTTTAACAGATAATGTAGAATCTCCTGTCTTATATTATTTAACTTTTGATGGAAATACAACCAATAAAAGAATTTTATTTTTTGGAGAAAAAGGAACAATCACCATTAATGATAATGTTGAACAATTTGGATATACCCCAGAAATTACAGGTTCTAAAAACCAAGAAATTTTAGATAAGTATAATAAAGTAAAAAATAAATTTCAAGATGAACGCTTAAACTTCATCAAAAAAGATTTTGAAGCAAAAAAAGCAAACGACCAAGAATTAATTGCTCAATTAGAAAAAGATTATCAAAAACTAACAAGAAAAAGGGTATTATATACTACTAATTTCGCTATTACAAATGCAGACAAAGAAGTAGCTCCTTATATTGCCTTAACAGAAATGTATGATGCTAGTTTAAAAATGTTAGATACTGTTAATAATTCGTTATCAGACAACGTAAAAAGTTCTGAATACGGGAAACGTTTTCAAGATTACCTAAATACAATTAAGAAAAAATAGTAACTTATTTATTTTTATAATATTGAATAAAAAAACTGAGCAGATTGCTCGGTTTTTTTTTGGCAAAATTTGTAACCCAAATAAATTTTAAAATGATTAAAAATAAATTTGTGGTATATTTTTTTAGAACTTAAAACACACTAAAAAAATCTAACTAATCTCACTCCAAATTTTAGAGTTTTTAGACAACTCTACATATGCTTTTTTAATGTTGATATTTGCTGGTTGCGATAAATTAGAATCCTCTTGCAAAACGGAAATTGCTGTATTTCTTGCAGCAACTAAAATTTTAGAATCTCTTACAACATCGGCTATTTTAAGGTTTAAAACTCCACTTTGTTGGGTACCCATTAAATTTCCTGGTCCACGTAACTTTAAATCAACCTCAGCTATTTTAAAACCGTCTGTAGTATCTACCATGGTTTTTAAACGTGTTTTTCCTTCTTCAGAAAGCTTATAACTAGACAATAAAATACAATAACTTTGGTCTGCTCCCCGCCCAACTCTTCCTCTTAATTGATGCAATTGTGAAAGCCCAAAACGTTCTGAACTTTCAATAATCATTACACTGGCATTCGGTACATTTACACCAACTTCTATTACCGTTGTGGCAACCATAATTTGAGTTTCTCCTTTTACAAAACGCTGCATTTCGTGTTCTTTATCTGCAGGTTTCATTTTTCCGTGTACAATACTTATTTGATATTTTGGTGTAGGAAAATCTCTAGAAATACTTTCATAACCATCCATTAAATCTTTATAATCCATGGCTTCAGATTCTTGAATTAAAGGATATACAATATATACTTGCCTTCCTTTTTCAATTTCATCTCGCATAAACTTAAAAACAGATAATCTATTTTTATCAAATCGATGTACCGTTTTTACTTCCTTTCTTCCGGGAGGTAATTCATCTATTACAGAAATATCTAAATCTCCATAGACAGACATTGCCAAAGTTCTTGGTATTGGTGTTGCCGTCATCACTAGAATGTGTGGAGGAAGAGAAGAAACCCCTTCAGCCTCCCTTTTCTCACTGTTGTGTAATTCTTGTGCTATCTTTTGGGTAATTCCTTCTATGTTTCCAATAACTTCTTCGTTGGTAAATCTTATTACTTTAAAACCTAATTCTTGTAAAATTTCGGTTCTTAAATGATCTGCTTCTTGCTGTTCTTTGGTGTTGTGGTATTTCCTATCAACCTCTATAATTAAGTTTTTTTCAATACAAATAAAATCGACAATAAACTCATCAACAATGTGTTGCCTTCTAAATTTAGAATCTAGTTTTTTGGTTTTTAATTGTTGCCAAAGAACTTGTTCTGCAGGTGTAGTTTGTTTTTTACGCTCTACTTGCATTTCCTTCATCAAAGCGTAAACAGAAGGACGAGCAGTTTCATAACGATTCCGCACAGCTTGGGCTCCTTCTCTTTTAGAAGGTTGGGATGGGCCGCCTTTTCCCCACAATTTTGCCCTCTGTGCAACTCCAAATCTATGCTGTTCATCAATAATTGCAATACCAAGGTTCTTAAATTTTACTTTATCTTCTAACAGCGCGTGTGTACCTATTAAAATATGTAAAGTACCGTCTTCTAGATTTGCATGAATTTCTCTTCGTTTTTTTATTCTAACAGATCCCGTCAGTAAATCGACATTAATATCCATGTCTTTCAACATTTCTGAAATGGCATGATAATGTTGCGTTGCCAAAATTTCTGTTGGCGCCATAATAGTTGCTTGGAAACCGTTGTCTATAGCTAAAAGCATGGTTAATAAAGCAACAATGGTTTTACCAGAACCAACATCTCCTTGTAAAAGACGGTTCATGTGTGCACCAGAAGCCACATCTTTTCTAATTTCTTTCAACACTCTTTTTTGAGCATTGGTTAAATTAAAAGGTAAATGGTCTTTATAAAAAGTATTAAAGTAATCGCTGACGTTTTCAAAAACAAATCCTTTTATTTTGGTTTTGTTGATGAGTTTCTTTCGCAATAATTGCAATTGAATAAAAAATAATTCTTCAAATTTTAAACGATTTTGTGCTTTGGCTAAGTTTTCTTGACTTTTAGGAAAATGAGCATTTAACAAAGCATCACGCTTAGACATCAATTTAAAATCGTCTATTATTTCTTGTGATAATGTTTCTGTAATTACTTCAAAAAACTGCTGTAATAAAAGCTGAACATAATTCCGCATTAGTTTATTAGAAACACCAGAATTTACTAATCTTTCTGTAGACGGATATACCGGTTGCATTTTGGATTGTAACTTTTTCTTGTATTCCGCAACCAACTCTAATTCTGGATGTGGAATGCTAAAATTACCATTATAATGATTTAGTTTGCCATAAACCACATAAGGCTCATTAATTTTCAGAGAATCTTTAATCCATTTTTGACCTTTAAACCAAACCAATTCCATAGACCCTGTGGCATCTTGTAAAGTTGCCACTAACCTACTTCCTCTTTTTTGTGCTACTGATTTTACACGCGTAATTTTACCAACAATTTGCACCTCAGAAGAGTTAGGCTGTAAGTCCTTTATTGCATAAAATGTAGTTTTATCAATATATCTAAACGGAAAGAAGTTTAGTAAATCATTACATGTTTTTATACCCAATTCCGCATACATAAGCGTTGCTCTTTGTACACTAATACCTTTAATATATGTTATTGGGTAGCTTAAATTCAATTTAAAAAAATATAAAGAACGAAAATACAGAAATCAATAAGAATAAATGATAAAAATTTAACTTTTGAAGACGTTCGTATTTTAATACCGTGTTTGTAGCTATAAATGTAAAAAACACAATTGATTTTATAACAGAGACATTTAAATACTAACATTCTAAAATACAAATAAATGAAGTTAATTGGCATTTGTAAGACAATTTAGGTTTACATAATTATGCGATAAATGAATTTTTAGACGAACACCAATTAATCACGTTATTTACTTGATAGTTATTTAGAACCTAAATAAAATAACATTTTTAACACCCTTAGAAAACAAGCCTTTAGAACATTAAAACACAAAAATATATGGACCAATCAGATATCAATATTTCAAAAATAAACGCTACTATCCAATAAAAAAGTAGTTATTCTATAAAAACGAAACAGACACCAATAAAATAACTTTTTCATAAAAATTCCATACATTTAAAAACAACTTAAAATCAAGGATTCATAAAGCAGATTTCGTACATTTGCGCCCATATTCAAAAGAAATAATGAGATTACACAGAAACTTAACTTTTTCAGTTATAGATAGTATTAGAGATATATTTAATGAAGGTGTTTATGCTGATAAAGCTGTAGAAAAAGCTTTAAAACGAGACAAACGTTGGGGAGCTAGAGACCGAAAATTTGTAGCTGAGACCATTTACGACATAGTTCGTTGGAATCGTTTATATGCAGAAATTGCAGAAGTAAAAGTACCTTATGACAGAGATAACATTTGGAGATTATTCTCTGTATGGTGTATTTTAAGAGGAATTGCTTTACCAGATTGGAATCAAATTGGTGATGTACCAGAAAGAAAAATTAAAGGTCGTTTTGCAGAACTTTCTAGAACAAGAAAATATAGAGAATCTATACCAGATTGGATGGATGAAATGTGTGCTACAGAATTAGGAGAAGAAATTTGGACTAAAGAAATTGCTGCTTTAAATGTACAAGCAAGTGTAATTTTAAGAACCAATACCTTAAATATTACTAGAGGAGCTCTTCAGAAAAAATTAAAAGCGGAAGGTGTAAATACAGAATTTGTACCCAATCATCCGGATGCTTTAATCTTACCAGAAAGAGCCAATGTTTTTAAAACAGAAGCTTTTCATGCGGGTTATTTTGAAGTTCAAGATGCTTCATCGCAACTAGTTGCGGCATATTTAGATGTAAAACCAGGAATGAAAGTTATAGATACTTGTGCAGGTGCAGGTGGTAAAACTTTGCATTTATCTGCTTTAATGGAAAATAAGGGTCAAATTATTGCCATGGATATTTACGAAAGTAAATTGCGTAAATTAAAAGTGAGAGCAAAGAGAAACAAAGCACACAATATAGATCTGCGTGTAATTGATTCTACAAAACCAATTAAAAAATTACATGGTAAAGCAGACAGAGTTTTAATTGATGCTCCTTGTTCTGGTTTAGGTGTTATCCGTAGAAACCCAGATTCTAAATGGAAATTACAACCAGAATTTATAGAAAATATTAAAAAAATACAACAAGACGTTTTACAACAATATTCTACCATGGTAAAACCAGGGGGAAAAATGGTGTACGCTACATGTTCTGTATTACCATCAGAAAACCAAGAACAAGTTAATCATTTCTTAACATCGGATGCGGGAAAAGATTTTACATTTGTATCCGATAAAAAAGTGTTAGCGCATATTTCTGGTTTCGACGGATTTTACATGGCACTTTTAGAAAGAAAATAAAAACATAAGGCTATAATTAATTGCTAGTGTAGCCTTATAATTGTTGAAAAAGAAAGTATCTATTTATTAATCCAATATCAATTTACATGCTTAAAAAACTACTTTTTTTTATTTTAACAATTACATCTTTAATTTCTTTTTCTCAAGAATCCTATTACAGTGATGTAGATTTACAATTAACAGGTATCGATTTAAAAGATGCTTTAGCTACTAAGATTATCAGTACTCATACTAATAAACTAGATTATACTCCTGGTGTTTGGGAAGCTTCTAAAATTACAGACCAAGACACAAACCCAGATAGAGTTGTTTTAATGTATGGATGGGAAAATGGAACAGACCAAGATGATACTAACGACAGAACGAGAGAAAGCGCTTTACAAGATAGAGGAGAAGGTAAAAACTTTGTATGGAACCGAGAACATGTATTTTCTAAATCACTTGCAAACCCAAGTTTAGTTACAGACCAAAAAGGTTCTGGAACCGATGCTCATAATTTAAGACCTGCAGATAAAAATAGAAACTCAGAAAGAAATAATTACAAATTTGCCTTAGGTAGCGGAAATTCTGGTCGTTCTTCTATTAGCTACAATGGTCCCGACGGTCCTAATACAAGAGGTTGGTATCCTGGAGATGAATGGAAAGGAGATGTTTCTAGAATTATAATGTACATGTACCTTCGTTACGGAAACCAATGTTTACCTACCTATGTTGGTGTTGGTGACTCTCAATTTACGCCAGATGATATGATTGATTTATTCTTAAAATGGAATAGAGAAGATCCTGTTTCTGATTTTGAAAAAGCAAGAAATACATATCATGAAAACACCTCAAACACCTACGCCCAAGGTAACAGAAACCCGTTTATAGACAATCCGTTTTTGGCTACAAGAATTTGGGGAGGAGAAAACGCAGAAGATACTTGGGGGATTTATACAAGCAGTGACACAGAAGCACCTAGCAAACCAACAAATGTTGTTTTAAGTAATACAACCTTAACTTCTATAGATATTTCTTGGTCCGCTTCTACAGACAATATTGGTGTTACGCAATACCAGGTTTATGTTAATGATGTTTTAACTAAACAAACAGCTACATCTACAACTGTTTCTATTACAGGTTTAGAAACAAACACTACTTACAATTTTAAAGTAATTGCTAAAGATTTAATTAACAAATCTGAAGCAAGTAATACTGTTACAGGAAAAACTTTAGTAGACACAACTCCACCAACAGTTCCTGCTAACATTTCTATTACAGACATAACCGATAGTTCTTTTAACGTAAACTGGTCTGCTTCTACAGATAATAATGAAGTAGTTGGTTATGATATTTTTGTTGATGGTACTTTTAAAGCAACAACTACTGCAACTACTTATGTAATTACCGGTTTAGCTACATCTACTACTTACGGAGTTACTGTTTTAGCAAAAGATAATGACAATAATAAATCTGCCCAAACGGCTGTTGTTAATGCAACTACAACAGACGGAGCATCTGGTGGTGCTGCTTCAGAATTATTCTTTTCTGAATATTTTGAAGGTAACGGTGGCACAAATAAGGCTTTAGAAATTGTAAACTTAACAGGTAGTACAGTAGATCTTGCAGAGTATGTGTTAAAGATGCAAAAAGACGGTGCCAATGGTTGGATAACTCCATTAGCATTAAACAGTGGAACGGTTAAAAACATTGTTCCTGGAGATGTTTTTGTGATAGGTAATGGTAAAAACGATATATCTCAATTACAACCTTACTCTACTTCTAATCCTAATGGTCAAGTAGACTTAGTACAACCTGTAATAGAAGAAAATGGTTGGGGACAACCTGTAAATTTTAATGGAAATGACGTAGTTGGTTTATTTAAAAACGGTATATTAATAGATATTATAGGTAAATTTGGCACCACATCTAATTTCGCAAAAAATGTAACTCTAAGAAGAAATGGAGATATTAGTGCACCAAATACCACTTTTGATAAAGCAGGAGAATGGACTTCTTTTCCTGAAAATACTTTTGATGGTATTGGTAGTTTTACTTCTACTTTAAGTACAGCAACAAACATTTTTGAATCTTTTAAAATGTTTCCAAATCCAACAAACGGGAACAGAATCTATTTTAGTGTTACAGAAGATGCAACTATTACTATTTACAATGTTTTAGGTAAATTAATACAAACATCAGAAGTCACAAAAAGTAAAAATAATATTGATATTTCTGAATTCTCTAAAGGAATTTATCTTATCAAAATTAATTCTGGTAAACAATTTATCACAAAAAAATTAATAAAAAACTAATACAATTACATCTTAACAAAAACGATTCATTTTTAATGGATCGTTTTTTTAATTATTACCAATCATGAAAAAAAATCTACTTTTAGTATTCCTTTTTTTAACAGCAATAATTTCTGCTCAAGAACCATATTATAACGGGCTCGATTGGACAAAATCTGGTCTTGATCTAAAAGCTGAATTAGCAACCATTACCATAAATAAACACACCAAAACACTGTCTTATGGTTGGCCTGCTTTACAAGCAACAGATGTAAACCCAGAAAATGATCAAGAAGTACTCTTAATATATGGATATACAGATTCTACAACTGGTACAACATCTAGAAGAAGAGGTATAAACGATCATGGGGGAGATCAAGGAGACTGGAACAGAGAACATGTGTATGCAAAATCTTTAGGAACACCAAACCTTGGTACTTCTGGACCTGGATCAGACGGGCATCATTTACGCCCTGCAGATGTTGGGTTTAATAGCCAAAGAGGTAGTTTAAAATTTGCCAATGGTTCTGGTAATGCTGGTACTGTTTCTGGTGGTTGGTATCCTGGTGATGAATGGAAAGGTGATGTTGCTAGAATTATGATGTACATGTACATCCGTTATGGAAACCAATGTAAACCAACTGGTGTTGGTGTTGGTAACTCTACTTCTACTCCAGATGATATGATCGATTTATTTTTAGAATGGAATGTAGAAGACCCTGTTTCAGATTTTGAAAGACAGAGAAACATATATCACACTTCTGGTCAACAATATTCTCAAGGAAATAGAAATCCTTTTATAGATAATGCATATTTAGCAACAAGAATTTGGGGTGGAGATGCAGCGATAGATTCTTGGGGACTTTATACTTCTAATGATAGTGAAGCACCTACTACTCCAACAAATGTAAGTTTAAGTAATATTACTTTAACAACTATTGATGTTAATTGGACAGCTTCTACAGATAATGTGAATGTTACTAAATATGAAATTTTTGTAGATGGTAATTTAAAAGGACAAACTTCAGCAACAAATTATACGGTTTCTGGTTTAAACTCGAATACAAGTTATGCTATTACCGTTTTAGCAAAAGATATCGCTAGTAATAAATCTGCTAAATCAGCAGCTGTTAATGCTACAACATTATCAGACACTACTCCTCCAACTATACCTAGTAATATTACAATTACTAATGAAGGCGGAACTAGTTTTAAAGTAAATTGGACAGCTTCTACAGACAATGCTAGTGTTACAGGTTATGATGTTTTTGTTGATGGTACTTTTAATGGAACCACTACTAATAATTTTTACAATGTTACAGGTTTAACAATATCTACTACGTATAGTGTAACTGTTTTAGCTAAAGATTCTGCAGACAACAAATCTGCTAAATCATCTGCAATAACCGCAACAACTACAGATGGTGTTAATACCAATACAGAATTATTTTTCTCTGAATATGTAGAAGGAACATCTAACAATAAAGCTGTAGAAATAGCCAACCTTACAGATAACTCAATTGATTTATCTTCATACAGTATAAAAAAACAATCTAACGGATCTGGTCCTTGGATAGACGAATTCCCTTTAAGTGGAACACTTAGCCCAAATGATATTTTTGTTGTAATACATTTCCAAGCAGATGATGCTACTTTAACAAGAGAAGCCGATTTATTAACCCTTCAAACATCAAACTTTGGAGCACCAATAAATTTTAATGGTAACGATCCTGTTGGTTTATTTAAAAATGGAGTTTTAATCGATATTATTGGAGTTTTAAACGAAACTGCCAAAAACTTTGGAAACATGACATTAAGAAGAAAGTTAACGGTTACCAAACCAAACACAACTTATACTGCTGCAGAATGGGATCAATTTAACGTTGGAACTTATGACGGAATAGGTGTTTACAATTCTGCAACGGCTAGCACAGAAACTTCAGACTTTATTTCTTTTAGCATGTACCCTAACCCAGTAACAGGTAACAAAGTGTATTTTAAAACTAGAAAAAATGTTGAAGTATCTGTTTACACTGTT
Source organism: Polaribacter sp. Z014 (assembly GCF_023555435.1). Lineage (NCBI taxonomy): Bacteria > Pseudomonadati > Bacteroidota > Flavobacteriia > Flavobacteriales > Flavobacteriaceae > Polaribacter > Polaribacter sp. Z014. Next base: position 259,699 of record NZ_JALCZP010000003.1, read on the forward strand.
TTAGGTAAACTAGTAAAATCTACTAAAATTACAGAAACTAAAAATAATATTGATATTTCTAATCTTTCTAAAGGTGTTTATTTAGTTAAATTGAATACTCAAAATCAATTTATTACTAAAAAACTGATTAAGAAATAATTCATTATTTCTTAATTTTATCAAAAAAAGACGGCTAATTAATGAGCCGTCTTTTTTTTGTTAAAAAATAAGTAGTAACTATATAATTTCAAGCAAATTAATCTTATGTTTTAACTTGAAAAAAAGTAAATTTGCATTTTTACAACTATACGCAAATAAAACACTATAATGATTCATTTCTTTGGAAATATAGACAGCAAAATATTCGCTGTTCAAACAACAAAAAAGTTAACCGCTACAACAGTTTCTAAATTGACTTGGTTATTCGCCAATCAACCAAAAATAGAAGAAACATCAATCGATGCTTTTTTTGTTGGCCCAAGAGCTGCAATGATTACTCCTTGGAGTACAAATGCAGTAGAAATCACTCAGAATATGGGTATTTCAGACATCATAAGAATTGAAGAATTTACTGTATCTACAGAAGAATTTACCGATTTTGACCCAATGATTTCTGAAAAGTTCAATGGTTTACATCAAGATTCATTTACCATTGAAATTCAGCCAGAAGCAATTTTAGATATTGAAGATATTGCTGCTTACAATGCACAAGAAGGATTGTCTTTAAGTGATGAGGAAGTTGAATATTTAGAAGGTGTTGCTACTAAAATAGGAAGAAAATTAACAGATTCTGAAGTTTTTGGTTTTAGCCAAGTAAACTCAGAACACTGTAGACATAAAATATTTGGAGGTACTTTTATTATTGACGGAGTAGAACAACCTACTTCTTTATTTAATATGATAAAAGAAACGTCTAAACAATTTCCTAACGATATTGTTTCTGCATATAAAGATAATGTTGCCTTTGTAAAAGGTCCTAAAGTGGAACAATTTGCGCCTAAAACGGCGGATAAACCAGATTTTTATCAAACACAAGATTTTGAATCTGTAATATCATTAAAAGCAGAAACACACAATTTCCCTACAACTGTAGAGCCTTTTAACGGAGCTGCAACAGGTTCTGGTGGAGAAATTAGAGATAGATTGGCTGGTGGAAAAGGTTCTTTACCTTTAGCAGGAACAGCTGTATATATGACTTCGTATTCTCGTTTAGAAGCTTCTATAGATTCAGTTAAAAATACAAGATATTGGGAAAATAAATTTGAAGCTAGAGATTGGTTATACCAAACTCCAATGGATATTTTAATAAAAGCATCAAACGGAGCGTCAGATTTTGGAAACAAATTCGGACAACCTTTAATTACAGGTTCTGTTTTAACTTTTGAACACGAAGAAAATTCTTCTGTAAGTGATTCACCTGCAAGAAAATTAGGTTTCGATAAAGTAATCATGCAAGCTGGTGGAATTGGATACGGAAAAGCAGACCAAGCTTTAAAGGACACTCCAAAAGAAGGTGATAAAATTGTAATTCTTGGTGGTGAAAACTACAGAATTGGAATGGGAGGAGCTGCCGTTTCATCTGCAGATACTGGAGCATTAGATTCAGGAATTGAATTAAACGCGGTACAACGTTCTAACCCAGAAATGCAAAAACGTGCTGCAAATGCAGTTCGTGGAATGGTAGAAAGTGAAGAAAACTTTATTGTTTCTATTCACGATCATGGAGCTGGTGGACATTTAAATTGTTTATCAGAATTAGTAGAAGATACAGGTGGTAAAATCGATTTAGATGCTTTACCTGTTGGAGACCCTACTTTATCAGCAAAAGAAATTATTGGTAACGAATCTCAAGAAAGAATGGGATTAGTAATTGCTGAGGAACATTTAGAAACTTTACACAAAATTGCAGATAGAGAACGTTCTCCTATTTACGATGTTGGTGTAGTTACAGGTGATGATCGTTTTACTTTTGAGTCTAAATCTACAGGTGTAAAACCAATGGACTTAGCTTTAGAAGATATGTTTGGTTCTTCTCCAAAAACTGTTTTAACAGATAAAACGGTTATCAGAAAATATAAAAATCCACGTTATAAAACCAAGAATTTAGAAATCTATTTAAAACAAGTTTTACAGTTAGAAGCTGTGGCTTGTAAAGATTGGTTAACAAATAAAGTAGACCGTTGTGTTGGTGGTAAAGTTGCCAAACAACAATGTGTTGGTCCGTTACAAATTCCGTTAAACAACGTTGGCGTAATGGCCTTAGATTATAAAGGAAAAGAAGGTGTTGCTACTTCAATTGGGCACTCTCCTATTTCTGCATTAATTAGTCCGGAAGCTGGATCTAGAAATGCCATCACAGAATCTTTAACCAACTTAATTTGGGCACCATTAAAAGACAACTTAAAAAGTGTTTCACTTTCTGCAAACTGGATGTGGCCTTGTAAAAACGAAGGAGAAGATGCTCGTTTATACAAAGCTGTAAAAGCGGTTTCAGAATTTTCTATTGGTTTAGGAATCAATGTTCCTACCGGAAAAGATTCTTTATCAATGAAACAAAAATATACCGATGGTGAAGTGATTGCGCCAGGAACTGTAATTATATCTGCAGCAGGAAACTGTAATGCGATTACTAAAGTTGTAGAACCTCTTTTACAAGTTGATGGTGGAAATATCTATTATATCAATATTTCTCAAGACGAATTTAAATTAGGTGGAAGTTCATTCAACCAAACTTTAAATGCCATCGGAAATGAAGCGCCAGATGTTACAAACGTTGCGTATGTAAAAACTGTTTTTAACACGATTCAAGATTTAATTAAAGCGGATAAAATTACTGCAGGACACGATGTTGCTTCTGGTGGATTAATTACTACTTTATTAGAAATGTGTTTTGCTGATGTAAATTTAGGAGCAGACTTTAACATCTCTTCTTTAAATGAAGAAGATGCTATAAAAGTATTATTCTCAGAAAATTCAGGTATTGTTTTTCAAGCAGATGCTTCTGTAGACAGTATTTTATCAAAAAATAATATTGAATTTTTCAATATTGGTTCTGCAAACAATTCAGGAACAGTTACAATTAAAAACAACGAAGATAATTTCTCTTTTGATGTTACAGAAATGAGAGATGTTTGGTATAGAACTTCTTTCTTATTAGATCAAAAACAAACGGCTAATAATTTAGCTCAAGACCGTTTTGATAATTATAAAAATCAGCCTTTAACGTATAAATTCCCAGAGAGCTTTACTGGTAAACTTCCTAAAGTTGGAAAAGACAAACCTAAAGCGGCAATTATCCGTGAAAAAGGTTCTAACTCAGAACGTGAAATGGCAAATGCTATGTATTTAGCTGGTTTTGATGTAAAAGATGTACACATGACAGATTTAATTTCTGGTCGTGAAACGTTAGAAGATATTCAGTTTATTGGTGCCGTTGGTGGTTTCTCTAATTCTGATGTTTTAGGTTCTGCAAAAGGTTGGGCAGGAGCATTTAAATACAATGAAAAAGCAAATACAACTTTAAAGAATTTCTTTGAAAGAGAAGATACTTTATCTGTTGGTATATGTAATGGTGCTCAATTATGGATGGAATTAGAATTGATTAATCCTGAACATAAAGTTCATGGAAAATTAGGTCATAATGATTCTCAGAAGCACGAAAGTTCTTTTACTTCTGTAAAAATTCAAGAAAACAATTCAGTAATGTTATCTAGTTTAGCAGGAACTGAATTAGGTGTTTGGATTTCTCATGGAGAAGGAAAATTTAACTTACCAGAATCTGAAGAAAACTATAATATTGTTGCCAAGTATGGTTACGCAGGATACCCGAATAACCCAAATGGATCTGATTTTAACACAGCAATGATGTGTGATAAGTCTGGAAGACATTTAGTAACAATGCCTCACATTGAGCGTTCTACTTTTCAATGGAATTGGGCAAATTATCCAACAAATAGAAAAGATGAAGTTACACCTTGGTTAGAAGCATTTGTAAATGCTAAAAACTGGTTAACGAAATAATTTCTCAAAAAAAGTATATCTAAAAGGGCTTTTTTCAAAGCCCTTTTTTTGGCTCTAATAATCAATCAAATAGATTATTTAATACGTAAAATGAAAGTTCCAGAAAAATATTATTTCATCATTGAATTAGGAAAAGCACTACATATATACGGTATTCCTTCCTATAAAATTCAATCGTACCTTACAGAAGTAGCCAAGACACAAGGCATTACAGGTAGTTTTATGGATTCTCCAACATGGATAAATTATGTTTTTTATGAAGATGAAAATTCTTATAATTATATAGAATGTATTCCTCCGGGATCATTAAATTTAGGAGCTTTTTCTAGAATAGCAGAATTGACCAATAAGGTTATTGATTTAAAAATTGACAATGATTCCATAAGTAATGAATTGACAATAATTCACTCTAAAACCAAAATTGTAAATCATTTACATTTAACTTTAGCATACGCTTTCTCTGCGGGTTGTTTTAGCATTATGATTGGTACCAATTGGATCTCTTTTATATTTTCATTATTACTTGGTGCATTTATATACCTTTTAGTGTATTTATCAACAAAATCTAAATATTTAGAAAATGTTTTTGAATCATTAAGTGCTTTACTAGTAACTATTATTTGTTGTGCTTTATCTTTAATTTTTCCTAACTTTAATTTAGGTTTAACCATATTGGCTTCTATTATTATTTTTATTCCAGGTTTAGCTATTACAACGGCCTTAGAAGAAATAACATCTAAAAGTTTAGTTTCTGGTGGAGCAAAATTATTCGATTCAATTCTTTTATTATTTAAACAATTTTTTGGAGTAATACTAGGCATCTCCTTAATGACCTCTATCGTTGATATTGATTTAACCTATCATGTTTCCGAAATGCCAAAATGGACCATATTTTTGGCCATTCCTATATTTTCAATTACTCTTTTACCCATATTTCAAGTTCGAAAAAAAAATATGCTATTTGGAGCGATTACAGGTATTACAGCCTTTTTTATAACTGTTTTATTATCTGGATACGGAGTATTGATAAGTACTTTTATTGGAACTTTAGCAGTAGTAGGAATTAGCCGTTTATTTGGTCTGATTTCAAAAACTCCAAAAACAGTCTATTTAATTCAAGGTATTATTATGCTTGTACCAGGAAGTAAATCTTTTATGGGCTTAAGTAATTCCTTTTTTAACCCATCTACAACCACGGGATCTGTAAATTTATTTGAGCAAGTTACTTTTATTCTTATGGGAATCATTGGCGGACTGCTTTTTGCAGGTACATTTAGAGAAAGAAGTCCCAAAAAATAAGGGGCTATAAACCCCTATTTTTTTTTATCAGAAAAAGTAAATTTATCTAAGTCCTTAAAGCATTCAGCAGCTTTAAGGCTAAAAACGACTACTCGTAATCTTTCATTTCTGCATCATAAAAAGCACCTGCTTTATCCATTAGGTCGGCTAATTCTGTTGCAATATCCTCTTCACTTTCCCCTGTTAAATCTTCAAACCATTCTATTTCATCATCTTTTAAATTGATTAAAAAACGAGGAAATTCTGTATGTAATACAAAAATATCATCCGGAAAGTTACTGTTATCTGCTAATAAAAATTTAGGTAAAGTCATTTTTTATGTTTTTTTTTAAGCAAGGTGTTTAACCCCTTGTATTCTAAAGAAGTTTAGCCCCCTTATATTGTTTTTAATAAATCTTGTTTGCCCTTTATCAACTTTAAAGTTAACGAATTAAAACGGATAAATAATAAAATGGATGCTGTTGTTAAACCTGCTAACAAACCTAACCAAATACCAAAACTACCGTACATTTCTTCACTTCCCAAATAATAAGAAACCGGAAAACCAACCACCCAATAGGAAATAAAAGTTAGAATTGTAGGTATTTTAACATCTTGCAAGCCACGTAAAGCTCCTAAAAACACTACTTGAATACTATCTGAAATTTGAAAAAAGGCTGCGACTAACAATAAGTTTGAAGCAATTGAAACTACCTCCATATTATCGGCATAGTTTGCAGAATCTTTTAGGTCTACATATATATTTGGTAGGCTATTACGAAAAATAAAGAATAATAAAGCAAAGAACACAGCCAATAACACACCTAATAAAAAGATTGAGAAAGCAATTCTACGAAGCTCCTTATAATTTTGTAATCCTTTCTGATTCCCAACTCTTACCATAGAAGCAACACTTAAACCGGTTGCAACCATAAATGTCATAGAAGATAAATTTAACGCAATTTGATTTGCTGCTTGCGGGTTTTTACCCAACATACCACTTAACCAAACTGCTGCAGTAAAAATAGCAACTTCAAAAAGCATTTGCATAGCACTTAAAGAACCTAAATTGACAATTTTTTTTATCGCAAAAATATCTAAAACAAAGAATTTTATATTTTTTACAATTTGCGCTGATCTTTCTTTATAACGGAGCAATAACCACAAGTATAAAACCATTACAACTCTAGAAATTAATGTACCATAAGCTGCACCAACAATACCCATTTCTGGAAAACCAAATTTACCAAAAATTAATAAATAGTTTAAAACTACATTTATTACATTTGCTATTAAGGTTGCATACATTGGATATTTTGTCATAGACATTCCATCACTAAATTGCTTAATTGCTTGAAAAATAACCAAAGGAATTAATGAAAATGCTACTAAATCTAAATACGGAATTGCCAATTCCACTACCTCTTCTGGCTGTTTCATTAAATACATTATCGGCTTAGAAAAGAAAACGCCCAAGAAAAGTACAATACCTAATGTTGTACATAAAAACAATCCACTTTTATAGATAGACCTTGCTTGTTCTAAATTATCTGAAGAATCTGCCTCTGCTATTAAAGGTGTAATAGCTGTAGAAAAACCAATACCAATAGACATGGCTATAAACATAAAACTATTCCCTAAAGAAACCGCCGCTAATTCTGCTGTTCCCATTTGGCCAACCATAATATTATCAACAAAACTCACAAAAGTATGTCCTAACATACCTAACATTACAGGTGCTGCAAGTTTCCAGTTGTATTTAAATTCTGAAGTGTATTGGGTAATATTCAAGATAATTTCTAATTTTTAAGATTGCAAAGATAAGTATTAAAGCAAGATGATTATATCTTGAAGTTATCCATTTTCTGATAAAGTTTTATAAATAAAAAATGTTACTTTTGATGTTCTAAAAAAACATACAAAAATGGCAAATATCACATTAAAAGGAAACGCAATAAATACAATTGGTAATTTACCAAAAGTGGGTACTAAAGCTACTGATTTTAAACTAACTGCTGTAGATTTATCTCAAAAAAGCTTATCAGATTTTGCTGGTAAAAAAGTGATTTTAAATATTTTTCCAAGTGTAGACACTGGTACTTGCGCTACCTCTGTTAGAGAATTTAATAAAAAAGCAGCCGATTTAAAAAATACTGTTGTTTTATGTATCTCTAAAGATTTACCATTTGCTCAAGCTCGTTTTTGTGGTGCAGAAGGTATTGATAATGTAGTAATGTTGTCTGATTTTGCTGATGGAAACTTTGGAAAATCTTACGAATTAGAAATAGCAAATGGACCTTTAGCACATTTACATTCTAGAGCAATTGTTATTGTTGATGAAAACGGAAATGTAGTGTATACAGAACAAGTTTCTGAGATTGTTGATGAACCTAATTATACAGCTGCTTTAAACGCAATTTAATTTATGAAAAATCCTAATGATAGCTTTTTAAGAGGAAGACTTCGCAGTTTTAAATTTGCATTGAGAGGAATGTGGCTTTTAATAACAACGGAAGACAGCATAAAAGCACAACTTTTTATTGCCGGAATTGCTACTGTTTTAGGATTTTATTTTAATATTTCTAGTATAGAATGGATGTTTCAAATTATAGTAATTGGCCTCATTTTAGTGGCTGAAGCTTTAAATACCGCTATCGAAAAAGTGGCAGACTTTGTGCATCCAGATTATCATGAAAAAATAGGCTTTATAAAAGATATCGCTGCAGGCGCACCCAGTTTTGCAGCTTTTACCTCATTAATTATTGCAGGCTTTATATACATACCTAAAATAGCTTTATTATTTTAGGTAAAACTTATATTTACTGCTAAAATAGACCAAAAATTATTAATGGCTAAAAGGAAAACAAGTACCAAAACACCCCTAAATTCTACGGAAAAAACTCCGAGTATTTTTGCCTTTTTTAAAACAAGACAGGCTAAAACAATTCTAGGATCTTTTTTAATTTTATTCTCGGCTTTTCTATGCATTGCTTTTATTTCTTTTTTCTTTAATTGGCAAGAAGATCAAAGTACACTTACAGAGTTGGCAGATAAAACGGTTAGAAGTAAAAATTTATTAGGTAAAATTGGCGCAAATTTAAGTAACTTTTTTATTTATAAAGGTTTCGGAATTGCGGCTTTTATCATTGCTTTTCAAATACTTTTAACTGGTTCGTATATCCTTATTAAAAAGAAGTTTGCTGCCATAATTATTTCTTGGAATTGGGGTTTAATCGCTATGTTATGGATTTCTGTAACACTTGGTTTTGTAAAAAGCAATTACGCTCTTTTATCTGGTGTAGTTGGTTTTGAAATTAATAGTTATTTAAAAGCCTTTATAGGCAATACAGGTTTGGTAATACTTTTAACCTTCTTTTTAATTACTTATTTAGTAATACGTTATAAAGTAACTTTTGATAAATATATAGAAGATTTAAAAAAGAAAAGAGAAGAAAGAGAAATAAGAAGAGAGCAAGAGGCTATTTTAAGTGAAACAGAAACAGAAGAAATCGCACCTGTTAAAACAGTAGAAAACACAGAGACTATCTCCTTAAAAACAGATAAAAAAGAAAAATCTGTGGTAGAATTATCACTAGAAAAACAACAACCAACTATTACCAAATACTCAGATGTAACCGCTAAAAAAGAAGAAATTTCTTTAAAGGTTGATAAAGCTACGGGTCCTATATTAAAAACAGAAATTCCTGTAGAAGAAGAACAAGAAGTAGAAATGGATGTAGAGATTGATGTAGCTATTGGCAGAGACGAAGAACATTCTACAGAAAATTTATCTAATCAATTGGTAAAGGATTTTGGTGAGTTTGACCCTACTCTAGAATTAGGTAATTTCAAATTCCCGACTTTTAATCTTTTAAAACAATACAACGAATCTATTTCTATAGATCCAGAAGAATTAGAAGCTAATAAAGATAGAATTGTAGAAACTTTAAAGAACTACAAAATTGGTATTGCAGAAATTAAGGCAACTGTTGGGCCAACCATTACCTTATATGAAATTGTACCAGAAGCCGGAATTAGAATTTCTAAAATTAAAAATTTAGAAGACGACATTGCGCTTTCTTTATCTGCTTTAGGAATTAGAATTATTGCGCCTATTCCTGGTAAAGGAACTATTGGTATAGAAGTACCTAATAAAAAATCGACCATCGTTTCTATGCATTCTGTAATTTCATCAAAGAAATTTCAAGAATCTACCATGGAGTTACCAATTGCTTTGGGTAAAACCATTTCTAATGAAACCTTTGTAGTAGATTTAGCTAAAATGCCTCACCTTTTAATGGCTGGAGCAACCGGACAGGGTAAATCTGTTGGATTAAATGCGGTTTTAACATCACTTTTATATAAAAAACACCCTGCAGAAGTTAAATTTATTTTAGTAGATCCAAAGAAAGTAGAACTTACTTTATTTAATAAAATAGAGCGCCATTATTTAGCAAAATTGCCAGATGTAGAAGATGCAATTATTACCGATACCACAAAAGTGGTGCATACTTTAAATTCGCTTTGTATAGAAATGGACAATCGTTACGACTTGCTAAAAGCTGCAATGGTTCGTAATATTAAAGAATACAATGTTAAGTTTAAACAACGTAAATTAAACCCTAATGATGGGCATCAATATTTACCCTATATTGTTTTGGTTATTGATGAATTTGCAGATTTAATTATGACTGCAGGTAAGGAAGTAGAAACTCCAATTGCACGTTTAGCTCAGTTGGCTAGAGCCATTGGTATTCATTTAATTGTAGCAACACAAAGACCGTCTGTAAATGTAATTACCGGTATTATTAAGGCCAACTTCCCTGCAAGAATTGCTTTTAGAGTTACCTCTAAAATAGATTCTAGAACCATTTTAGATGCTGGTGGAGCTGATCAATTAATAGGTCGTGGAGATTTATTATATACAGCAGGTAACAACCTTAACAGAATTCAATGTGCCTTTGTAGATACACCAGAAGTTGAAAAAATTACAGATTTTATTGGGTCTCAAAAAGCATATGCAGAAGCCTACCAATTACCAGAATATGTAGATGATGAAAGTGGCACGAGTCTTGATATAGATATAGCCGATAGAGATAAACTCTTTAAAGATGCTGCCGAAATTATTGTGACAGCACAACAAGGATCTGCATCTCTATTACAACGAAAATTAAAATTAGGATATAATAGAGCTGGTAGGTTAATAGATCAATTAGAAGCTGCCGGTATTGTTGGTGGTTTTGAAGGAAGTAAAGCCAGACAAGTTTTAGTGCCAGATTTTATAGCTTTAGAGCAATTATTAGAAAACGAAAAGAACCAATAGCCTCTCGACAACAATCGAGATGACAAGAAATAAAATTATGAAAAAAATAGGAGTATTATTTTTAAGTTTATTTTTAACTACCATTACTTTTTCTCAAAATGCAGAAAAAGCAAAATCTCTTTTAGATGAAGTTTCTGCCACAATGGGAGCTTATAAAAACATGTCTATTAGCTTTAGTCAAACATTAAGTAATGAAGATGCAGGCATTATGGAAGGTGATGAACCACCAATTAGAGGACAAATAACCTTAGAAGGAGAAAAATATAGTCTAAATTACTTAGGAAATCAATTTATTTTTGATGGTAAAAAACTGTATGTCATCAATAATGATGAAAAAGAAATTTCAATTACAGATGGCGATATGAGTGGAGATGATGGTTTTATTTATCCTTCTAAATTATTAACTTTTTACAAAGAAGGTTATAATTTTGAAATGGGAGATTTAAAGAACTTAAACGGCAGAAAAATACAATTAGTTACCTTAAACCCAATAGATAGTGATTCTGATATTGTAAAGGTAGAATTGGCTATAGATGCAAAAACAAAGCATATTTATAAGTTAATCCAGACAGGTAGCAATACTTCTAAAACTACATTTACCATTACAGAATTTAAAAGCAATCAAACACTATCTAATAGTTTTTTCTCTGTTGATGAAGAAAAATACAAAAAGCTAAATTTTTCAATAGATTAATAATTGTCCAATTAACAGAAAATTAGTAGCTTCTTTCATCATAAGAAACTACTTTTGCCGAGATGAAAATTTTAGATAGATACATCCTAAAAACATTTTTAGTTCCTTTTGTAGCTACATTTCTAATTGTGCTTTTTGTTTTGGTGATGCAAGTTTTATGGCAAACCTTCGAAAACATTGCAGGTAAAGGAATTAGTGTCCCTTTTATCTTAAAATTCTTATATTACTCTACCTTAATTATTACACCACAAGCATTGCCTATTGGCGTGCTATTATCTTCTATAATGGCATTGGGTAATTTAGGTGAAAATTACGAGTTTGCAGCAGCAAAATCTGCAGGTATTTCTTTACAACGTTTGGTAAGACCTTTGGTAGTTTTAACATTGATTCTTAGTGGTGTTAACTTCTTATTTTTAAATAACATTTACCCTTACGCAGTCTTAAAACAAAAAAATTTATATTTAAATATAAAAAAGAAACAACCTGCTTTGGCATTAGTTCCAGGGAGTTTTAATAGTGATTTACCTGGCTTTCAAATTAAATTTGATGAAAAGCATGATGAAGAAGGTAAGAATGGAACAGAAGTAAGTTTATTAAAGAAAGTATTAATCTACGATTTAACAGCAGGAAAAGGAAACCAAAAAGTTATTACCGCAGAAAGTGGTAAAATTATTTCTGAAGAAGGAAGCCGTTATATGACCTTAGTGTTATACGATGGCTACTATTATGAAGAACATGTAAAATCTGCCAAAACCAACTTGCAAAGAAAAAAGATGGCAGCCTCTAATGCTACCTTTAAAGAATATGAATTTAACATTGATATTTCTTCTGTAACAGGAGATAATGATTTAGACAAAACAAATCATACAAAAAACTTTATGATGCTAAGTTTAAATCAATTAGGAGATACCATTCCAGATTTAAAAGCAAGTTATGATGAAGTGCTTCTTTTAAAATCTAAAAACCTATATGCTGCAACCACTGCTAGAGATTTATACAACTATCCAGACTCTTTAAAAACAGCAAACATTAACATAGATATTATAGAAAACTTTGATTTAAAATCTAAAATTAATATTCTAAATTCTGCCACAACAAAGACGGAACGAGCAATAAGTTCTATAAAAAACAATATGACTTCCATTAAGTACAAAAGAAAAAATTTAAATTTCTTTGATACAGAATACTATAACAGAATTGCATTTTCGTTATCCTGTTTAATTCTATTTTTTATAGGAGCCCCATTAGGTTCTATTATTAGAAAAGGAGGTTTTGGTATGCCTATGATCTTGGCTATCGCTATTTATGTAACCTATTTCTTTAGTAATACATTTGGTAAAAACTTAGCCGAAGAAAGTTCTATTTCATCCTTTTTGGGATCTTGGATAGCAGCTTTTATAATGATTCCAATAGGAATTCTTTTAACAAGAAGAGCAACAAAAGACAAAGGAATTTTTAATGTAGATGCCTTTACGCAACCCATTATTAATTTCTTTAAAAAAATATTTTCAAAAAAAGAAGCATAACTAATTATGACAGTTCAAAATACCAAGAGAAGCACGCAATTAAATTCTATTTCAGAAGCGATTGAAGACATTAGAAACGGTAAGATTATTATTGTTGTAGATGATGAAAACAGAGAAAATGAAGGTGATTTTTTAGCCGCTGCAGACAAAGTAACACCAGAAATGATTAATTTCATGGCAACACATGGTAGAGGTTTAATTTGTGCTCCATTAACAGAAACACGTTGTAAAGAATTAGACTTACATGTAATGGTTAATAACAATACGGATCCTATGGAAACCGCTTTTACCGTTTCTGTAGATTTACGCGGTAAAGGTGTTACAACAGGTATTTCTGCAGGAGACAGAGCTTTAACAGTAAAGGCATTAGTAGACAAAAACACAAAACCTTTTGAGTTAGCAAGACCAGGACATGTTTTTCCTTTAATAGCCAAAGAAGGTGGCGTTTTACGTAGAACCGGTCACACAGAAGCTGCTATAGATTTTGCCCGTTTAGCAGGATTACAACCTGCTGGTTTTATTGTAGAAATAATGAATGAGGATGGAACAATGGCACGCTTACCTCAACTTTTAGAAGTTGCTAAAAAATTCGATATTAAAATTGTTTCTATTGAAGATTTAGTGGCTTACAGAATGGAGCATGATTCTTTAATTGAAATAAAAGAAGACTTTAATCTACAAACTAGATTTGGTGATTTTAGAGTAAGAGCCTACCAACAAACTACAAATAACCAAGTTCATATTGCCTTAACAAAAGGTTCTTGGACTAAAGATGAAGCAACCTTAACCAGAGTAAATTCTACTTTAGTTAATAATGATATATTAGGAACCTTAACAAATAATGCCGACAAGAAATTAGACCAAATGTTTCAGGTGATTAATGACGAAGGAAAAGGCGCTATTATTTTTGTGAATCAACAGAATCATTCTCAGAATTTATTAAGTAGATTGTCTGTTTTAAAAGAGAATCAGAAAAACGGGAACATTAAAGCTCCAGAAATCAAAATGGACAACAAAGATTTCGGAATTGGAGCTCAGATTTTACATGATTTAAACATTCGTCAATTAAAATTAATTACAAATACGCAACAAACAAAACGTGTAGGTATGATTGGTTATGGTTTAGAGATTGTAGATTATGTAAATTATTAATACACTTACATTCATTTTGTATATCAACCTTATTTAACATTTACTATTAAATAAGTAAATGTTAAATAAGGTTGATAAAACATACTACTTAGTATTTTTTATTAAATTCGAAAAATGTTACAGAAACAAAAATCGGAATCTACGAAAGAATTAATTCTTAATGAATCCTTTAAATTATTTTATAAAGATGGCTTTAAAGCCACTAGTGTAGATAAAATAATGCTAAAAACAAAGCTAACAAAAGGAGCTTTTTATCATCATTACAAAAACAAAAAAGAATTAGGAGTTGCTATAATTAAGCTAAAATTACAAAAGACAGCTTATAACAGTATGATTGCTCCTCTTTACACTTCTGGTAATGCTATTAAAATTTTAAATTCCACTTTTTTAGACAGAATTAAATCTTTTTCTCTAGAAGAAAAACAACAGGGTTGTCCAATGAATAATTTTATCAATGAAATTGGAAATTCAGAAAAAGTGTATCAAATTGCATTAAAATCGATTATTGAAGAGTGGAAATCTGCACTAATACATCTCATAGAAAAAGGAAAAAAAGAAAATTATATTAAAAAATCTATTTCAAGTACGTCTACTGCCATTTATTTAATAAGTGCTTATGAAGGTATAAGAGGAATACGTAAATTATATGAAAGTGATGAAATTTTTAATGAATACCTATTAGGGTTATCATTGTACATCAATCAATTAAAAGCTTGATTTTTTTTTCAATAAAAACATACCAAATAGTATCTATTATAAAAAACTAAATAATGAAATTAAAAAACAAAGTAGTTATTGTAACAGGTTCATCCAAAGGAATTGGTAAAGAAATAGCACTACTATTAGCTGAAAATAAAGCGAAAGTAATTGTTAATTATGCGAATAGTGAAGCAGAAGCAAATGAGACCGTTAGTACTATTATTACCAACGGAGGGCAAGCATTTGCTATAAAAGCAGATGTTAGTAAAAGAAAAGAAGTTACTTTCCTTTTTGATAAAACCATAGAAATTTATGGCAAAATAGATGTATTAGTCAACAATGCAGGTGTTATGAATTCTAAAAAACTAAAAGATAACACAGAAGAAGATTTTGATACTCATTTTAATGTAAATGTTAAAGGACTTTTTAACACATTACAGGAAGCAGAAAGCAAACTTGCAGATAATGGAAGTATTATAAATATTTCTTCTAGCACCGTAAAACTAATGTTACCAACATACGCTATTTACTCTGCAACCAAGGCTGCTGTAGAACAAATGACACGTGTATTTTCTAAAGAAATTGGTAGAGGCATTTCTGTAAACGCCCTGGCTCCTGGCCCTACAGAAACAACCTTATTTTTAAAAGGAAAGTCGCCAGAATTTATTAAAACATTAAGTGCCATGAACGCTTTTAACCGCTTGGCAAAACCTATTGATATAGCTCGTGTAGTTTTGTTTTTGGCTAGCGATGAATCTCAATGGATTTCCGGACAAGTTATTGGTGCAAACGGAGCAATGGTATAAAATATTTAAAATTCATTAATTAGTCCCCCACTTTTTAATTCAATTGGCTGCTTATTTTGTTCAAACAAACGAGCAGTCAATTTCCCTCTTAAAAAAATAGCATCATTAGCAACTTCTAGCCAACTTCCTTCTCGCAAACCTAAAACCGGAGTATCATTAAATACATGAAACTCTTTTATACGAGTTTCCCTCGTTTCGCCCATGTGAGTAGAACCTTCAATTGGATCTAAATAATGCGCATTTATATTAAAAGGAATACAGCCCAAAGTTGTAAAACTCGGTGGATATACAATTGGCATATCATTAGTATTCTTCATATTTATACCACAAATATTACTTCCGGCACTTGTGCCTAAATATGGAGTACCATTATCTATAACTTCTTTTAAAACAATTAAAACCTCATTTTTGTATAATTGATTTACCAACTCAAATGTGTTTCCTCCTCCTGTAAAAATTGCTTCAGAATTTTTAATAGCACCTTTAGGATTCTCAAACTCATGAATCCCTTTTACATCAATATTAAGATTAGAAAAAGCTTTTTTGGCTATCGCAGTATAAGTGTCGTAAGAAATTCCACTTGGTCTTGCATACGGAATAAATAATAGTTCTTTTACTCCTTTAAAGTGTAATTTTAGAGTAGGTAATAAATATTCTAAATAAGTACTTCCATGTACTGTAGATGTACTAGCAATAATCATTTTTTTCATATACCAAAAATAAGAATTTTAAGCGTTCTTTTAACACAAGTTTACAATTCTCTTAATAGAGTTTTATGACACTTTACGACGTTCTTTGTAAGAATGAAAAAATTGTTAGCCATATTCACTTTTCTTATTAGCATTCCTATTTTAGAGGCTCAAGAAAAAAGGACTTTTATTACAGGTACAACTGTTTTAGATAGTTTGGCTATTGCAGATGTACATATTGTAAATAAAAACTCCAACATTGGTACGATTACCAACGATCATGGTTTTTTTGAAATACCTGTTAAAATTGGAGATACCTTATTTTACTCTCATTTAAAATACAAACACAAGCAAATTGTAATTACCGATAGCATAATTTCTGCTAGAAACTTAAACATTCAACTAGAAGAAAATACCATTGTTTTAAAAGAAATTGTACTAGAAAAACAAGAAAGTATTTTTTATAGAGATCCAAAAATAACCACTTATAAAGGACCTGTTGTAAATGCAGCAAAACTGAATTTGCCTTATGCAAATACCACTATAAATGAAGATAAATCTCTTGTGAAATTCCGCTCTGGTGCTTCCATAAATTTAGGCAATTTAATAAATACTATTAACGGAAATAAGAAAAGAGAAAAACAGCTAAAGGAAATGGCTTTAGAAGATACTGAACTAGAAAAAATTAGGAAACATTTTACTGATGACTTTTTTATTACAGACTTAAAAATTCAAAAAGTTTATATAAATCAATTTCTAAATGATTGCATCGATAAAAATATAATTCGTATTTTTAAAAGAGATAATAAATTAGATGTACTAAAATTATTAATGAAGGAAAGTAAACTTTTTCCTCGCAAAATAGTAAATGAAGATTTATATTTAACCGATCATTAGCACCACTCAATGGAAAAAAAACTATTTCAACTTTTTTTATTTTTTACAACCCTAACTTCTTTGGCCCAAGAAAGACAAACGTTAATAGCTGGAAGAGTTTTGGACTCTTTGGGGGTTGTTAAAAGAGCAAATATCATCAACCTAAAAACAAATCAAGGTACTTTTTCTTATGATGATGGTCGTTTTCAAATTCATGTTTCTTTGGGCGATTCTTTAAGGTTTTCTACGATACAACACGTTACCCAAATAATAACCATCAATAAAGAAATAATAGATAACAAAGCCCTAATAGTAAGACTAAAATTTAATACGTATGTTTTGGATGAATTTGAATTAAAAAGAAATAATTTAACTGGTAAATTGGCTTTAGATGTTAAAAACATACCTACTGAAGAAAAGTATGCTTTATTAAAAAGCAATATGGATTTTTCTAATGTAGATTTTTCTATAGTAGACCATAGAATAGACGCTAATGATAGAGTAAAATCTACCCCAGTAAATACCGTTGCTAATTCTTATTCTGGCATTAATGCAGGAGGACTCATACAAGGCCTGTTTTCTTCTAAGAAATTTGAAAAATCACAATTACTTGATGAAAAATTCGATCGTAAAAAAGCATTTAGAAACAAAATACTATCAGAACTTGGAGAAGATTTTTTCTTTGAAAAATTAAAAATACCGAAAGAAAAATATTTTCATTTTTTAGACTATTGTGATTATTTAGATCTCTATAAAATATATAACGAAAATAAAATTTTAAAACTGATAGAAATATTTCAGAAAGAAAGTATCCCGTATTTAAAAATCCTAAAAGAAGAATAAGTTAAAAATGTATGGTAAAAAGACTGCTTCTACTTTTTATACTCATCATAACTTTTACTTCTTTATCACAAGAAACAAAAATATTGCTTTCTGGCAAAGTTACCGACTCTTTAGGTGCTGTTCAAAATTCCTAAAAAAATTACAATCATTTTTCAGAATACTGCAATCCTTTAGGCATAGAACAGCTACATAAAGAAAACAAGGTTTTAGAACTTATAAAAATCTTTCAGAAAGAAAGTATTCCGTATTTAAAAATCATAAAAAAAGAGTAATTTGGCGCAATAATTGTTTTAATATCAATATGAATTCTAAAAAAACTTTTTTACTTTTATTTATAATTCCATTGCTCTCCTTCTCTGCTCACAAGTATTATTTAAGCTTAACTCAGATTGAATACAGAAACGAAAAACAAGTTGTACAAATAACAATTAATGTTTTTATTGATGATATAGAAGATGCTTTAAACAAGAAATATAATATAGACTTACAATTAGACACAAAAAAGGAATTAAAAGACAATGATGTTTATTTTATAAAATATTTAAACGAAAAATTGCATTTAAAAATTGATACTGTTTCTAAGAACTTTAATTATATTGGTAAAGAATATGATGGAGATTTAGTGTATTTTTATTTGGAAATTGAAGATGTAAAACAAGTGCATACTATAGAAATTACCAATAAAATTTTAACAAATCACTTTCCACAACAACAAAATTTAATTAAGTCTAAAGTTGGTGAAAAACACAAAAGTATTTTACTAAATGCTAAAAACGATAAAGGTTTGTTAAAATTTTAACTCTTTTTAACTTTTTTAACTACTTATCCTTAATTTGTACGCTAATTCAATTCAGGTACAAATGAAAAAAATTACATTACTACTAATTAGTGTTTTTTTTATTGGGACAAATATATTTGCCCAAGAAAAAAATATTACCCAGCAAGGTCATATCAATCAGAATAAGTTTAAACAACTTAAAGACGAATTAGCAACTCCTAATAGTCAAAGAACTGCTTCTGGAGCACCTGGTGTAAATTATACACAACAGAAAGTAGATTATGTAATGGATATTATTTTAGATGACAACAATCAAAAAATAACGGGTAAAGAAACTATTATATATCATAATAATTCTAAAGATGCATTAACTTATTTATGGGTGCAGTTAGATCAGAATATGAGAGCTGCAGATTCTAAAACGCCAGATATTCAACCAAATAAAATTTCTAAATCCTTATCTAAAAGTAGTTTTAATCGTAGTTTTCCAGAAACACCTTTTAAGGGTGGTTTTAAAATTACGAGTGTATCAAACATTAATGGTAGTAAATTATCACACACCATTAACCAAACAATGATGCGTATTAATTTACCACAACCTTTGGCTGCTGGAACAACTTTTTCTTTTAAAGTAAGTTGGTGGTACAATATTAATAATCATAGAACTCAAGGTGGTAGATCTGGTTTTGAGCATTTTACAGAAAATAATAACAACAATTATGTAATTGCACAATTTTATCCAAGAATGTGCGTGTATGACAACGTAGAAGGATGGCAAAATGGTCAGTTTTGGGGAAGAAGTGAATTTGCATTAGAATTTGGAGATTTTACCGTAAATATCACAACCCCTAAAGACCACATGTTAGGTGCAACAGGTAATTTACAAAACGAAAGTGAAGTTTTTACAAAAACAGAATTAAAAAGATTAGCAAAAGCTAGACAAACTTTTGACAATCCTGTTGTTATTCGCACTCAAAAAGAGGCTACAAAAATTGAAAAAAGCAAATCTAAAGAAACCAAAACCTGGAAATTTGTTGCTAAAAATGTTAGAGATTACGCTTTTGCATCTTCAAGAAAATTTATTTGGGATGCTATGGCAGTAGACATTAACGGTAAAACGGTAATGGCATATTCTTTATATTCTAAAGAAGCAAATCCTTTATATGGCAAACATTCTACAAGAGCAGTTGCGCAAACCTTAAAAACATATTCTAAATATACTTTTGATTACCCGTACCACAAAGCAATTTCTGTAGATGGACAAATGGGAATGGAATACCCACAAATTTGTTTTAACCCAGGAAGACCAGATGTAGATGGTACGTATTCTGACAGAGTGAAATACAGAATGATAAAAGTAGTTATTCATGAAGTTGGTCATAACTTTTTTCCGATGATTGTAAATTCTGATGAAAGACAATGGACTTGGATGGATGAAGGACTAAACTCTTATGTAGAAATGCAAGCAGAATTAGAATATGATAAAGATTTTCCTATTACAAGAGGCTATCCTAAAAATATTGTAAAATATATGGCTGGAGATCAATCTAAGATTGCACCTATTATGACCAAAGGAGATAATGTGTATGAATTTGGTAACAATGCATATGCCAAACCAGCTACCGCTCTATGGATTTTAAGAGAAACTATTATGGGAAAAGAATTGTTTGACCATGCTTTTAGAACCTACTCGAAACGTTGGATGTTTAAACACCCAACACCTGCAGATTTCTTTAGAACTATGGAAGATGCCTCTGGTGTAGATTTAGATTGGTTTTGGAGAGGTTGGTTTTACACTACAAATGTAACTGATATTGGTATTAAAAGTGTGAAAAAATACTACACAAAAGCAAATGGAGATAATGTAGATTTTATTGAAGATACCACAGAAGGCTTAGGTTTTGGAGCTGCGAAAAACCAAAAATCTAAATTTCATTATGAAATTACCTATAACAAACCAGGTGGATTAGTAATGCCAATTATTGTACAATTTAATTATACAGATGGTACAACTGAAAGAAAAGTATATCCGGCACAAATTTGGAGACTTAATGATCAAGAAATCACCAAAGTTTTTTCTTCTAACAAAGAAGTTTCTAAAATTATTATAGACCCTAATTTAGAAACCGCCGATGTAGATACCTCTAACAATAGCTGGCCAAAAGAACAAAGTAATAAGTTCGAAAAATTTAAAAGCAAAATAAAGGGATAACCATAATTTTTAACCAAAAAAAGCGATACATCAACATATCGCTTTTTCTTATAAAAGTTTGTTAATTTTTTAACATTTCCCCACCTATCTATACACTAATCACTAATTTTATCCACAATTAAATTCAAATTAAATCAAATGAAAAAACTCTCTTTAATGATGTTTTCTCTATTTTTTGTTGCAACAGGTATTTTTGCTCAAGAAAAAAAAGAAGAAAATAGCGCTCCACAAGGGCACACAGACCAAAACAAATTTAGACAACTAAAAGATGTTTTGGCAACTCCTAATGATCAACACACAGCATCTGGTGCTCCTGGAAGTCAATACAGTCAACAAAAAGTTGATTATGTAATGGACATTCGTTTAGAAGAAAGTACTAATAAGATTTATGGTGATGAAACAATTACATATCACAACAATTCTAAAGATCAATTAGAATATTTATGGGTACAGTTAGACCAAAACATGAGAGCAGACGACTCTAAAACCCCTTTAGCTAAATCTACAGGTGCTTCACCTTTTATTAGTCCGGATAAGTTTAAAAGTACTTTTATGGAAGAAGGAAAAGGCTTTGGTTTTCATATCGAAAAAGTAGAAAGTAATGGTAAACCTTTATCACACTTTATAAACAGCACCATGATGCGTATTAATTTACCAACACCTTTGGCTTCTGGAGATACTTTTAAATTTAGCATAAAATGGAATTACAAAATTAACGACATCAACAAAGATGGTGGACGTTCTGGTTTAGAAACTTTTCCTGACGGAAACAATAATTATACAATTGCTCAATTTTTTCCAAGATTAGCCGTGTATAACAACGTAGAAGGATGGCAAAATATGCAATTCTGGGGTCGTAGTGAATTTGCTTTAGAATTTGGAGACTATGAAGTAAACTTAACAGTGCCTGCTGATCATATTGTAGATGCAACTGGGGTTTTACAAAACGAAAAAAATGTATTATCTAAAACACAACGTAAACGTTGGGAACAAGCAAGAACATCTTATAACAAACCCGTTATAATTGTAACGCAAGCGGAAGCTGAAAAAGCAGAAAAAGGACGTGCTAAAAATACAAAAACGTGGAAATTTAAAGCAGAAAAAGTAAGAGACTTTGCATTTGCATCTTCTAGAAAATACATCTGGGATGCCATGGCAACCAAAATAAATGGTAAAACGGTAATGGCTGTTTCTTTATATCCTAAAGAAGGAAACCCTTTATGGGAAGAGCACTCTACAAGAGCTGTTGCACATACATTAATTGAATATTCTAAATTAACATTCGATTACCCGTATCCTAAAGCTATTTCTGTTCATTCCCAAAGACAAGGAATGGAATATCCTATGATTTGTTTCAACTTTGGGCGTCCAGAACCAGATGGAACATATTCTGACAGAACTAAAAAAGGAATGTTAGGTGTAATTATACATGAAGTAGGCCACAACTTTTTTCCTATGATAGTAAATTCTGATGAAAGACAATGGACTTGGATGGATGAAGGATTAAACTCTTTTGTTGAAATTTTAGCAGAGTACAGTTATGATTATGACTTATTTGCAAGTAACCCAGCAAAAGAAATTACAAGATATATGAGCGGAGACCAAAGTAACATCTCTCCGATTATGTCTCAAGGAGATTATGTAAAACAATTTGGCCCTAACGCTTATACAAAACCTGCGGCGGCTTTATATATTTTACGTACAACGATTATGGGACCAGAATTGTTTGACCATGCATTTAGAACTTATTCTAAACGTTGGATGTTTAAACACCCTACTCCTGCAGATTTCTTTAGATCTATGGAAGATGCATCTGCGATGGACTTAGACTGGTTTTGGAGAGGTTGGTTTTATACCACAGATGTAAATGACATTGCTATTAAAACAGTAAAACCTTTATTTTTAACAGACAAGCCTAACGAAAGAGTTGCAAAACTAAAAGAACAATACAAGCAATATTTTGATGGTTTAGGAGACTTAGTTTACATTACCGATAAAAAAGAAGATGCCAATCCTAAAGCAATGGATGCGTATGCAGAAGGTAAAGAAGTACCTTCTTTTATTTATTCTGTAGAGTTTAAAAAACAAGGAGGACTAATAATGCCACTAATTATAGAGTTAACCTATGCAGATGGTACTACTGAAAAACAAACATTTCCGGCTCAAATATGGATGAAAAATGATACTGTTAAAAGAGTATTTGCATCAAGTCAAGAAATTAAAAGTATCACCGTAGATCCAGATTTTGAAACAGCAGATGTAGATACCTCTAACAATAGCTGGCCTAAGAAAGAATCTAATGCCTTTGATAAATTTAAAAACAAAGTAAAACAATAAATTACTTACTGTTTTCTTACACTAAAAGCCTCACGTTTGTGTGGCTTTTTTTATGCTGATAATTCTTATAATAAAACTCATTAAACATTTTACTATAATTGTTTATTATGCAATTATTTTAAAGCCAATTGTAAGAAAAAACGGCTCATCATATATAACCATAAAAAATAAATTTAATTTCCTTAAAAAAATCGTTTTAAAACGCAAGGACTGCAATCTTAAAATTATAAACTAACCTCCTATTTTAGCATTAAATTAGGATTTTTTATAAGGCTATTTCAGCATAAAAAATTAATTTAGCTAACACATTTAAATAATCACACAATCTAAATATAATAACCACATGAAAATAAATAATATCTTAGAAGGCATTGGGAATACACCCGTTGTAAGATTGGCAAAATTATTTCCAAACGCAAATGTTTGGATGAAACTAGAAAAAGCGAATCCAGGTGGAAGTATAAAAGACAGAATTGCATTGGCAATGATTGAAGATGCTGAAAGTAAAAACCTTATTAATAAAGATACCGAAATCATAGAGCCAACCTCTGGTAACACTGGTGTTGGTTTAGCCATGGTTGCAGCGGTAAAAAACTTAAAACTTACCCTTGTAATGCCCGAATCTATGTCTATAGAAAGACGTGCATTAATGAAAGCTTATGGAGCAAATCTTGTGCTTACTCCAAAAGAACTTGGTTTGGGAGGTACTATTACAAAGGCAAACGAAATGGTAGCAGAAAATAAAAATGCGTGGATGCCATCTCAATTTACAAACCCAGCAAACCCAAAAATACACCATGAAACAACTGCTCAAGAAGTGGTTAATGATTTTCCAGAAGGTTTAGATTACTTAATTACAGGAGTTGGAACTGGTGGACATATTACTGGTATGGCTGAAGTTTTAAAAGAAAAATTTCCAAGTATAAAAGTATTGGCTGTAGAACCTAGCGGCTCTGCTATTATTTCTGGAGGAGAACCAGGACCTCATAAATTACAAGGAATTGGCCCAGGGTTTTTTCCTGAAACTTTCAATAGAAATATAATTGATGGTGCTGTTAAAATAACAAATGAAGAAGCATTTGCAGAGGTTAGAAACATTGCAAAAACGGAAGGAATTTTAGTAGGTATTTCTACAGGAGCCTCTTTAGCTGCTGTTAGAAAACAACTGCCAACATTACAAGGAGAAGAAATCATATTAACTATGAATTACGATACAGGAGAACGTTACCTTTCTGTAGAAGGTCTTTTAACAGATTAAAAAAATACAATTATTATTATTAAAAAAGCCTCACAAATTGTGAGGCTTTTTTTAAATCTAAAATTACACCAGATTCTTATATTCTAATAAATTGAAATACTGAAACAATTTCTGTATCACAAGATTATGTCTTATTTTAATGAGTAAGGTTTATTTAAAAAATGAATCTACAAATTCATGTTTATTAAACACTTGTAAATCATCAACTCCTTCTCCTACTCCAATATATTTTACAGGTATTTTAAATTGATCTGAAATACCAATAACAACACCACCTTTTGCCGTACCATCTAATTTAGTAACTGCTAAAGAAGTAACTTCTGTAGCCAAAGTAAATTGTTTAGCTTGCTCAAAGGCATTCTGACCTGTAGAACCATCTAAAACTAATAATACATCATGTGGAGAATTGTCAACCACTTTTTGCATTACACGTTTTATCTTCGTTAACTCATTCATTAAATTAACTTTATTATGTAAACGACCTGCGGTGTCTATAATTACAACATCTGCATCTTGATTTACTGCAGATTTTAAGGTATCAAAAGCAACGGAAGCAGGATCAGACCCCATTTCTTGACGTACAATTGGTACATCTGTTCTGTCTGCCCAAACTTGTAATTGGTCTATGGCTGCTGCTCTAAAAGTATCGGCTGCTCCTAAAACAACTTTTAATCCTTGTTTTTTAAATTGTGCTGCTAACTTACCAATAGTAGTTGTTTTACCAACTCCATTTACACCAACTACCATTAAGACATAAGGCATTTTATTACCGTCTTTATCTTTAGGTATTTCCGGAATTACAAATTCGGTTTCGTTACCTACATTGGTTTCAGAAAGTAAGCCTGCAATTTCTTCGCGCAGAATTCTATTTAACTCATCTGTACCAACATATTTGTCTTTGGCAACTCTAGCTTCTATTCTTTCAATAACCTTAAGAGTTGTATCTACACCAACATCTGAGGCTACTAAAATTTCTTCTAAG
The DNA here is from genome assembly GCF_023555435.1 of Polaribacter sp. Z014. NCBI lineage: Bacteria > Pseudomonadati > Bacteroidota > Flavobacteriia > Flavobacteriales > Flavobacteriaceae > Polaribacter > Polaribacter sp. Z014. Next base: position 285,151 of record NZ_JALCZP010000003.1, read on the forward strand.
TTATCTAAAACCGCGTCATCTACTTTAGATTTACCCGCAACTGCTTTTGTTAATTTACCAAAGAAACTTTCTTTAGACTTTTCTAACCCCTTGTCTAAGGTTTCTTTTTTTTCTTTTGAAAATATTTTTTTAAAAAAACTCATTTTTATCTTTTATACTATAATAGCAATACGTTAAAAAACGTGCCATTTGTTGGGTTTGGTCAAATTGTCACTAAATAAGCTTGCGTTAGCGATTGAAATGGCATCCTTTTCTCTTAAAAAGCAACTTATTTACTTATTAGTAAAAGGTTTTCATTAAAACACAAAATTATCTTAACTATAACAGCATAAGAAAAGATATAATGTAAAGCGCGACCTTTTTAGGTAACGCTCAAAAATACGGAATTATAAGACGCAAAAAAAACTACTTTCTAAATTAGAAAGTAGTTTTATATATTTTATATAGTAAATATTACTTTTTTGCTAAAAATGCATCTACTTTTGATGGATCCATAATTGCTTCTACGAAAGTATACGCTCCAGATTTTGGAGATTTTACCATTTTGATAGCTTTACTTAATCTTTTTGAAGATGTTTGTAACGATGCTACTGTTTTTTTTGCCATTGTCTAAGTTTTTTAAATCTATGTGCTCTATTCTGAGTTCTAGATAGTTTAATTATTTAATTTCTTTGTGAACAGTCATTTTCTTTAAGATAGGATTGAATTTTTTAATTTCCATTCTATCTGGAGTGTTCTTTTTGTTCTTTGTTGTAATGTATCTAGAAGTACCTGCTTTACCAGAAGCTTTATGCTCTGTGCATTCTAAAATTACCTGAACTCTGTTTCCTTTTTTTGCCATCTGTATAAAATTTTAAATCGCTTAAGCTTATTTAGTTAAAAATCCGTTAGCTCTCGCTTCTTTTATAACTGTAGAAATTCCTTTCTTGTTAATATTTTTTAATGCAGAAGCAGATACTTTTAATGTTATCCATTTATCTTCTTCTGGGATATAAAAACGCTTGGTCATTAGATTAGCGTCAAACTTTCTCTTAGTTCTATTTAAAGCGTGAGATACATTGTTCCCAACCATTGCTTTTTTACCTGTTAATTCACAAACTCTAGACATCTTTTCGACAGTATTTATAGTGTTATCTCTAAACGAGGTGCAAATATACAGATAATTCTAATTCTGAACAAAACTATTTTACTATTATTTATCAAATAATTTCAATTGCTTAAAAATGTATGTTTTTTGCAGACTCTTTACGGCTAATTAACATGGGAAAAGAAACGCCTGCCGTTAGAGAAAAAATAATAAAAATAGCTTTTAAGCCATCATTTATAGTATGATTTAATATAATTTGATATGTTTTTGCATCTAACTCTGTTGTAAGCTTAAAAAAACCTAACATAGCCTCATACGCAAAAGCCCCTGGAATCATAGGTATAACTGCCGGAATAGATAAAATTAGAGGTGGCACATGTTGTTTATGTGCTGCTGGAATACTTAAAAACCCAACAACAATAGCCCCTACTAATGATGCTAGCGTTATATGTACCCCAAAGTGAATTAAAATTAACTTACAAGTACCGCCAATAGCTGCTAACACAGCTGCCATAATTAATGCTTTTTTAGGTACATTAAATAATTTAGCAAAACCTACAGAAGCAACAGCCAACCAAACTGCCATTTCTAAAAAGTGGAAAATTTTCATCTTTAAAAATTATAAATTAACATGGCAACAAACATGCCTAATGAAATAAATAGTGCTATTAACATGGCATGAGTACCTCTAACAATTCCGTTCATGGTATAACCATCCATTAAATCAGAAAATGAATTGATTAAAGGTACGCCAGGAATTAGAAATAAAACGGAGGTAGCAAAAGCCAAATGATTTGTGCTACTATCATTTAAAAAAGTACTTCCACCAGCAATTAAACTGGCTGTTAATGCAGCAAAAGCAATACTTAAATAAACATTAAATTTTATTTTTGCCGAATAATGCCTTACAATAAAACCAAAAAATGTAGCTACAAAAGCAATAAGCATATCTAAATACATCCCTCCAAATAATCTACAGAACCCTGCATCTGCAAAGCTTACAAAGATTAAAACCGATATAAAAGAGTAACGAGGAATGTTTTTTATTCTAACAATCTCATTTTGTAATTGTTTTAATAATAATTTACCTTCTACAACTTTCCAACTTAATTTACTTATTTCTGATACTAGAGTAAAATTTACACTGTGCGGAGGTGTTTTTTTAAAACTATTATAAAGTTCGTCCGTTGTGTTATTTCTTAGTAATAAAAACACCGTTTTATGAGTTATTAATGTTTCGCTACTATACCCTAAACCAGCTCCTAAACGTTCTATAGTCAACCTAATTCTATGAGTACTTGCTCCAGACTCCATTAACAAACTACCTACTTCTAAAAGACTATTAGAAGTTTCTATAATTTCTTTATCTTTCATTTTATGTTATTTCCTTCCAAACATTAGAAGACTTAAAAGATTTATAATACTAACTCTTTGTACACTATTTCTAACGCTTTACTAACCGTTCTATTAATTACCTTTTCTCTTGGTTGGCCAAAATTAAATTCTTCTACAATTTCTTTATCATCAGAAATAACAGCAATGTAAACTATCCCTACACTTTTATCTGTAAGATCTGTTGTTGGCCCCGCATTACCCGTTACTGCAATTGCATAATTTGTTTGTAATTTAGCCTTAACTCCTTTAGCCATTTCTAAAGCAACTTCTTTACTAACAACACTATATTTTTTGATGGTTTCTGCAGAAACACCTAATAAATTAATTTTTGTTTCGGCAGAATAAGTTACAAAACCACCTTTATAATAAGTAGAAGCACCTGGTACAGAAACTAAATTTGCAGAAATTTGCCCACCTGTTAAGCTTTCTGCGGTAGAAATAGTTTTATTTTTCTTTTGTAACAACTCCCCTATTCTTTTTTCTAAAGAACTATCATCATCTAAACCCGTAATAATTTCTGGCAGTAATTGGTAAATTTCAGCTACTTTCTCATTTATCTCAGTTTCTAAAATTTCTTTGTCTTCGCCTTTGGCGGATAAACGCAGCCTTACTTTACCAAATGAGGGTAAATATGCCAACTTAATATAAGAAGGTAAATTATTTTCGAATTCTTCAATTCTTTCTGCAATGCTACTTTCTCCGGCTCCATACGTCATAATAGTTTTATGAATAATGAAGGGTAATTTAAATTGCTGCTGAATTTTTGGTAAAACTTTATGGGTAATTAAACCTTTCATTTCATACGGAACTCCTGGAAGTGACACAAAGACAGTCTTATTTTCATAAAACCACATTCCGGGTGCAGTACCAAAATTATTCATTAACAAAGTTGCTTTTGAAGGCAATTGCGCTTGGTATCTTTGTATTTCTTTAAATGGATGATTTATTTTTTGGAACAGTCCTTTTATATGTGCTATTACTTCCGGATATTCTATAAGCTTGTTATCATTAAAAAACTTCGCAATTGCTTTTTTAGTGATATCATCTTTTGTTGGACCTAAGCCTCCGGTTATGATAACAATACCTACCCTATCTTGTGCTTCTTTTAGAGCGTTTAGAATGTGTTGCTCATCATCTTGAATAGATGTTATTTGATACACTGAAACCCCTATTTTATTTAATTGCTGACCGATAAATTGTGAATTGGTATCTACAATTTGTCCGATGAGAATTTCATCTCCTATGGTTATGATTTCTGCTTGCATATAATTTTATTTAAACGCAAAGGGCGGAGAGTTATTTCGCTAAGGGCACAAAGAAAATATTTCTTTGCCTTTTGCTCACTTTTCGTTTTCTTTGCGAACTTTGCGGTTAATTTCTATTTTACTCTTATATTAAAAGACTCTTTTCCTTCAATAACACCTTTTAAAACATCATTTTCTACAACTTTACCAACTCCTGCAGGTGTTCCTGTAAAGATGATATCTCCTTTTTTTAAGGTGAAGTATTGTGAAACATAAGAAATTAATTCATCCGTTGTCCACAACATTGCATTGGTATTTCCGTCTTGAACAATTTCATCGTTTTTATACAATTGAAATTTTAAATTTTCTAAATCAAATTCTTCCTTTGGATAAAACTCACCAATAACAGCGCTTCCATCAAATGCTTTTGCTTTTTCCCAAGGCAATCCTTTTTCTTTACATTTTGCTTGTACATCTCTTGCCGTAAAATCGATTCCTAATCCAATTTCATCGTAATACTTATGTGCAAACTTAGCGTCTATATGTTTACCAACTTTATTTATTTTCACCAAAACCTCTACTTCATAATGAACATCATCTGAAAAAGGTGGAATAAAAAATGGATTTTTTCTTGGTAAAATAGCAGAATCTGGTTTTAAAAAAACTACAGGGTTTTCTGGTCTTTCATTTGCTAATTCTTCTATATGTTTTGCGTAATTGCGCCCAATACAAATTATTTTCATAAACTATAATTACAATTTATGAATTATGAATTACAAATTATCAAAATTCATAATTCATAATTCGTAATTAAAAATTATTCTCCTGCTTCTGGAAAAACAATTGCTCTATTTCCTGAAACAATTATTTGATGATTCAAGTGATTTTTTACTGCTTTTGCCAATACCAATTTTTCTATATCTGCACCAATTCTTTTTAGAGTTATTGGTGTACTTTCATGCGTTATTGGTTTTACGTCTTGCTCTATAATTGGCCCTTCATCTAAATCTACAGTTGCATAATGTGCCGTTGCTCCAATTAGTTTCACACCTCTTTCATACGCTTTTTTATACGGATTTGCTCCTTGAAAAGCAGGTAGAAATGAATGATGAATATTAATAATTCTCTCAGGGTAATGTTTAATAAAATCCGAAGATAAAATCTGCATATACCTTGCCATAATTACTAAATCTACCTCATTAGCGTCTAACAATTGTACAATTTGATCTTCTTGATCTCTTTTGGTCTCTTTTGTAACTGGTAAATGATAAAAAGGTACATTAAACATATCTGCTACATACCTTAATTTGTTATGATTACTGATAATCATTTTTACATTACAATCTAAACGTCCTTCTTTAGATCGTTCTAACAAATCATATAAATTATGACTTGTGTGCGAAACCATAATGGCTACATTTTGTTTTTTATCGCAATAATTTACAGACCAATCCATGTTTAATGGTGTTGCCAATTTCGAAAAATTATTTTCTAGAGTTTCCTTAGAAATATCCGTTCCCTTTGCATCTAAACGGACTCTCATAAAATAGGAGTTCTCAAGTGAATTTACATACTGCTGAGAACTTAAAATATTGAATCCGTTTTCATAAAAAAAACTGGTTATTTTTGCTACCAATCCTTTTTGATCCGGACATTTTATTAAAAAAGATACTACTTGTGGTTTCATTATAAATAATTACGAATTATAAATTTAGAATTACGTTTTGTGATTTTAAATTAAAAAAGATTTCGACTGCGCTCAATCGGACACTTGATAACTGATAACTGATAACTGATAACTGAAATCTATGGTATCCATTTTTTAGGAAAGTTTGGTTTTCTCTTTTCAAGAAAAGCATCTCTTCCTTCTTTTGCTTCATCAGTCATATATGCTAAACGGGTAGCTTCACCAGCAAAAACTTGCTGACCAACCATGCCATCATCTGTTAAATTCATGGCAAACTTTAACATTTTTATAGAAGTCGGACTTTTAGCTAATATTTCTTGCGCCCATTCATAAGCGGTAGATTCTAATTCTTCATGCGGAATAACGGCATTTACCATGCCCATATCATACGCTTCTTGTGCAGAATAATTTCTTCCTAAAAAGAAAATTTCACGAGCTCTTTTTTGCCCTACCATTTTAGCCAAATAAGCAGAACCATAACCACCGTCAAAAGAAGTTACATCGGCATCTGTTTGTTTAAAAATTGCATGTTCTTTAGAAGCCAAAGTTAAATCGCAAACCACATGTAAACTATGTCCGCCACCAACTGCCCAACCCGGAACCACTGCAATTACAGCTTTTGGCATAAACCTTATTAAACGTTGTACTTCTAAAATATTTAACCTGTGATACCCGTCTTCACCAACATAACCTTGATGTCCACGCGCTTTTTGATCACCTCCAGAACAAAAAGAATACACACCATCTTTGGTGCTGGGTCCTTCTGCTGAAAGAAGCACCACACCAATGTTTACATCTTCTCCTGCATCATAAAAAGCATCGTATAATTCTTTGGTTGTTTTAGGTCTAAAAGCATTTCTAACATTAGGCCTATTAAACGCTATTCTAGCAACTCCATTACACTTCTTATAGGTAATGTCTTCATATTCTTTAACAGTTTTCCACTCGGGTTGTATCATAATTTTGTATTTTGGACGTTCTTTTAGAAGAACAAAATAATTGGTTACAAAAATAAAGAATCAAATTTATGATAAAGAAATCGTTCATACTAATATTTATGCTATTTTGCCTTAGCGGGTTTTCTCAAAATATTATAAAAAAAACTATCCTATCTGATTATGCTGATGATCAAAGAAAAATAAGAATCTACCTTCCAAAGGGTTATGACAAAAATGAAGAAAAAAATTACCCTTTAGCTATTGTTTTAGATAGTGAGTTTTTGTTTGATACTTATGTTGGTAATTCTGTTTTATTTGCAGCTAAAGGCAAAGCTCCTAAACAAATTGTGGTAGGAATTGAAATGGCTAAAACCAGAAAAAAAGACACCTATTTTAATGTAACTAATGGAGAATTAACTACAGATAATAAGAAGTTTTATCAATTTATAAAAGATGAAGTAATTTTTGAATTGGAAAGTAATTACAATACTTCTCCATTTATTACTATTGTAGGAGAAGGCACTTCTGCCAACTTAGTTTCCTTTTTTTTAGGTGAAAAAATCCCTCTGATCAACTCTTACATTTGTATAAACCCTACTTTTTCTGATTTTATAGGACAACAAATGCAAGATTATAATTTACCTAGATTATTAAAAGAAGACAACACTTTTTACTTGTACATCAACAACTCCACTTCATTTTCTACAACAAAACAGACTCAAATAGGTGAATTACAAACAGGTTTAAGTGCTTTAGAGTTAAAAAACTTTAATATTATAAATGACACTATAAATACTACTAGCAGCATATCTGCAATGAGCGAAGCAATTCCTAGAGCTTTAAACAAAGTTTTTGAAGTTTACTCTGCTATTTCTAAAGAAGAATTTGAGAATAATATAAAAGATTTATCTCCTTCTGACGCAATTGCTTATTTAGAAAACAAATACGTAGAAATTGAATTCCTTTTTGGGAGTAATTTAGATATTAGAGAAAGTGATGTGTATGCAATAGAAAAAATAGTTATGGAAAAAGAAAATGGAGATCAATTACTTCCGTTTGGTAAAATGATTCTAAAATTATATCCATCATCTCCTTTAGGTGATTATTATGTTGGTAAATATTACGAAAAAGGAAAACAAATTAGAAAAGCTATTATACAGTATAAAATTGGTTACGGAAAAATGGATCCTGCAGACCCAAATGCCGATAAGTTTTATGAAAATATTTTAAGATTGGGCGGAAGGTAAAAAGTATGCAGTATGCAGTATGCAGCATGCAGTATGCAGTATGCAGTATGCAGTATGCAGTATGCAGTATGCAGTATGCAAAATTAAAAAATCTATATTCGTTAAAAAAATAACAAATAAAATTTATAAAAAAACAACTTTACTGCCTACTGCCTACTGCTAACTGACGACCGACGACTGAATACTGATGTTACACCAACTCTATTCTATCTTCTTTAATAAGAATTAGTTTTTGTCTATATAAATTTCCAACAGCTTTTTTAAAGGCTTTTTTACTCATTTTCATATGAAAACGAATAGAATCTGGAGAACTTTTATCTGTTAATAATAAAAAACCTTCTCTACTCTCTTTTAATTTTGTCAATACTTTCTCTACATCCGAATCTATTACATTTCTAAAACCTTGTGGTCTCAAAGAAACATCTATTTTTCCGTCTTCACGTATTTGCTTGATGTATCCTGTAACTTCCATATTCTCTTCTAATTCCTGAAAAACTTCACTTCTAAAAAGTAAACCATCAAATTCTTCATTAATTAAAACGGTATACCCTAAATTGGTTTCTGTCTCAATTACTAAGCTAACTTTATCTCCCTCTTTCAAGTACATCTCTACCTCTTCCGAGTTATTTTCGTCATCTTGCAAGTTCTCTTCTTCGTCGTATAAATCTTCTTGTAAACTCATTATTGTATATATTTAAAATATTCTTTTAAAATTAAATTATTTTCTTCACTTGGCGTAAAGATTTCTAATATTTTTGGTTTTTCTGATGCTTCATAAAAACCTTGTAAATGTTCCTGTACTCCTTCTGTAGAATTTGCTTGTAAATAATCGAAATGATACATTTTACATAAATGCTCTGCAGTTAATGTATGTGGGGTTTCAAAATATTTTGAAGCATTGGTAGTTCCTGGTCCCGGAATAATTTTAAAAATTCCACCACCAGAATTATTGATTAATATAATTCTAAAATCCTTCGGAATATTAGCGTTCCACAACGCATTACTATCATAGAAAAAACTAATATCTCCAGAGATAAAAACCGTCTGCTTTTCACTTGCAAAAGCGGCTCCAATTGCCGTTGAAGTACTTCCGTCAATTCCGCTTGTTCCTCTATTACAAAACACCTTGTTTGATTTATCAATAGAAAACAATTGTGCATATCTAATAATAGAACTGTTACTAATTTGCAACTTACTATTAGCAGGAATACTTTCTACAACCTGCTCAAAAACTTTAAAATCTGAATGTGTTGCTTTTGATAAATATTCTTGATGCTTTACTCGTTTTTCATCACGAATTTGCAACCATTTTTGTTGATACTTACTTTCTTTTTTTATTATTTCTTTATTAAATTTCAAAAAGAAATCTAATGGTTTTATTTGTATAAATTCCGACAAACAGAAAAACGTATTTACCGCTTTCTTTTCATCTATATTCCAATGATGTTTTGGTTGATATTTTCTTAAAAACAGTTTAATTTTCTTAGAAACAATCATGCCTCCAAAAGTAATTAACACCTCTGGTTTTAAATCTTCAAACTGATTTTCATCCAAAGAAAAAATTAACTGATCTATAGAATTAACAGACTTTTCTTGATGTAAATTAGAAGTTGTTTCTGTTAAGATTAACACAGATTCATCCTCTGCATACAAATCCATTAATTTATGTAAATCGGCATCAGGATAATTAACACCAACAAGAATCATTTTCTTTTCTGCTGAATTCCATATTTTTGATAAATTACCATAATCAATATGAGAATTATCTAAAAAACTTAAAGCAATATGCGGAAAATTAAAACTTTGCATTTCTTCAACAGTTTCATACAAAGGTTCATCAAACGGAACGTTTATATGCACAGGTCCTTTTTGTGAAACTGCTATTTGCAAAGCTTCTCCTATTAATTGAGAATTACGTGTTTTATATTTCTCGTTCTCAATTAGATTGGCAGCGAACAAAATATGATTATCAAACACATTTTCTTGACGAATCGTTTGCCCGTCTCCAATATCAATTAAATGTTTTGGTCTATCCGCAGAAATTACAACCAACGGAATGTTGCTATAAAAAGCTTCTGCAATTGCCGGATAATAATTTAACAACGCAGAACCAGAGGTACAAATAATGGCTACAGGTTTCTGAGTTTGTTGCGCAATACCTAATGCAAAAAAAGCAGCACAACGCTCATCTACCACACTTAATGCTTTTATTCCTGGGTGATTAGAAAAACCAACCGTTAACGGAGCATTTCTAGATCCTGGAGAAATAACAACGGTATCAATATGAAATTGAATACATGCTGAAATTACAATTTGTGCTAAAGGTTTCTTTGGGTACATTTAATATAGTTGCAAAGTTACAAAGCCGCAAAGTTACAAAGTCCAAAAGTTATTGAAGATAAAAAAGTCGCAAACTTTCATTTATTACTATGAAAGTTAACGACTCTTTAATTTTATTTATTAGCTATTAGCTCGCAAACAAGTTTAGCCCTGATTGAGCGGTCTGTTTGAGCTCTTTTTTGCCTTTTTAGCAAAAAAAGCGAGTAGCGAAAGCAGGAAATAGCTTCAAATAAACATTTTCCACACTCAATTCCCACCACAGCTCCTTCCCTTCGGTAAGGTTAGGATGGGCTTATTAATTCCCTTTTTGGTAATCTGCTAAAAATGTAGCCAAACCACTATCTGTTAAAGGGTGTTTTAACAAACCTTCAATAGCGCTTAAAGGTCCAGTCATAACGTCAGATCCTAATTTTGCACAGTTAATAATATGCATTGTATTACGCACAGAAGCTGCTAAAATTTGAGTTTCGAAACCGTAATTGTCATAAATTAAACGAATTTCTTTAATCAAGTTCATTCCGTCTGTAGAAATATCATCTAAACGACCAATAAACGGAGAAACATACGTTGCTCCTGCTTTAGCAGCCAATAAAGCCTGACCTGCAGAAAACACTAACGTTACGTTTGTTTTAATTCCTTTAGAAGAAAAGTATTTACACGCTTTTACACCGTCTTTAATCATTGGTAATTTTACCACAATCTGAGGATTTAAAGCAGCCAAAGCTTCTCCTTCTTTTACCATTCCGTCAAAATCTGTAGCAATTACTTCTGCAGAAACATCACCATCTACCAATTCACAAATTGCTTTGTAATGGTTAATAATATTTACTTCGCCAGTAATTCCTTCTTTAGCCATTAAAGATGGGTTTGTAGTAACTCCGTCTAAAATACCTAAAGCTTGCGCTTCTTTAATTTGCTCTAAATTTGCAGTGTCAATAAAAAATTTCATTTATATATATTTAGTTGTAATTGTTCTTAATAATTGTCATCTCGAGCAGAGTCAAGAGGTTTTGGGCGTTCGAGCGGGCTTTACGCACTCGCTTTTTTTGTTAAAAAACAAAAAAGAGCTCAAACAATTGCTTCAATCCCTAACGCAAAGATAGTTAGTTCATAACAATTCTTAGAAGTTAAATAAAGATATTTTCAGACCTCACAGGTTTTAAAAACCTGTGAGGTCTTGATCAGAATCTACAATTTATAATGGTTCATTAAAATCTTCTCATACATTCTATCTGGTAAAATTCGTTTTAAAACAATAGAGAATTTTTCCATAAAACCACCAACCTTGTAATGTATTTTCGGGTTTTTAGTTTCTATAATCTTATGCACCGCTTTTGCCATTTCTATCGGATCCATTCCTCCGCTTACATGCGCGTCCATCAAATTTAAATTCATTTGATAATTTTCTTTGTAAGCAGAATCATCAAAAACAGGCGTATGATATCTTCCTGCAGCAATATTGGTTGCAAAATCTCCAGGAGCAACACAAGCAACTTTAATCCCGAATGGTTTCACTTCCATACTGGTCGCTTCCGTTATTGTTTCTAAAGCTCCTTTTGTGGCAGAATATAATCCTCTGAAAGGCAATCCCATATAACCAGCAATAGAAGTTACGTTTATAATAGTACCCGATTTTTGTTTGCGCATTTGTGGTAAAGCCGCTTTCATTACATCTACAGCACCAAATAAGTTCGTATTAAAAACAGCACGCATTTCATCTGTTGGCGTATCTTCAATTGGGCCAGTAATTCCCATTCCTGCATTATTCACCAAAACATCCAACCTACCTTCTTTCTTGATAATAAAATCGATTGCCTTATTTATAGTATCCACTTTTAAAACATCTAAAGCAATCAGATCAAAAGAAAAGTTTTCTGAGTTCTTAGGGTTTCTGCTTGTACCATAAACTTTATATCCTTTTTCAGATAAAAACGTAGCAATAGATTTTCCTATTCCGGACGAAGCACCGGTAATTAATACAACTTTACTCATAAAAATTTAAAATTCTAGAATTAAGATTCAATGTTTACTAAGTAACATCTTTAAATATTAGCAAATATCTTAAAACTAAGTGTAGAAAACTAAAAAGGAGAAAGTTAATAACTATTATAAAAAAGAAAAATTCTGAAGAAGTTCAGAATTAAATTATAGTAAATAAAAAATGGCAAGCTACCTACATCACACTGCTACAACCTAATACCTTTGCTGCGTTCCCGCCCTGGAGGATTCAAAGGGAGCTAGTTGTGTAGGACTTGCCGCGGCAAATTTACAATCTATTTTTATTTTGACAATAAAAAAAGTGTAAATTTTTTGTAACATTTTCAACAGTCTGAATACTAATGTATTGTTGTGATAGTAAACAAACTTTTATGAATAATTAAAAACTATCAACAATGAAAACAATATATTTGTATAACTAAACTTTTAAAAAAAAAATGGAAAATCAAGCAAATAGTAAAAACATCATACTAAATTACGGTCTATACTTAGGTCTTATTGGTGTAATTACACACTTAATTCTTTTTGCCACAGGAACTTTATTAGAATTTCAATGGATAAATAGTGTTGTAAGTTTTATTGCTATGATAACGCTTATTATAATAGGTATTAAAACATTTAGAACAGCAAATGGTGGTTTTATTTCTTGGGGAGAAGGCGTTAAAATAGGTTTAGGAATAACAATGATTAGTGCCGTAATTGGTTTAGTTTACACATTAATTTTCATGAATTTCATAGACCCTACTTTTCAACAACAAGCTATGGAATTACAACAACAAAAATGGTTAGATTTTGGTATGACAGAAGAACAAATTGATGCTTCTACTGCAATGGCAGAAAAATTTCAGTCTCCGGGCATATTATCCGCTATTATTTTAGCAACATCCGCATTCTTTGGTTTTATTGTTTCTGCAATAGTTGCAGCAATCATGAAAAAAAACGAAGAAGAAACATACTAAATTTTAATATTCTAGGTTTTGTACAAACTAAACTTTGAATTATAAATATTGAATAAAAAGAACATGGATATCTCGGTAGTAATACCACTTCTTAACGAAGATGAATCTTTACAAGAATTATACGATTGGATTGCAAAAGTGATGCAATCCAATCGTTATTTATATGAAATTATTTTTATTGATGATGGCAGCACAGATAATTCTTGGAATGTAATTGAAAAACTATCAACCAAACATACAGAAGTAAAAGGAATTCGGTTTCAAAAAAACTATGGAAAATCTCAAGCTTTAGACGCTGGTTTTGAAATGGCAAAAGGTGACGTAGTTATAACCATGGATGCCGATTTACAAGACAATCCAGATGAAATTCCTGAATTGTACGATTTAATTATTAAAGAAGATTTCGATCTTATTTCTGGTTGGAAAAAGAAACGTTATGACAATGTTATCACTAAAAACATACCTTCTAAATTATTTAATGCAGCAGCCAGAAAAACATCTGGTTTAAAACTAAACGATTTTAATTGCGGATTAAAAGCGTACAAAAACGAGGTGATAAAATCTGTAAAAGTAAGTGGCGAAATGCACAGATACATTCCGGTTTTAGCTAAAAATGAAGGGTATACTAAGATTGGCGAAAAAGTAGTACAACACCAAGCAAGAAAATACGGAGAAACAAAATTTGGAATGGACCGTTTTGTAAATGGTTTTTTAGATCTGATTACTATTTCTTTTTTATCTAAATTTGGTAAAAGACCCATGCATATTTTTGGACTTTGGGGAACCTTAATGTTTTTATTCGGAATTACATCTGCCTTTTACATTGGTGCTTTCAAACTTTATAAAGTATTTAATGGCATAAAAACAATTTTAATTACAGATAATCCTTGGTTCTATATTGCATTAACTTCCATGATTTTAGGAACTTTATTATTTTTAGCCGGATTTATTGGGGAACTCATAATAAAAACAAAGAGCAACGAAAAACACTATACAATTAAAGAAAAACTCAATTTCTAAATAGTATATTTGTACATAAATTAAGTAATACAACACAATCTCTATACAATGGATAATATTTTAGACAAAGCAAAACAATGGTTAACATCAACTTTTGACGCTGAAACTCAAACAGAAATTCAAGATCTAATCACAAATAACCCAGATGCTTTAGCAGACCGATTCTATAAAAACATGGAATTTGGTACTGGTGGAATGCGTGGAATTATGGGTGCAGGAACCAACAGAATTAATAAATACACCTTAGGTAGAGCAACACAAGGCTTGTCTAATTACTTAATAGAAAACGTAAAAAAAGAACAATTAAACGTAGTAATTGCTTTTGATTGTAGACATAATAGTAAAAAGTTTGCAAAGATTGTAGCAGATGTCTTATCTGCAAATAATATAAAAGTATTTCTTTTTGAAGATTTACGTCCTACTCCAGAATTATCTTTTGCTGTACGTCATTTAGGATGTGATGCAGGTATTGTATTAACGGCATCTCACAACCCACCAGAATATAACGGATATAAAGTGTATTGGGCAGACGGTGGACAAATTGTTCCTCCGCATGACGGTGGAATTATTGGAAACGTAAATGCATTAGACTTCTCTGAAGTTAACTTTAATGCAAATGAAGATTTAATTGAGGTAATTGGTAAAAATGTTGATGATGTATTTATTGAAGCTTCTGTAAAAAACGGATCTTTATCTGACAAAATTGATAGAAAGAACTTAAAAATTGTATTTACCTCTTTACATGGTACTTCTATAGTTTCTGTACCAGATGCATTAGCAAAAGCAGGATATACAGATGTACATATTGTTGAAGAACAAAGAGTACCTAATGGAGATTTCCCAACAGTAAAATCTCCAAACCCAGAAGAACCAGAAGCTTTAAAAATGGCTACCGATTTAGCAAACAAAATTGGTGCTGATATTGTAATTGGTACGGATCCTGATTGTGATCGATTAGGTGTTGCTATTAGAGATTTAGATGGTAACATGAAATTAATGAATGGGAACCAAACAATGGTTGTTATGACAGAATTCTTGTTAAAAAAATGGAAAGAAGAAGGTAAAATTAAAGGAAATCAATTTGTAGGTTCTACTATTGTTTCTACTGAGTTAGTAAATGATGTTGCCGCTAGTTATAACGTAGAAACCAAAGTTGGTTTAACAGGTTTTAAATGGATTGCTAAAATGGTAAGAGATTTCCCTGAACTCGATTTTATTGGTGGTGGAGAAGAAAGTTTTGGATATATGGTTGGTGGTTTTGTAAGAGATAAAGATGCTGTAACAGCAACTCTTTTAGCTTGTGAAGTTGCTGCTTATGCAAAACAAAACGGAGCTTCTTTTTATGAAGAATTATTAGAGATTTATATTAAAAACAGCTTCTACAAAGAGCATTTAATTTCAATTACTAAAAAAGGTATGGATGGTGCTGCAGAAATTCAGCAAATGTTAAGTGATATGCGTAACAACCCTTTAACAGAAATTGATGGAGAAAAAGTAGAATCTCTTTGCGACTATGATGCATCAACAAAAAAGAATTTAATTACTGGTGAGGTAACTGCTATTGACATGCCTAAATCTAATGTGTTAATATATCAAACTACATCAGGAACAAGAATTGCTGCAAGACCAAGTGGAACGGAACCAAAAATAAAGTTCTACTTTAGTGTAAACACCAAATTAGACAACGCTAAAAATGCTAAAGCTACGGAAGCCGCATTAGATGCTAAAATTCAAAGAATAATTAAAGAAATGAAATTGAATTAATGAATCATTTTAAAGACATTTTAAAGTTTGCAAAACCTTACAAAAAATTTGCATTGTTAAATGTGTTTTTTAATATTTTATATGCCGTTTTTAATGTACTATCTGTACTCGGTTTTATTCCTGTTTTAGGTATATTATTCGGTAAAGAAGAAAAAGTACATCAAAAACCTGTGTATGACGGCATAAGCAGTATTTACGATTATGTACAAGGCTCTATTAATTTCTCTGTTACTAACATGTTAGATAACGGAGGAATTGATAAGGCATTATTATTTATTTGCGTACTTTCTTTTAGTTTATTCTTCTTTAAAAATCTTTTTAGATACCTAGCTTCTTATGTTTTAGCTTTTCTTAGAAATGGAGTTGTTAAGGATATTAGAGATAAATTATACAATAAAATATTAGAATTACCCATCGCCTATTTTTCCGAAAAGAAAAAAGGAGATACCATTGCTAGGTTAACCGCTGATGTAAAAGAAGTAGAAACTACATTTTTAACTTCTTTAGAAACCATTGTTAGAGAACCTTTAACAATAGTTTTTACACTTATTTCTATGTTTGCCATAAGTGTAAAATTAACTTTATTTGTTTTTATATTATTACCAGTTTCTGGGTTTATTATATCATCTATCAGTAAAAAATTAAAAGCGAACTCTTTATTAGCACAACAAGAAACCGGTAATTTTTTATCTTTTATAGAAGAAACCCTAACTGGTTTACGCGTTATAAAAGCTTTTAATGCAGAAAAGAGAATAGAATCTAGATTTACAGATTCTACAGACAAATACAGTAAACTGATGACCAAAGTTATCCATAGAAAATCTATGGCATCGCCTATGAGTGAGTTTTTAGGAGTTACTACAATCATTGCCATTCTTTGGTATGGAGGTAAATTAGTTTTAGGTGAAAATAGCGATATGAAACCACAAGAGTTTTTTGGATATATTGGTTTATTTTACCTCGTATTAAACCCTGTAAAAGCTATTGCAACAACTTATTCAGATATTCAAAAAGGAGATGCATCCGCAGAAAGAATAATGGAAGTTTTAAATACTGAAAACAGTATTAAAGACAAACCAAATGCTATTGTTAAACAAAATTTTGAAAATGAAATTGCTTTTAAAAATATTTCTTTTAAATACAAAAAAGAATATGTTCTAAAAGATTTTTCTTTAACCGTAAAAAAAGGACAAACTGTAGCCTTGGTTGGTCAATCTGGAAGTGGAAAATCTACATTAGCAAACCTTATTACTCGCTTTTATGATGTAAACAAAGGTGAAGTTACCATTGATGGAGAAAACATTAAGGACATTACTAAAAAGTCTTTACGTGGCTTAATGGGAATTGTAACTCAAGATTCTATTTTATTTAATGACACCATTGCTAACAATATAAAATTAGGAACCGAAAGCGCCTCTGAAGAAGCTGTTTTAGAAGCTTCTGAAATTGCGAATGCTAATGAGTTCATTCAAAATTTACCGGCAAAATTTGAAACTAATATTGGTGATAGTGGTAACACACTTTCTGGCGGACAAAAACAACGTTTGTCTATTGCCAGAGCTGTTCTAAAGAATCCACCAATTATGATATTGGATGAAGCAACTTCTGCTCTCGATACCGAATCTGAACAATTGGTACAAGTTGCCTTAGAAAAGATGATGCAAAACAGAACTTCTTTAGTGATTGCACACAGATTATCTACCATACAGAAAGCAGATAAAATTGTAGTACTAAAAAAAGGAAAAATTGTAGAACAAGGAAAACACGAAGAATTATTGGCTATAAAAGGCGAATATTTTAAACTGGTTTCTATGCAATCTTTAAGCTAAAATTAATATTAAGATGGGCGTCCTTACTTTTTTTAAAAGAAATAAAACCTTTTATTATATTAAAAATGGTTTCTTAGATGCTTTACCTAGAAGTTTTTTCAACAAAAAGTTAAAACTTTGGATAGGTTATCAGAATAAATATCCTAAAAAGTTAATTGAAGAAAGAGTTACTTATTACATCAATAACAAACTACCTCAAAAGAAAATTGATGGAATTCAATTAAAAAATTTCCAAAAAAAAGGTCATAAAAGTATGTACTATTATGACTTAATGAAATATGGTCGATATTTTAATCAAAATTTAGTTGTAAAATTCTTATTTGGAGATGTAGACACCAACGTAGCAAGTCCTACTTTTGTAAAAAGCAGACCTATTAATCACAATGGAAATTCCGTTCTTTTACCTTTAAATAAATTAAGACATTTTAATTTTATTGATGATACCACACCTTTTTCTGATAAAAAAGACGAAATTGTTTGGAGAGGAATTACGCACAAGGAAAATAGAAAACTGCTTGTAGAGAAATTTAAAAATAGAAAAGGTTTTAATATTTTACCTATTTTTCTAAAAGATAAAAACAAGACGAATTTTATCAGCATAAAAGAACAATTAAAATATAAATTTATCTTGTCTATTGAAGGCAATGATGTAGCCACGAATTTAAAATGGATTATGTCTTCTAATTCTCTGTGTTTTATGCCTAAACCAAAATTTGAAACTTGGTATATGGAAGGAAAACTAAGACCCAACCATCATTATGTTTTAATAAAAGATGATTATTCTGATATGGAAGAAAAAATGAATTTTTATTCTAAAAACATAGAAGAAGCTGAAAAAATAATACAAAATGCAAAAAATTGGACACTACAATTTAAAGATACTAAATTAGAAAAAGTACTCTCTTTATTAGTAATGAATTCCTATTTTAAACAAACCCAACAACTTAAATAAAAACGATGCATATTTTAATAGTAAGCAAAGGCAGTATTCCTGTAACTTTATACGGAGGAACAGAAAGAGTAATTTGGAGTTTGGGAAAAGAACTCAACAATTTAGGACATAAAATTACTTTTTTAGTAAAAAAAGGATCGCATTGTAATTTCGGTAATGTTATTCACATAAATGATGAAGTTGATATTCTTAGTCAAATTCCAAATAATATTGATGTTGTTCACTTTAATTTCCCTCCAAAAAATATTGAAACATTAAAAAAACCCTATGTAATTACAAAACATGGAAATGCAAATGATACACCAGAATTAGATGCTAACACCATTTTTGTATCACAAAACCATGCCAAAAGATTCAACTCTACTTCTTTTGTTTACAACGGATTAGACTGGAGCGAATATAGCAAACCAACTTTAAAAGCACCTAAAGACTATTTTCATTTTTTAGGTAAAGCCGCTTGGAGAGTAAAAAATGTTACAGGAGCAATTAATACAATAAAAAAGACGAAGAAAGAAAAAATTAAAATTTTAGGAGGCGTTCGTTTTAATGTTAACATGGGAATTCGTTTTACCTTTTCGACCCGAGCATCCTTTTACGGAATGATTGGCGGACAACAAAAATTCGATATTTTAAACGAATCTAAAGGACTGGTTTTTCCTGTAAAATGGCACGAGCCTTTCGGTTTAGCAATTACAGAAAGCTTGTATTATGGTTGTCCTGTTTTTGGAACACCTTATGGTTCTCTCCCAGAAATTGTAACCAAAGAAGTTGGTTTTTTATCTAATAATGCTTCTGACTTAGCAAGTTCTATTGAAAATTACTCAAATTTTTCAAGAAAAAAATGTCATGAATACGCACAAGACGTATTCAATGCAAAAGTGATGGCTTTAGCCTATTTAGAAAAATATGAATTGGTTTTAAATAACAAGAAATTAAATTTGACACCGCCTCATAAAAATGCTGTTATCGAACCTAAATTTTTGGATTGGCAAGAATAAGAACTATCCCAAAGTTAAACCTAAACTTTTCCCTTTTTCAATCATAAAATTATAAGAAGCTTGTTGTTCATTTGGTATTTCACCCTCTAAAATAGCTTCTTTGATTGCTTCTTTTATTTGACCGATTTCTCTACATGGTTTTAAATTAAAAGCTTTCATAATTTCTTCTCCCGTAACTGGTGGTTGAAAATTACGAATATTATCTCGCTCTTCAACCTCTTTAATTTTAGCTCTTACCAACTCAAAATTTTGATGATAACGCTTAAATTTCTTTGGGTTTTTGGTGGTAATATCTGCTTCACACAAGGTCATTAAAGAATTAATATCATCGCCAGCATCAAAAACCAAACGCCTTACAGCAGAATCTGTAACTTCGGTTGCCAACACAATAGGTCTAGAACTTAACATAACCATTTTCTGAACAAACTTCATCTTATTATTTAATGGCATTTTTAAACGCTTAAATAAACGATACACCATTTTAGAACCTACAAACTCATGCGCATGAAAAGTCCAACCTACTTTTTTACTAAATTTTTTGGTCGGTGCCTTTCCTATATCATGTAATAAAGCTGCCCAACGCAACCAAACATCTTCCGTATTTTCAGAAATATTATCTACTACTTCTAAGGTATGATAAAAATTGTCTTTATGTTTTTGACCTTCTACCTCTTCTACTCCTTTTAAAGCAATTAACTCCGGAAGAATTTGCTTTAACAAACCTGTTTTCTCTAACAATAAGAAACCAATAGAAGGTTTTGGAGATGCTAATATTTTATTTAATTCATCTACAATTCTTTCGCGAGTAATAATTTTTAATCGATACCCATTTCTAGTAATTGCTTCTACAGATTCTGTTTCTATATTAAAATTTAATTGCGTTGTAAAACGAATGGCACGCATCATTCTTAAAGGATCATCAGAATAGGTAATATCTGGATTTAATGGCGTTTTAATTACCTTATTTTTTAAATCTTCAATTCCGTTAAACGGATCTAATAATTGCCCAAAATTTGTTTCATTTAAACTTAAAGCCAAGGCATTTATGGTTAAATCTCTTCTATTTTGATCGTCTTGTAAAGAACCTTCTGTTACATTTGGATTTCTACTATCTTCTGTATAAGACTCTTTTCTTGCACCAACAAATTCAATTTCTACGTCCTTATAACGCAACATAGCAGTACCGTACGTTTTAAAAACCTGAACTTTTGGTTTATTCGGCAATAGTTTAGAAACTCTTTGAGCTAACTCAATTCCGCTTCCTACAGCAACCACATCAATATCTTTTGCATTGCCTCTTTTCAATAAAAAATCACGTACAAACCCACCAATCACAAAACTATCAACCCCTAATTCTTTTGAGGCTTTAGAGATTACACTAAATATTTCTGATGAGATTGCTTCTTTAAAAAAAATTTTTTGCATGAATTTATTTATTGTGATTTACTAGGTTTATGTGCAGTAAAATTCCCTAATAACATTAAAACCTCTTTATTAATTGAACCGCAAAATTAACATTTAATTTAAGACTAGAAAAATAGTTTTGCATCCCTTTTAAATAATCAATAAGACTTTATGAAAGCAGATTTTTGTATATAGAAAAATACTTTTCGGCAATTACATCATCATTAAATTTCTGCACAAATTTAAAGCCTTTCTCAATCATGTTATTTGCTAACCTTTCATCGTATAAAACCAGTTGTATTTTACTTGATAAAGCCTCAACATCCTTAGGAGTAACATACATAGAATCAGGACCACCTGCTTCAGAAAAACAACTACCTGTACTTGTAATAACCGGTGTTTTAGAATATAATGCCTCTATAATCGGAATTCCAAACCCTTCAAAAACACTGGGATATACAAAAACGGATGCCAACTGATAAATTGCAGATAATTCTGGCATGCTTACATTTTCTAAAAAATGAACTTTTTTTTCTAACTGATTATCCTTTATATAGCTTTCTAAAACTTTAAAATAAGACGTTTTACCTCCAATAATTATTAAAGGAACATCAATATTTTCAATAGCCTTTATAAGAGATAAAATATTTTTCCGCTCGTTTAAAGCACCTACATTTAATATAAATTTTTCTGGTAGCTTAAACTTATCTTTAACCTCTCTTTTAAATACAGTAGATTTTTCTTCTATAAAAGTTGCATGACAACCTTGGTAAATAACGTCTATTTTAGCTGCATCAATTTTTAAATACTGTACAATATCTCTTTTAGTTTGTTCGCTAATCGCGATAATTTTATCAGCATTATTAGCCGAAAACTTTACTTTTTTAAGATGTATAATTCTATCAAAAAAAGAGTATAACTTAGGATATCTAATAAAAATTAAATCGTGTATGGTAACAACACTTTTTATTTTTGAATTCTGTACCCCACCTGGAAGTTCTCCTGTTAATCCGTGAAAAATTTGAACACCATCTTTTTCCAATTGATGTAAAATAGGACCTTGTCTCCATATAGACGAAAATTTTCTCCAGAATTTCGTTTCGGGTAAAATTTCAAAAATATTTTCTTTTGGTTGAAGTCGTTTTACTTTTTTCGGTTTTGGATTGTATAAATTATAAGTATTATGCGGATAAAACTCTGATAAAACCCTAACCAAATCTCTACCATAATTACCTAAACCAGAAGTGTTGTGATAAATTCTTTTTGCATCAAATCCTATTTTCATCTTAACTTTTTTTAGTTAGTAACCAAAGTTTAATATATCTAGATAAAACGCCATAAGATTGTGTTTTTGCAAAAATTAATCCCGCATAACCATCAAGAAAACCCAATTTAATAAAGTAATGTTTTATAAACCTAGCGGATGGTTTTATAATAAAATGAAAAAGACTCACAGTCGATTTTCCTTTGCTAAATAATTCTTCTGACTTTAAGGTAGAATACCTATTTAGTTTATTGATATAGTGATTATAATCTCTAAACGTATAATGTTCTATATTTTGTTTTAAAACCCCTATTTTTCCTTTAAAATTAATTTTTTCATGCACAAGAGCTCCATCATATTTACAAAAATCTTTTAAGAAAAGCCGGATAACTCTATCATTTTGAACACCACCATATTTTATATTTTTACCTGCAAAATAGGTTATTCTTCTAATATTATATCCCACAAAATCTTTAGGGTTTTTAACCACATCTAAAATTTCTTTTTCTAAAGCAGGTGTTACTCTTTCATCTGCATCTAAAATATAAATCCAAGCATGGGTTGCTTGGTCAATAGCAAAGTTTTTTTGAGAAGAAAAATCATCAAACTTTCGTTTGATGATTTTTACATTTAACTTCTCTGCTATTTCTAAAGTTTTATCTGTACTATAAGAATCTATAACAATAATTTCATCTGCAAAACTTACTGATTTAATAGCATCACCAATATGAATCTCTTCATT
The DNA here is from genome assembly GCF_023555435.1 of Polaribacter sp. Z014. NCBI lineage: Bacteria > Pseudomonadati > Bacteroidota > Flavobacteriia > Flavobacteriales > Flavobacteriaceae > Polaribacter > Polaribacter sp. Z014. The sequence goes on from NZ_JALCZP010000003.1 coordinate 308,019, forward strand.
TAATGTTGGAATAATTGCAGTAATTTTTGTCATAGTTTTTTAATTCTTAAACTGCTACATCATATTCACGTAACGCATCGTTTAAAGAAGTCTTTTTATTGGTACTTTCTTTTCTTTTTCCGATAATTAATGCACATGGTACATTGAATTCTCCTGCTGCAAATTTCTTAGTATAACTACCAGGAATTACTACAGAACGTGCAGGTACTACACCTTTAGTTTCCACAGGTACATCACCAGTAACATCAATAATTTTAGTACTCATTGTTAACACAACATTTGCACCTAAAACCGCTTCTTTTTCGACTCTTACTCCTTCTACAACAATACATCTAGAACCTATAAAAGCTCCGTCTTCTATAATTACAGGTGCAGCTTGCAAAGGCTCTAAAACACCACCAATACCAACACCACCAGAAAGGTGAACATTTTTACCAATCTGTGCACAAGACCCCACAGTAGCCCAAGTATCAACCATAGTACCTTCATCTACATACGCACCAATATTTACATAACTTGGCATTAAGATAGTACCAGGAGAAAGATAAGACCCTTTACGAGCAGATGCTCCAGGAACTACACGAACTCCTTGTGCTGCGTAATCTGTTTTTAAAGGCATTTTATCGTGATATTCGAAAATACCAGCTTCTAAAGTTTCCATTTTCTGAATAGGAAAATATAAAACTACCGCTTTTTTTACCCATTCGTTAACTTGCCATCCACCATCTATTGGCTCTGCAACTCTTAACTCTCCTTTATCTAATAAATCAACAACTTTTCTAATAGTGTTAATTGTATTTTCTTCTTTTAACAACTCGCGATTATCCCAAGCTGACTCTATGATTTTTCTAATTTCTTTCATCGTAATAAGTATATTTGTGCAAATATAAATCTATCCACAAAAACGTGGACGAATATACGTTTTTTAAACAGATTATTACATCTTGTTTAAAATACAATTATCATTTATTATAGATAAATGATTTAAGACCGCTTTGCTTTTAGAATCAACAACCAAGACTTCACTGTAACCATCTGACAAACAAATGTTTTTTAAATGATTCACAATAAATTTGAATAGTTGTACACCTATCGGCAAGTATTAAGAAAACGAATTTAACTGGATGTTTATATAATATAAAACAAAAAAACGTTCATTAATTGATAATATTTCAATTAAACAGTAGTTATTATATTATAACTTTTATTTTTGCAAAAAACATTTAATTTGGGTAAAATTCTCGCCATTGATTTTGGTAAAAAAAGAACAGGTATTGCAGTTACTGATGAACTACAAATTATAGCCTCTGGTTTAACAACTGTAAATACAGATGATTTAATTCCTTTTTTGAAAAAATATATTTCAGAAAATCAGGTAGAACTTTTTATAGTAGGAAAACCGAAACAGATGAATAATACAGATAGTGAAAGTGAAACGTTAATACTTCCTTTTCTAAAAAAATTAGAAAAACAAATTCCTCAAATTCCCCTTCTAAGAATTGATGAACGTTTTACTTCTAAAATGGCTTTTCAAACAATGATTGATGGTGGTTTAAACAAAAAACAACGTAGAAACAAGGCTTTAGTTGATGAAATTAGTGCGACAATCATTTTACAGTCGTATTTATATAACAAATAACAATTATGTAAATCTATAATTACAGCATTGTTGAATTGTTAAAATAATTCTAAAAGTTATGACTTATAAAAATTCGTAATTCAAAAATTCGTAATTCGTAATTCTAAATTGTACTTTTGCCAATCTTAAAATAAAAAGAAATGATATTACCAGTTGTAGCTTATGGAGATCCAGTTTTACGAAAAATGTCCGTAGAAATTGATGCAGATTATCCCGATTTAGAAAAATTGATTTCTAATATGAAAGAAACCATGTACAATGCTTCTGGTGTTGGTTTGGCAGCTCCTCAAATTGGTAAAGCAATCCGTTTATTTATTATTGATGCTTCTCCTTTTGCCGAAGATGAAGATTTATCTGACAAGGACAGAGAAGCTTTAAAAAACTTCAATAAAGTATTTATAAATGCTAAAATATTAAAAGAAGAAGGTGATGAATGGGCTTTTAACGAAGGATGTTTAAGTATTCCTGATGTTAGAGAAGACGTTTTTCGTCAGCCAGAAATTACCATTGAATATCAAGATGAAGATTTTAAAACCCAAACAGAAACCTTAGATGGTTTAGCTGCAAGAGTTTTTCAGCACGAGTATGATCATATAGATGGAATTTTATTTACAGATAAACTTTCTTCACTAAAAAAAAGATTGATAAAAAAGAAATTAGAAAATATTTCTAAAGGGAAAATTAATGTAGATTACAGAATGCGTTTCCCAAATGCTAAAAAAGGTAAATAATAAAAATTAAGTTTGTCCGTGTGCAAACGAAAACTATTTGTTTTCGAATTAAAACTACAACCGCTCACGAGATAATATAGAACAAAATATACAATATGGAATTTAATAAAATTATTGCCGTAACAGGTAAACCTGGATTATTTCAAGTAATCTCACAATCTAAAAATGCCGTAATAGCAGAATCTTTAGTAGAAAAAAAACGTGTAGCAATTAATGCTGCTCAAAACGTAAGTTTGTTAGAAAACATAGCAATTTACACGTACGAAGAAGATGTACCTTTATTAAACATTTTTACCGCTATGTATGAAAAAACAGAAGGTAAAGAAGCTTTATCTCATAAAGAAAGCAGTAAAAATTTAACAGCTTTTTTCTCTGAAGTTTTACCTGGTTATGATGAAGAAAGAGTATACGCTTCTAACATAAAAAAAGTAATTCAGTGGTTTAATATTTTAGTAAAAGCCGGTATGGATTTTTCTAAAGTAGAAGCAGTGGCTGCTGAAGAAACTGAAAAAGAGTAAGCAGTATTCAGTCTCAGTTTTCAGTGAGCTTGTTTCTGCCATTTAGTATTAGAAACTAAATAATATAACGACTTTCATTTCGAAATGAGCTTTTTTAAGCGATTGAGAAATCTCATAAACATATTAGATTTACTATATACTGAACATAATATTCAACTTAGAAACTGAAAAAGAGTAAGCAGTATTCAGTCTCAGTTTTCAGTGAGCAGGTTTGTGGTATTTAATATAAAAAAAACAACAACTGTCATTCCGAACGAAGAATGAGGAGGAATCTTAGTTAGATTTCTCAATCGTTTTTCAACTCATTTCGAAATGATATTTTAATAAAACATCATTTTGAATAGCAGAAAAGAACAGTTAGCCGCTTTTAATAGATTGTTAGATATTATGGATGATCTTCGTGAGAAGTGTCCGTGGGATAAAAAACAAACTTTAGAAAGTTTACGTCATCTAACTATAGAAGAAACGTACGAATTAGCAGATGCTATTCTTGATAATGATTTACCAGAAATAAAAAAAGAATTAGGCGATGTGCTTCTGCACATCGTCTTTTATGCTAAAATAGGAAGCGAACAAAAAGCTTTTGACATTGGTGATGTTGCTAATGCTATTTGCGACAAATTAATACACAGACATCCTCATATTTATGGAGACGTTGTTGCAGAAACGGAAGAAGAAGTAAAACGTAATTGGGAACAATTAAAATTAAAAGAAGGAAACACATCCGTTTTAGGAGGTGTTCCTAAAAGTTTACCTGCCGTTGTAAAAGCAAGCAGAATTCAAGAAAAAGTAAAAGGTGTTGGTTTCGACTGGGAAAAACCCGAACAAGTTTGGGAAAAAGTACAAGAAGAATTAACTGAATTAAACGAAGAAGTGAAAGCAGGAAACAAAGAAAATACCGAAAAAGAATTTGGTGATGTTTTGTTCTCTATGATTAACTACGCTCGTTTTATTGGTATAAACCCAGAAAATGCTTTAGAAAAAACCAACAAAAAATTTATAAATCGTTTTCAATTTTTAGAAGAAGAAGCTAAAAAAGAAGGAAAAGAACTTGCAGACATGTCCTTAACTGAAATGGATGTCTATTGGGAAAAATCTAAAGAGTTTTTTAGGTGAAAATATCTAAACCTCAATGGCTTTAAAAACCTTTAAGGTTAATTACTTAATTATTTTTTTTGGATAAATTTCGATTCTAAAAACCCCAATCCATAGCCTAAAAATTGGGTTAAAGTAGTAAATACACTTAAAAAAGCGACATACAAATTGGTATTCTGAACTAAAGAATCTAAGAAAATTAGCGCGAAATAAAACCCATAGAAATAGAGTAATTGATTGTAGCCAAAGAAGGCTAAAATGATACTTATACCAATCCCTATAATAAACAAAGAAGGAAACCAATACGTTGGTTTTGCTGTTGATGGATACTTTTTATTTAAAATTGGTCTTGCGGTTCCAAAACCATAAGTTTGTTTAAAAAACTGTGGAATTGTACTTCTTCTTTTATGGTAGACAAATGCTTTTTCTATCAATTGTGTTTCACAATCGTTTTCCCAAAGTCGGAATGTTAAATCGATATCTTCTCCGTTTTTCATTTTAGAAAAACCTTGTGTTTTTTTGAATGCTTTTTTAGACAAACCTAAGTTAAAGCTTCTTGGTTGAAATTTACCAACTGCTTGCTTTTTACCACGAATTCCTCCTGTTGTTAAAACAGAAGTCATTGAATAATTAATAGCTTTTTGCAGGGATGTAAAACTGCTATGCGCTGCATCTGGTCCTCCAAAAGCATCTGTAAATTTAGATTCTAGAGCTTTTTTTACTTCGAATAAATACTGCTCTGGTACAATTACATCAGAATCTAAAATAATAAAATAATTTCCCGTAGCTTTTTGCATCCCGAAGTTTCGGCTTGCTCCTGCTCCACTATTTTCTTTAAAAAAATATTTTAAATCTAATTGATTTTTATATTTCTCTACAACTAAATCACTTTTATCCGAAGAACCATCTTCTATAATTAAAACTTCAAAATCAGTAGAAAAATCTTGTTTGGTAAGACTTTCTAGCAACTCTTCTATTTCATTAGGTCGATTGTAAACAGGAATTATTAAAGAAAAATTTAGGCTCAAATTTTAAAGGTTTTCAAAGTTTTAAAGGTTAAAAAATTTTAAAACTATCTTGTAAATGTAAAAAATAGAACGGTCATACATCAAATAAAACTAAGAAAAAGACAATTTTAATGCGAGTTTAAATGTTTTTAAAATAAATACTATCTTATACCCAAATAAATCGAACGTTTTTGATAATTGAGAAAAACTTTCTCTTTTTGAAAAAGATACGGTGAATGCATTTATCAGCTTTAAAAAAGCGTAACCTATAACCCCTAAAAACAGAAATTCTAAACGTTTCTTAAATAAAACAACAATGACATTAGAAGAATTAAAATATCCGATAGGAAGAACAAATATCCCAGAAAATATCACCAAAAAAAATATTGAAGATTGGATTTCAATTTTAGAAAGATTCCCTCAAGAACTAGAGTATTTAACCAAAAACCTATCGGACAACCAACTAGACACCCCTTACAGAGAAGGTGGCTGGACAATTAGACAAGTTGTACATCATTGTTATGACAGTCATCATAATTCGTATACGCGTTTTAAATGGGCTTTAACAGAAGACAATCCTATAATTAAAGCATACTATGAAGAGCGTTGGGCAGAATTACAAGATGCTAAATCTGCACCAATATTTTTATCTATTGATGCTTTAAAGGCATTACATTCTAAATGGGTATATTTATTACGTGACTTAAAAGATGCTGAATTAGAAAAAACTTTTATTCATCCTTCAGATAATAAAAAGGTTCATTTAAAGGAAAGTATTTGTATTTATGCTTGGCACAGCAAACATCATTTTGCGCACATAGAAGAGTTAATGATTAGAAATGGCTGGAAATAAAAAATAGTATAACAACACTTATCTTTAAGCTTATAAATAACATTCATGAAAACTGCCAAAGAATATTTTGACGAATATGCTGTAAGTCATCAAAATGAAACAAACCAAGCAATACATTATATTTGTGTTCCATTAATTTTTTTTAGTGTTATTGGTTTACTCATGAGTATACCAACTACATTTTTAGAAAACTCCTTAAATTTATCTAATCCATTAATAGAAAATTGGGCCGTAATAGTTGGTTTTGTTATTTCTGTTTTTTATCTACGATTAGGTATTTGGTATTTTATAGAAATGTTATTTATAATTTTAACAGCCATTTTAGCCAATTTTTTGCTAGCCAATCAAGTAAACTTACTTTATGCATCTCTTATTATTTTTGTTTTAGCTTGGATTGGTCAGTTTTATGGACATAAAGTAGAAGGAGCAAAACCCTCTTTTTTAAAAGATTTAGAATTTTTACTGATAGGTCCTTTATGGGTAATTCAGAAATTAGGAAAGAAAAAATAACAGATGAAAGAAGAAATTAATTTCGAAGATTTTTTAAAAGTTGATATTAGAATAGGTACCATAATTGAAGTGAATGATTTCCCTAAAGCTAAAAAACCTGCGTATCAATTAAAAATTGATTTTGGTGCTTTAGGTATTAAAAAATCGAGTGCACAAATAACAGATTTATATACCAAAGAAGCCCTCTTAAACAAGCAAGTTTCTGTAATAGTAAATTTTAAACCTAGACAAATTGCCAACTTTATGAGCGAATGTTTGGTGATGGGTGTTTATAATACAGATGGAAATGTAGTTTTATTACAAGCCTCTAAAGAAATTAAAAACGGAGAACAAGTTAATTAGTGGTTTAAGGTTTCTAAAAGATTATTTATATCAATTCTCTAAAAATTAATTCTTAGGATTATTTAAAATTACTAAAGCACCTATTACTCCAGGAATCCATCCGCAAAGCGTTAATAAAAAAATAATAAAGAAAGAACCACAACCTTTATCTATCACAGAAAGTGGCGGAAAAAAAATAGCGAATAATACTCTTATAAAACTCATATTTATATATAGTTAGTTACATAAATAAGACGAACCAAAAATAGATTTGTTACAAAATAATACTGAAAAAAATTAAAGTTAAACTATGGTGTTTTCTATTTAAAATCTTACCAAAATCATCATTAAATAGCAAAATAGACTTTATTTAAAATGAAGGCTAAAAAAATACAGAAATTAAAGCAATAATAGTGACTATTCACATCTACATGTGTCTTAAAATTATAGCATAAAAAAAAGATTATGCTAACTACTATTCTTAACTTTGCAAAAAATAATTTATTTACTTATGAAAAAAATTTTATGTATTGTCTTATTGATGACTGCAGCTATTGGGTGTAAATCTACTTCTGCTGTTAGTACCAAACTAGACAATAAAACCGAACGAATATTAAAAGGTAATTTCACAATTACAGCTGTTAATTTTCCTGGATCAGATTTTTTAAATGTTACTTCTTTTTACATTGCAGATTCTAAATGTTTTGTTGGTAGTAACTGGAGCTTTATTTCAAATAATAACAAAGGAGAAATGTCTCTTAACACCCCAGATACTTCTTGTAAAGAATTTAGCTCTCCAATAACTTGGTACCTTAATAAAGATGGTAATTTTGTTTTAAAAATTATTAACGATTACAAGGCTAAAGAAGTTAATAATGGTTTTGTTTTAAATATTAAAAATGTAACAGAAACAAGTTTCGACTTGGTAGACCAAATTAATGTTGCAGGACAAACAAAAGATATTACGTATTCATTTCAAAGACAATAATCAATTAAAAAAACACAATGAAAAAATCAATAATTTATAGTTTATCAGTATTACTTTTAACGGCAAGCATGCTTACTTCTTGTGAAGCTGTTAAAAATGCAAATAACACTCAAAAAGGTGCTGGTATTGGTACTGCAGCAGGTGCTATTTTAGGTGCCGTAATTGGAAACAATGTTGGAAATGGAAAAAATTCTGAATTAGGCGCTGTATTAGGTGGCGTAATTGGTGGAGTTACCGGTGGTGTAATTGGTAATAAAATGGACAAACAAGCTCGTGAAATTGAAGAAGCTTTACCTGGCGCAGAAGTAGAAAGAGTTGGAGAAGGAATTATGTTAACTTTAGGAGAAAATGCTGTAAGGTTTGATACTAATAAATCTACTTTAACTGCTACTGCACAAGCAAACTTAGAAAAATTAGTTCCAGTTCTTAATAGTTATGAAAATACCAATATTGCTATTTATGGTTACACAGATAGCACTGGTAAAGTAGAATACAACCAAACTTTATCTGCAAAGAGAGCTAATTCGGTAAAAGACTATTTAATTTCTAAAGGAATACTTGGCACTAGAATTGAAACCAAAGGTTTAGGTATTAATGATCCTATTGCAACAAACGAAACTGCAGAAGGAAGAAGTAAAAACAGACGTGTGGAATTTGCCATAGTTGCAAACGAACAAATGATTAAAGAAGCACAAAAAGAAGCAGGAAACTAAGTATAATCTTACTTTTACAGAAAGGCCACTCAAATGAGTGGCCTTTTTTGTTTCATCAAACTATATTTTCCCTAATTTTGCATCCCATAAACAATTAAGAATGCCACGTAGAGAACGAAATAAATTTGTAAAGAAGAATCAAGTTTTAGAATTAAAAATTGAAGATTACGCTTTTGGCGGAAAAGGAATTGCAAGAATCCATTCTGAAGAAGGAAGTTTTGTTGTTTTTGTACCAAATACGTTACCCGGTCAGTTGGTAAAAGCACAAATTAGCAAGTCTAGTAAAAACTATGCAGAAGCTAAATTGATAGATGTTTTAGAACCTTCTGAAGATGAAGTGGAAGTACCTTTTCAAGATATTCCTGGTGCGCCTTACATTCAATTACCTATAGATTTACAACATCAATATAAAAAAGAAAGTACTTTATCTTTATTCAAACGAATTGGTAAAGTAGAAAATATCGAAGATTTATTTGATGAATTTATTACTTCTCCAAATGTATTTCATTACAGAAATAAAATGGAATATGGTTTTTCTGCTATTGGTTATGATAGAGTTACAAAAAGAGATAAAGACGAGTTCACTCTAGGTTTTAAAAGACGAGGTGTTTGGTGGATGGGAGATAATTTAGAAAAAGATTCTGGCTTGTTTGATAAGCAACTAGAAGACAATCTAAAAAACATTCGTCAATATTGTATAGACACCGGTTTAGAACCTTGGCACGGACCAAGAAAGACAGGTTTTTTCCGTTACTTTGTAGTAAGAAAATCTTTTAAAACAGACGAATTGCTATGTAATTTAGTTACTACCTCTCCTGAATTAGAGAATTTCGATTTACAGAAATTTGCGACTTTCCTTAAAGATATTTTTGGAGATCGTTTAGCAGGTTTATTACATACCATTAATGACGAAACCGGAGATAGAACTATTGCAACCGCAGGTAGTTTAGATTTAGTGTATGGAAAAGATAAAATTGTAGAAGAATTATTAGGTTTAAATTTTGAAATTAGTATGAAAAGCTTTTTTCAAACCAACCCAAAATGTGCCGAAAAACTATACTCTAAAGTTGTTGAATATGTTTTAGAAGACAAAACAAAAGTAGACAATACTGTGGTAATGGATTTATTTTGCGGAACAGGAACCATCGGTCAAATTGTAGCTTCTAAAAGTGAAAACGCAAAAATTGTAGGCGTAGATATTGTAGCTTCCGCTATTGAAGATGCAGAGAAAAATGCCAAAAGAAATAATATTGATGGCCTAAAGTTTTATGCCGCAGATGTTGGTAAGTTCTTAGTTGCACATCCAGAATATCAAGATAAAATAAAAACCATTATTTTAGATCCTGCTAGAGCAGGAATTGCGCCTAAAACACTACAAAAAATAATCAATTTAAATGCAGACAGAATGGTGTATGTTTCTTGTAACCCTGCAACACAAGCTAGAGATACAGAATTATTGGCAGAAGCGGGGTATCAAATGAAAAAAATTAGTTTGGTAGATCAATTTCCTCATACGAGTCATATTGAAACGGTTGTCTTGTTTGAAAAAGTATAAAAAAATTATTTTCTTATAATAAGGTTTATGTATCCATTTCATAAAGAACTAATAATAAAGGAACTAAATTATTAGAATTAAGATAATTTTATTAAAATGGACAATAAATATTTGTAAGAATCATTATATATTGGTAACTCATAATAAAAGTTAAAAAGAATGAAAAAACTAACAGACTTCGAAATCAATAGAAAATTAGAAAAATTACAAGATTGGGATTATTATGACGATGCTTTACATACAGATTTTGAGTTCGATAACTTTAAAGATTGTATGTCTGCAATGAATAGAATTGCTTTTGAATGTGAGGCTTTAAATCATCATCCAGAATGGACAAATAATTACAACACCTTAGATATTAAGTTAACCACACATGATGTAGAAGGGGTTACTAAATTAGATTTTAAATTGGCTAAAGCCATCAATAAAATTGTAGAAGTTGAAGAATAGTTTACACAAAATTATAGTTATTTTAGTCTTTGGTTTGCTTATAAATACCTCTTGTACAAAAGATGATTTCTGTTTGCAAAACCCTGTTACTCCTAAATTGGTGTTGCGTTTTTATGATGACACTAATAAGGAAACCTTAAAAAGCGTGAGTACTTTATATGTTTGGGCAGAAGGAAAAGATACCATCGCAAATTTTAATGGTACTAGTTTAGACTCTATTTATATTCCTTTGAATAGCTTAGATACAAAAACTGTTTATAAATTTTCTAACGGAACAGACGTAGATACTTTTACCATAACTTATACACCAAAAGAAGAATACGTTTCTCGTTCTTGTGGTTATAAAGTTACTTTTAATGATGTTACTTTTTATTCTGATAATACTTGGATAAAAGAATTTACGCCATCTACATTAACAACTCTAGACAATCAAAATACAGCACATGTACAAATATTTCATTAGCATCTGTTTCCTTTTTGTTTTTGTTAATGGACAATCTCAAGAACAAAAAAAAGACACCCTTATAGATGCCAAAAAAGACTCTATAATCTACAAATCTAATTATGGACTAAGACTAGGCGTAGATCTTAGTAAACCAATACTAGCACAATTCAACAACACGTATTCGGGGTTAGAAATTGTGGGAGATTATAGAATTAAGAAAAACTTATATATTGCTGCAGAAGTTGGTTATGAAGAAGAAACCACAGCAGAAGATTACACAAATTCTACTGTAAAAGGAAGTTATTTAAGGTTGGGTGTTAACTATAATGTTTACAAAAACTGGTTAGACATGAACAACGAAATATTTATAGGATATCGTTATGGTTTTAGTCTTTTCGATCAAACTTTAAATAGTTATACTCCCAATGTAATAACTGGCTTAGATGATAACCCTATCTATTTCCCTTCAAACGCTAATACAACCGCAAACACTGCCTCTGACTTAAATGCACATTGGTCTGAATTTGTAATAGGTTTAAAAGTAGAAACATTTAAAAATTTCTTCGTTTCTTTTAGCGGTTCTTATAAGATTTTAATGAGTGTAAAAGAGCCCGATAATTTCGAAACCCTATATGCTCCTGGTTTTAATAGAATCTTTGAAAGCAGTACCGGTTTTGGTTTTAATTACACCATGACTTACTTAATTCCCTTTAAGAAAAAATAATATTATTTCAATTTAGTATTTTTTAGTAACTTTAACGTCCTTTATTTTTTTAATTTAATCATCATGAATAAAATACCAAGTGTAAATTTAGCCGATTTTTTATCTTCGGATAAAAGCAAAAAACAACAATTTATCGATGAAATTGGTCATGCCTACGAAAACATAGGTTTTGTGGCTTTAAAAGGACACTTTTTAGATGATACGTTAGTAGAAAACTTATATAGAGAAATAAAAAACTTTTTCGATTTATCAATAGAAACAAAAGAAAAATACGAGATTCCTGGAATTGGAGGGCAACGTGGTTATGTCTCTTTTGGAAAAGAATCTGCGAAAGGCAAAAAAGAAGGAGATTTAAAAGAGTTTTGGCATTTCGGACAATATGTAGATGCAGACTCTAAATATGCTAAAGAATATCCAGAAAATGTTACAGTAAACGAATTAGCTAAGTTTAATGCAGTTGGTAAAGAAACTTACCAAATGTTAGAAAAAACAGCTAAATATGTCTTACGCTCTTTAGCCTTACATTTAGGTTTAGAAGAAACCTACTTTGATAATTATATAAAAAACGGAAATAGCATATTACGTCCTATTCATTATCCGCCTATAAAAACAGAACCAAAAGGTGCAGAAAGAGCTGCAGCGCACGGAGACATTAATTTAATTACCTTATTAATGGGCGCACAAGGAAAAGGATTACAAGTACAAAACCATAAAGGAGATTGGATTGATGCCATGGCAGCGCCAGACGAAATTATGATTAATGTTGGAGATATGTTATCGCGCCACAGTAATAACAAACTAAAATCTACCATTCATAGAGTTGTAAATCCGCCAAAAGAAATGTGGGGAACATCAAGATATTCAATTCCATTTTTTATGCATCCTATTTCTGATATGAAGTTAGATGTTTTAGAAAACTGTATCGACGAAAAGCACCCAAAACAATTTGAAGATATTACGGCAGGAGAATTTTTAGACGAACGTTTAAGAGAATTAGGATTAAAAAAATAGTTTGCAGTTATCAGTCTTCAGTTGGCAGTAATAAGTTAACTGAAGACTGAAGACTGAAGACTGTAAACTGATAAAAAATGGATTTCAAAGATCAATTAAAAAATTTATTTCCAGAACATAAGGAAACCATTGAACCTGTAAAAGAAAAATTGGATATTTGGTTACAAGACGATCCTATTATTTGCAAATACGAAAAGCGAAAAGGGAAACCAATTACCATCTTAGAAGGCTATACAGGCGCAACATCAGATTTTAAAAAGCTAGCAAAAGAAATTAAAACAAAACTGTCTGTTGGCGGTAGTTTTAAAGATGATAAAATTATTATTCAGGGAGATTTTAGAGACCGAATAATGACCATGTTAAAAGATAAAGGATTTAAAGTAAAACGTGTTGGTGGATAAAAATTAGAATCACCTCACCATAAATAATTAGTGTAAACGTTATTAATAAATTATGAGTTCTTCTATATTACATATTACAAATGGAGATAGTACTACAAACTATCTTAAAAATCTGAATTTCTCTGGAGATTTTATTACCTGGAGAGAAATGTTGTGCGAAGGAAAAACTACTGTTGATGTAGGAAGTGAAACTTTCTGGAAAACCAGATTCGATTTCTTAAAAACCTCTTACAGCATTAGTAAAAAGAAATTTATAGATTTTACCTTAAAAGAATACAGGACGCTTTGCAGTAAAAAAGAAAGCAAAGAGATTGTCTTATGGTTTGACCATGATTTATTTTGTCAAATTAATATGATTGCTGTTATTAGTTGGTTAAAAATCTATAGAAAAGGGTATCATATTTCTTTAGTAACAAGTAGCAAAACTAAAGATTCTAACAAATTAAAAAGTTTTTCTGAACTTACTAAAAATCAGATGCAGCAACATTATAAAAGCCGCATCGATTTATCTTTAGATGATATTGAGTACGCAGACTACATTTGGCAATTATATTGCTCAGATAGCCCTTTAAGGTTAGAAACGGTCTATAAGTTTAACCCAATGTCTCCTTTTATCCATTTAGCGGACGCCTTAGCCGCACATTTGCAAAGATTTCCATCCATTAAAAACGGATTAAACCAAATAGAAAACACCATTCTAGAAACTGCAAATTCTCATAATTTTTCATCTAAACCTCAACTAGTTAATCAATTACTAGAATCACAAACTATATATGGTTTTGGAGATTTGCAATACGAACATCATATAGAGCAACTTCAAAAATTATTTACCTCTTTCGATCCCGTAAAATTATCTCGAAAAGGAAAAAAAGTGCTAGAAAACCAACTTAATTTTTATGGTGAACTTCGCAATGAAAATTCGTATCTTGGTGGTGCAAAAAAATATAGTTTTTTATATAATAATCAATCTGAAAGACTATTACAAATTACATCTTAAATGTCTATAAAACAATCTGAACTTATCTTAAACCCAGATGGAAGCGTATATCATCTAAATTTAAAACCAGAACATATTGCCACAAACATAATTTTTGTTGGCGATCAAGATAGAGTCGATAAAATCTCTAAATATTTTGATTCTATCGAGTTTACTACTCAAAAACGCGAGTTTAAAACGACTACAGGCACCTACAAAAACAAACAATTTTCTGTTATTTCTACCGGAATAGGCCCAGATAACATAGATATTGTTTTAAATGAGTTAGATGCACTTGTTAATATCGATTTAGAAACTAGAAAACCAAAAGAAAATTTAACGTCTTTAAACATTGTTAGAATAGGAACTTCGGGTTCTTTACACAATGATATCCCTGTAGATTCTTTTGTAATTGGTTCTCACGGTTTAGATTTAAACGGAATGTTACATTCTTATCAAATTGACACCATTTCGAATCCAGAAATTGAAAATGCTTTTGTACAACACACTAATTGGAGCGCTAAAAAATCGTATCCCATTGTAATTGAAAATAGCAAAGAATTAGAAAACAGGTTAAAATCTGACAAAACCTATCAAGGAATCACAGCTACAGCTGGCGGTTTTTACGGACCACAAGGAAGAATTTTACGTTTAGCTTTGCAGGATAATGAATTAAACCATAAAATTGATAGTTTTAGTTTTAACCAACATAGAATTACCAATTTAGAAATGGAAACCTCAGCAATTTATGGTTTATCTAAATTATTGGGACACAAAGCCTGTTCTATCAACGCAATTATTGCCAATAGAGCCAATGGATCTTTTAGTGAAAACCCAGGTAAAGTAGTTGCTGAATTAATAGAATATACACTTGAAAAATTAGTAGAGTAAATGACAAACCTTAATGTTGGCGGAGTTCCAGAACACTTTAATTACCCTTGGTATTTAACACTAAAAAATAAAGCATACAAAAAACAAGATATTAATCTTCGTTGGCAAGATTTTCCTGGAGGAACTGGGCAAATGTGCAAAGCTTTACGTGCTGGTGATGTAGATATTGCTATTGTTTTAACCGAAGGAATTATTAAAGATATTGCAGACGGAAACCCTTCTAAAATTGTACAGACATTTGTAAAATCTCCTTTAATTTGGGGAATTCATGTAGGCGCAAAATCATCTTTAAAAAATATAGAAGATTTAGAACATGCCACCATTGCTATTAGTAGGTTTGGTTCTGGCTCTCATTTAATGGCCATTGTAAATGCTTACAACCAAGGTTGGAATATTGCTAATTTAAAATTTAAAGTAATTGGCAATTTACAAGGCGGAATTGATGCCTTAACAAACGGAGAAGCAGACTATTTTATGTGGGAACATTTTACCACAAAACCTTTGGTAGATAATGGTACTTTTAGAAGAATTGACGACTGCCCTACTCCATGGCCTTGCTTTGTAATTGCTGTTAGAAATGAAGTTTTAGAAAATAATTTTGAAGAAGTTAAAAAAGTTTTAGACATTATTAATGATGAAACAAAAGACTTTAAAAAAAGTAAAATGATTGATGTAATTCTTGCAGAAAGATATGAACAGCAATTAGAAGACATTCAGCAATGGTTAAAAATTACCGAATGGAATGACGGAAAACCTATTACAAAAAACTTAATTACACGCATACAAAATAAAATGGTACAATTTAACGTTATTGATGAGAAGAAAAATTCTAGTGATTTCATAAAAAATATGTACATTTAACACGAAAAACCATTATCAATGAAAAAAGTAGTATTTATTGCAGTTTGTATTTTAGGAATTCTTTGTTTCTCTTCTTGTAGAAGTACGTCTAGCCATTGTGGTTTAGCAGACAATACAACAACTATTCAAACAACCTTACAGCAAGTAGATTTAACCTAAAACCTATTTGTTTCTTAATTTCAAATTCAATGAATCCGCTTTTACTGCGGATTTTTTTCGTTCTAAAACACTATACCTCTTAATAGTAAGCTAACTTTTAGTAAACTTTTTCATAAAGTTTATCTTACCTTTTTTTCATTTTTATTTTACGTTTACAACACATACTCTTTTTATGTTTGATAGAACTTAGAAATAAGATAATTGTTTACATATATTTAGAAAATCGTTTTCTTCATAAACTTGTTTACACAAGAAACAATTCTTTTTCTTTTTATGATACAAAATGAAAAAACAAAAAAAACGAAAATTAGATTATGTTGTAATTTCAGACGTACATTTAGGTACTTATGGTTGTAGAGCTAAAGAATTATTAAATTATTTAAAAACAATTCAGCCAAAAGTATTAATACTTAATGGCGACATTATAGACATTTGGCAATTTAACAAACGTTACTTTCCTAAGTCTCACATGAATGTAATTAAACACATTACTTCTCTCCTTTCTAAAGGAACCACCATTTATTACATTACCGGAAACCATGATGAAATGCTTCGAAAATTTAAAGGTTTTCAATTAGGAAATTTTAAAATTTTAAACAAACTCGTTTTAAACATTGATGATAAAAAAGCATGGATTTTTCATGGAGATGTTTTTGATATTACCATGAAAAATTCTAAGTGGTTAGCTAAATTAGGAGGAAAAGGATACGATTTTTTAATTCTAATAAACACCTTTATAAATTGGATTAGTAAACTCTTTGGTTACGGAAAATTATCACTTTCTAAAAAGATAAAAAACAGTGTAAAAAGTGCCGTTAAGTTTATTAATAATTTTGAAAAAACGGCTTCAGACATTGCTATTGAAAACAAGTATGATTACGTAATTTGCGGACATATACATCAACCAGAAATTAGAGAAATAGAAAATGAAAAAGGAAAAACTACTTATTTAAATTCTGGAGATTGGATAGAAAACTTAACCGCTTTAGAATACCATAACCAACAATGGAATTTATATGAATATGCCAAGGATGAAATAGCTAAAAAACCTACAAAAAAACTCAGCAAAAAAGAGTTAAAGAACTTAAACAAGGAAGATCAAAATAATTTTCTTTTTGAAGAATTGTTAAAAGAATTTGATATTGAAAAACCACTAAAATAAATATTTATGCGAATATTATATGCTATTCAAGGAACAGGAAATGGTCATTTAACAAGAGCTAAAGAAATTATACCTATCCTGCAACAAAAAGGTGAACTAGATATTTTAATTAGTGGAAATGAAAATAATTTAGACATCGGTTTCTATATAAAATATAAACTTTCTGGCTTAAATTTTACCTTCGGAAAAAAAGGTGGTATTGATTTTTTGGCAAGTTTCAAAAAAATGAAACTAGCTCGTTTCTACAAAGAAATAAAAACTTTCCCTATAAAGGACTATGATTTAATTATAAACGATTTTGAACCCGTTACTGCTTGGGCTGCAAAATTAAATAATGTAAATATTGTTTCTTTAAGCCATCAAAATGCAGTGCTAGATGTAGCTTCACCAAAATATGGCAAACACAAAATTGAAAAATTAATTTTAAAGCACTATGCACCATCAAATTATAGATTTGGATTTCATTTTAAACCTTATAGTTCTGCTACTTTTACACCAATCATAAGAAAAAGCATTCGGTCTAAAAAAAATAGCAATAAAGGGCATATTACCGTCTATTTACCCTCTTATAATGTAACTAAAATTGTAGATATATTATCTAAAATACCTCTTGTAAAATGGCATATTTTTTCTAAAGAACACAAACGTTTAATCTTTAAAAAGAACATTACTATTTACCCAATTAGCGAATTTGATTTTATAAAAAGCATGGCTTCTTCTAATGGTGTTCTTTGTGGAGCTGGATTTGAAACTCCTTCCGAAGCATTGTTTTTAAAGAAAAAATTAATGGTAATCCCCATGAAAAATCAATATGAACAACAATGCAATGCTTTAGCTCTAAAACAAATGGGAGTTTCTGTTTTAAAAAAATTAAATAGAAAACAATTAATTAAAATTGCAAAATGGATTGAGAGCGATACTATAATTCCTGTAAATTACCCAGACACAACAGAAGATATTCTGGACGCCATTTTATTACCACATGAAAACCAAACAATTATGCCTACCATTTTATTGTAGGTTTATCTAAGTTCCTCAAAACCTCATTGGTTTTAGAAAAATGTTTACTTCCAAACCAACCTCTCCAAGCACCTAAGGGAGATGGATGAGGAGCTGTAAAAACGGTATGCTTATTTGTATTTATTAGCTTCGTTTTACTTTCTGCGAATTTTCCCCAAAGTAAAAAAACCACATTTTCTTTTTCATTAGATATTTGCTCAATAACGGCGTCTGTAAATTCTTCCCACCCTTTTTTCTGATGACTTCCTGCTTCATGAGCTCTTACCGTTAAAGTGGCATTTAATAATAAAACTCCTTGCTTTGCCCACTTTTCTAAATTCCCACTTTGTGGAATTTCTTGATCTAAATCTGCTCCAATTTCCTTAAAAATATTTTTTAGAGAAGGAGGATGCTTTATATCATCTTTTACAGAAAAACACAAACCATTTGCTTGCCCTTCGTCATGATAAGGGTCTTGGCCAATAATAACCACTTTTAAATCATTAAAAGAGCAAAAATTAAATGCAGCAAAAATATCTTCTTCTTTAGGAAAGCATTGGTGATTTTTATATTCTGATGTTACAAAACTAGATAAATCCTTAAAATAAGGTTTATCAAATTCTAATTGTAAAATAGTAGACCAAGATTCGGATAAATTTCTTTGCATTGCTAGTTGCTTTTAATATTTCTTCAAAGATATTCCTTTTATCAAAAGTACCATTCCTTTAATGAAAGGAGTATTTACTTTAACGTTAAACATCACTCATTTTAAATATATAAATTTCTTTTTAAAAATGGGTGATTTCCCCTTACTCTCTTTTAAAAAGTACAGTTAACTTTGAATAACTAAAAACTAAAATTATGAAACTAAAACTACTTTCTATTGTATTACTTTTTTTTACTAATATAATATTGTCACAAAATATTACTATTCCTGATTATAATTTTAAAGAAGTTTTACTGAACAACTCCTCAATAAACACCGATGGAAACTACGAAATATCTGTTACCGAAGCTGAAGCTGTAACCATATTAAATATATCTGGTTATCAAGAATTTATTGGAGGCGAAATGGGTGAGATAGGTTCTCCAGGTATTTCAGATTTTACAGGTATTGAAGCTTTTATAAATTTAACTTCTTTAACTTGTTCTCAAAACGATCTGTCTAGCTTGGACGTCTCTGCACTTACGCAGCTAACTTATTTAGATTGCTCAAGCAATATTAATCCAACAGGAATGGCTACGAATAGTGGTATTAGTACGCTAATACTTCCTAATAATAACATTTTAGAAACCTTAATTTGTAAAGAAAATTATATTACTTCATTAGACCTTTCTAATAAAACGGCATTAACTCATTTAGATGCTTCAAGTAATTATTTAGCAAGTCTAAATATAACAAATACACCCGCTTTAGAAAATTTAAATGCCAGTTATAATTACAGTCTAACTTCGTTAGATTTATCAAATCACGCTAATCTTACTTCATTAAATGCAGAAAATTGCACGCTAAATAATTTAAATATAAATAACACCCCACAATTAGAGACACTTAAATGTAAACAAAATCAATTAAGCGTATTAAATGCATCAAGCAGTGCTGCTCTTAAAACTTTAGAATGTTATCAAAATCGAATTGTATCATTAGACTTAACAAACAATACAAACTTAATTACTGTTTCAACATCTAATAATTTATTAACTAATTTACAGTTACCAACCACCAATACTTTAACATCTCTCTTGTGTAACACAAATAAACTACCTGGTTTAGATACAACAATGGCAACTAGTCTTATTACACTTAAATGTAATTCAAATTTATTAACCAATCTATTATTACCAACTACAAGTACATTATCAACTATTGAAACGACATCCAATAAACTTACAACACTAAACACAACAGACGTTACAGGTTTAATAACTTTAAAAGCACACAACAACCTTTTAACAAATTTAACTTTACCAAATTCTACTTCATTACAAACTCTAGAAGTTTATAATAATCAATTAGCTACTATTAATTTATTACCTCAAGCTGGACTAACCAATCTAAATATTAGTAATAACAGTTTACCTTTATTAGATGTTTCTGGAAATTTAAATTTGCAAACACTACGTAGTTCTAATAATCAGTTAGCTGTTTTAAATACTTTATCGAATACTTCTTTAAATTATTTAGAATGCTCTAATAATTTAATAACAAGTTTAGATACTACAACTATTAATACTTTAGCTAGTTTATCTTGTTCTGGAAATTTACTTACAGAATTAGACTTGTCTAGTTTTTCTAATTTAAGTAAACTTTACTGTAATAATAATTTATTAACGTCTTTAAACCTTAAAAACGGAAATTCTAATACACTTGCTTACAACACTTTTACTGCAAAAAATAATACAAATTTAAATGCTATTTGTATAGACGATGCTTTGGTTGCTGCAGGCAATTTAGGTAATGGTATAGACCCTCACATGAACTTTACAGAATATTGTTCTTTTGTACCCGTAAATTCTAATACAATAACGGGTACTGTTTCTTTTGATTTTAATAATGATGGTTGCGATGCTGCAGATACAAAATCTGTAAATACAAGAATTAACAGTACAAGTGCCAATGTTAGTGCTTCTGCGTTTAGCGCTACAGATGGTACGTATACAATTTATATAAATGACACAAATGTAAATACCGAATTAATACCAAACTTTCCATCATTTTTTACAGCAACCCCAACTACACAAACCACTAATTTTACGGGTTCTGGAAATACAGAAACTATCGATTTTTGCATAACTGCAAACTCACAAGTAAATGATGTAGAAGTATATGCTTTTACTACATCTGAATCTAGACCAGGTTTTGATACACAGTTAAGAGTGTTCTACAAAAATAATGGATCTACAATTATTCCATCCGGAACGATAACTTTAAACTTTAATGAAAACCAAGAAATTTTTAATAATGCAAGTACAAGTCCTGATGCTCAAACAAGTAATTCTTTAACATGGAATTACACCAATTTAATGCCTTTTCAAGAAAGTTATATTGATGTTCAATTTACCATAAATACACCTACAAACTCCACAAACCCAGTAAATGGAGGTGATACAATTACCTACACCACTTCTATTACACCTTTAACAGGTGATGCAACACCTGCAGATAACACCCATATTTTTTCTGATATTATTGTAAACGCTTACGACCCCAATGACGTGGTTTGTTTTGAAGGTGATAAAATTAGTACCACACAAGTACCAAATGATTTAACGTATAGAGTTCGTTTTCAAAATACGGGTACTGCATCAGCAATAAATATTGTAGTAAAAGACATTATTGATGCTGATTTAGACATGACTACTTTTCAGCCCGTAGCAGCAAGTCATTCATATAGAACCGCTATTAGCAATACTAATAAAGTAGAATTTATTTTCGAAAACATACATTTAGCAGATAGCACTTCTAACGAACCAGCTAGTCACGGTTGGTTATTTTATAAAATAAAACCTAAAAGTAACACAGTAATTGGTGATGATTTTGATACTACTGCAAATATTTATTTCGATTATAATGCACCTGTAATTACAAATACTTACAACACTGCTGTTGCTATAGAAACAACAATACCTGATAACAATTTTGAAATGGCCTTAATAAATGCCGGTTTAGATAAAGGAATTCCGGACAGCAAAGTGTTTACAGACAATGTAAATATGATATCTAATTTAGATGTTTCTAATAAAAATATTTCAGACTTAACGGGTATAGAAGATTTTACATCCTTAACTACTTTAAATGTTAGCGATAATCAACTTACAGATTTAGATGTAAGTGCACATACTTTATTAACTTCTTTAAACATACAATCTAATGCACTCACCTCTTTAAATGTGAAAAATGGAAACAATACCGTTTTCACACTATTTAATGCCATTAACAATCCAAATTTAACTTGTATTGAAGTTGATAATGCTACTTGGAGTGCAGACAATTGGACAAATATTGATACAACATCAAACTTTGTGAATAATCAAGCTGAATGTACTGCATTAAGTACTGATACTTATAATACACTAGCGTTTTCTTTATTTCCAAACCCAACTAACGGAAAAATTACTATTACAGCTTTAGAAAAAGCAGATTTACTTATTTATTCACTTTTAGGTAATGAAATTAAAAAAAGAGTTTTAAATAGTGGCAAAAATGAAATTACTGATTTAAATTTATCAAAAGGAATTTATCTTTTTAAGCTTGTTACTAAAGAAAAATCAGCTACTAAAAAAGTGATTGTAAATTAATACGTTACCAAAAAATAAAATATTAAAACTCCATATTATTATATATGATATGGAGTTTTTATTAAAAAAATATTATTCTTAATACACTGCAAACACCTTTAAAAATTTTATTCTAAAAAAAGTTTATTTTATAATTCTAGAAATACTATAATCATAAAATTAATCAGATATTAGATTCAAAATATTTTTTTAATTATCAGCTACTTTTACATAGATTCTTTGTTATTTTTGTCGCTAAACTTAGACTTCACCGGTTATAAAAATCATAAAAAGTCTTCTAAGATATCAAAGAGCGTATTTTGAATAAAAACATATCATCCAAGACATTACAAGATTTAGAATTTTCAACAGTTTTACAACATGTTGCAGAACATTGTATTTCTAGTTTGGGTAAAGAACAAGTTACTGAAATTGAACCCATCATTAATAAAAAAGCACTTTTTAAAGAATTATATTTGGTTAACGAATACGTTTCTTCTTTTCAAAGTGAAAACAGAATTCCTAATCATAGCTTCGATAATATTACAGAAAACGTAAAACGTTTGGCTATAGAAAATAGTTTTGTAGAAACAGATGCTTTTTTAAAAATAGCTACGACATCTCTTACTGTAAACGAATTGATTAAGTTTTTTAAGAAATTTAAGGTTCAATTCCCTACTTTTTTCGAGCTTTCACAAGAAATTGAATTCACCACTTTTATAGATGATGAAATCAAAAAGATCATTGATATTTCTGGTGAAGTAAAAAACAACGCATCAGATTCTTTAAGACAAATAAGAAAAGACATTAATAATGTTCGTGGTAAAATCGGGGCCAGTTTTTCTAGTGCTTTATCTAGAGCAATTTCTGCCGGTCATTTAGATGACATTAAAGAAACTGTTGTAGACAATCAGCGTGTTTTGGCCGTTTCTGCAATGCATAGAAAAAAGGTTGCTGGTAGCTTATTAGGTTCCTCAAAATCTGGTAACATCGTTTATATTGCACCGCAAGCAACACTTGCTTATTCTAGAGAATATCAAAATTTAATTTATGATGAAAAGCAAGAAATTGTAAAAATTTTACGAGCATTATCCGCTACTATTCGTCCGCATGTTTATTTATTAGAAGAATATCTTTCTTTTTTAATTCATATTGATGTGGTTGGTGCAAAAGCAAAATATGCGGTAGAAATGAATGCCGTTTTACCTAAAATATCAAGAGAGAAAAAGATACTTTTTAAGGATGCATATCATCCTATTTTATGGAGAAAGAATAAAAAGCAAGAATTACCTACCGTTTCGCAAAGTATAGAACTGAACGAAAAACAACAAATTATTGTTATTTCGGGTCCCAATGCTGGTGGAAAAAGTATCACTTTAAAAACCATTGGTTTATTACAAGTAATGTTGCAAAGTGGAATTTTAATCCCTGTTGATGAACGCAGTCAGACGTACATTTTTGATACCGTTTTAACAGATATTGGAGATAATCAATCTATAGAGAACCAACTAAGTACGTATAGTTATCGTTTAAAAAACATGCGTAATTTTTTACGTAAATGTGGAGAAAATACGTTGTTTTTAATTGATGAATTTGGTACAGGATCCGACCCCGAATTAGGTGGAGCTTTGGCAGAAATTTTCTTAGAAGAATTTTATTATAAAAAAGCATTCGGAATTATAACGACACACTACTCCAACTTAAAGGTATTAGCCAACGAATTAGAGAATGTTACCAATGCAAATATGCAATTTGACGAACGTACTTTAGAACCGCTATATCGCTTGTTTATAGGGCAAGCAGGAAGTTCTTTTACGTTTGAAGTTGCTCAGAAAAACGGAATTCCGTTTAGTATTATCAACAAAGCAAAAAAACGTGTCGAGACAGAAAAAGTTCGTTTAGATAAGACGATTTCTAAACTTCAAAAAGAACGTAATAGATTACAAAAGCATTCTGATAATTTAGAAAACCAACATTCTAAAGGACAAGAACATTTAGATAATTTACAAGAAAAAGAGCAACGTGTTCAAGATAAATTATCTGGTTTTCAAGAACTATATGACCAAAACCAAAAAATGCTTTCTTTAGGAAGAAAAACAAATGAACTGCTTAATAAATACTTTCAAACCAATAACAAAAAGGAATTAAACACTAATTTTAATAAATGGGTTGCAGACTTAAAGGTAAAACAAGTAATGAAAAAACCTTTAGCTCCAAAAACCAAAGCACAAAAACAAAAAGCCAAAGTAGCCGAAAAACAACAGCAAGAAATTATTAAGAAAGTAGAAAAAGAAGTTTTACAAAAGGTTGTAGAAGTTAGAAAAGAAAAGAAGATTGAAGCTGCTAAAATAGCCAAAGAAAAATCTGAATACATCTATCAAATTGATGACAGCGTAAAAGTGATTGGCTCAAATTCGGTAGGAACCATCGATAGAATTGATAAGAAAAAAGTAACTATTAATTATGGTTTCTTTACCACAAAAACAACTACAGATAAACTAGAATTAGTAAAAAGAGCGAAAAAATAATTCCTTCCTTTTTTATTTATCTTTAAACCTTATTTGAATCCCAAAAAGTAATAAACAAATGAACTTCATTTTAAAATTCAGGTATAGTTTAATAGTTGTCTTCATAATTATCGCTTCTTGTAGTAAAACTCAAAAACAAAGTTCAGAAAAGGACTTTTGTGCTACTATTCATAGAAACGACAACACAACACTTTCTAAAGAATTAGAAAATGTTACTGAATTGATGGAAACTAAAACAGGTGTGTATGTTTTAGAAGACGGAAGTGGTTCTATGGTTGCCAGAGCATGGTTAACAGAATATGCCGAAAAAACAATTGATATTCAGTATTTTATTTTCTCTACAGACAACGTAGGATTAATTGCTTGCGATTATTTGGTAAGAGCAGCAGATCGTGGAGTTAAAATTAGAATTCTGGTAGACGATATTATGGTTGATTCTGATATTGAAGACATTCTAACCTTTGCTTCTCATGAGAATATTTCTGTTAAAATTTATAATCCCGGAGTAAATTTAGGAAAGAACATCTTTCATAAAATTAAGAAATTTACAACTGATTTTAGGTCTGCAAATCAACGTATGCACAATAAAACATTTATTGTAGACGGCAAAGTGGTAATTACTGGAGGACGAAATATTGCCGATGAATATTTTGATTACGACCACGAATACAATTTTAGAGACAGAGATATTTTGCTCTTAGGTAAAGCCTCTAAAAAGGTAAACACTTCATTCAATCAATTTTGGAATAGTGCTTTAAGTGAAAATGTTACGAGTATAATAAAAGAAAGTCCTAAAAACATTTACACTACAAACAAGTTTGATAACTTACACAACTACGCCTGTAATCCTGCTAATTTTTGGCCACAAATTAGACAAAGAATAGCCGCTTTGCCCACAACTTTTCATGCCATTGAAGCATCTGGAAATTTAGTTTGGTTAGACGATGTTTCTTTTATTTCTGATGCTCCTGGTAAAAATGACGGAGCGAATGGTTTAGGAGGTGGTGGTATTGCTACAAGTGCGTTAATTGATTTAATTAAAAACGCCAAATCATCTATAGAGATACAAACACCTTATTTGATTACAACTGCGCTTGCTCAAAATTTATTTAAAGAAGCTGTTCAACGTGGTGTAAAAATTAGAATATTAACCAACAGTTTGTCATCTACAGATAATGTAGAAGCTTTTAGCAGTTATCAAACAGATCGAAAAAAATTATTAGAAACAGGAATTAGAATCTTTGAGTTTAAACCTGATGCCGCAGAACGTACAAAAATAATGACTGGAGAATTGCAAGAAAAACTAGATCACAAACCTATTTTTGGTCTACATGCAAAATCGATGGTTATTGATCAAAAAACAACTGTAATTGGTACTTTTAATTTAGATCCTAGAAGCGCCAATTTAAACACAGAATGTATTGTAATTGTAAATTCTGATAAAATATCTAAAGGTGTTCTAAAAGGTATGGAAATAGAATTTCGCCCAGAAAATTCTTGGGAGACTACATTCGATTTTAATCCAGATTCTGAAGTGAGTAAATACAAGCGTTTAAACACTTGGACACGTAAAATTCTTCCTAAGGAAATATTATAAAACTAAAAAAGGTTCGCAAATTGCGAACCTTTTTTAATATATCTAAACTAGTAATTACTAGATATTTTTAGCTAACCAGTCTCCTACTTCTTTTGTTCCGTAAGCTTTTCCTCCGTCTGCTAAGTCTTCAGTTACAAAACCTGCATCTAAAGCTTTATTTACTGCTGCTCTAATTGCTTTTCCTTCTTCTTGTAAACCAAAGTTTTCAAACATCATTGCTGCAGATAAAACAGTAGCCATTGGGTTTGCAATATTTAATCCTGTTGCTTGTGGGTAAGAACCGTGTATTGGCTCAAACAAAGCATTCTCAGTTCCTACAGATGCAGATGGCATTAATCCCATAGAACCAGAAATTACAGAAGCTTCATCTGTTAAAATATCTCCGAATAAGTTTTCAGTAATTAATACGTCATAACTATTTGGCCATTGAACTAAACGCATTGCAACTGCATCTACAAATTCATAAGAAACTTCAACTTCTGGATAATCTTTTTCCATAGCTTGTACAGTTTCTCTCCATAAACGAGATGTTTCTAAAACGTTTGCTTTATCTACACAACATAATTTCTTACCACGAGTCATTGCCAATTCAAAACCTTTTACAGCTAATCTTTGAACCTCAGCTCTTGTATATACACAATTATCGAAAGCAGTTTCTCCACCATCTCTTCTACCTTTTTCACCAAAGTAAATACCTCCAGTTAATTCGCGTAAAAAAACCAAATCAGTTCCTTCTATTCTTTCTCTTTTTAAAGGAGATTTATCTAATAAAGATGGAAACGTAAATGTTGGTCTTACATTTGCAAATAAGCCTAATTTTTTACGCATTTTTAATAAACCTTGCTCTGGACGAACCGTTGCAGAAGGATCATTATCATATTTTGGATGTCCAATTGCACCAAATAAAACAGCATCTGAAGCTACACAAATATCATGTGTTGCATCTGGATAAGGTTCACCCACTGCATCAATGGCAGCAGCACCTGTTAAAGCTGGTTTCCAAGTAATTTCGTGGTTAAATTTTTGAGCAATTGCATCAGATACTTTTACTGCTTGATCAATTACTTCAGGTCCTATTCCGTCTCCTGCTAATAATGCGATATTTAATTTCATGTGTTTAAGCTTTTAGCTGTTAGCTATTGGCCATTGGCTCAATAAACAGCAGATAATTTAATTAATTTATTTTTTTAGCTAATAGCAAACTGCTAAGAGCAAATGGCATTTTTTAAATAATATTCAACATTTTCTCGGTAGATTTAATTGCAGATACTGTTTGATCTGAATCTAACCCACGCGTAATAAACTCTTTTTCTTCTAATTTCCAAGTAATAATCGTTTCACACAAAGCATCAGAATTACTCCCAGGAGGAATTCTTACTGCATAATCAATTAAAGCTGGTAAATCTTTTTTGCTATGTCTTTTATACAATTTACGCAATGCATTCATAAAGGCATCAAACTGCCCATCTCCTTGCGCATGTGCTTCATATTGTACACCTTCTACTCTTAATTGTAAAGTAGTAGATGGTTTCATTCCCTTAGCATGTCCTAAGACATAATTTTCTACAACAACACGTTTTTCAATAGCATTACTATCTAAAACGTCAGAAATAATATAAGGCAAGTCTTCTTGAGAAACCACTTCCTTTTTATCTCCTAATTCAATAATTCTTTGGGTAACTTTTTTAAGCTCTTCATCATTTAAACTCAGACCTAAATCTTGTAAGTTTTTCTGAATATTTGCTTTTCCAGATGTTTTACCTAATGCATACTTCCGTTTTCTACCAAAACGCTCTGGCATTAAATCATTAAAATACAAGTTGTTTTTATTGTCACCATCTGCATGAATTCCGGCAGTTTGTGTAAAAACATTTGCACCAACAACGGGTTTGTTTACAGGAATACGAAAACCAGAAAAAGTTTCTACAAGCTTACTAACTTTATTTAATGCTTTTTCATTTACAGCGATCGTTACATCCTTTAAAAAATCATTAATCACAGCTATAACACTTGCCATCGGTGCATTTCCTGCACGCTCTCCCATCCCATTTATGGTTAAATGCAAACCGTTTGCACCCGCTTTTATAGCTTCCATAACATTGGCAACTCCTAAATCATAATCATTATGACCATGAAAATCGAAATGCGTTGTTGGGTATTTTTCACGAACTTCAGCAATAAATTTAAAAGTTTCATCGTGTGTTAGAATACCTAAAGTATCTGGCAATAAAACACGTTCTACTTTTTGAGCCGTTAAGAAATCTAAATATTCAAAAACATATTCTTTAGAATTACGCATTCCGTTAGACCAATCTTCTAAATAGACATTGGTTTTTATATCATGCGTAGCAGCAGACTCAATATTTGCTTTAATATCGGCAAAATGTTGTGCTGGTGTTTTTTTAAGTTGATGTGTTAAGTGATTTAAAGATCCTTTGGTTAATAAATTCTGAACTTTCGCCCCAGCATCTAGCATCCAATCAATAGATTTCCCTCCATCAACAAAAGTTAATACTTCTATTTTGTCTAAAAAATTATTTTCAGTAGCCCAAGAAGTTATTTTTTTAACAGCTTCTAGCTCACCTTCAGAAACTCTTGCAGACGCTATTTCTAAACGATCTACTTTTAATTCTTCTAAAAGTAATTTAGCGATTGTTAATTTTTCGGAAACTGAAAACGACACTCCTGATGTTTGTTCTCCATCACGCAGTGTCGTATCCATTATTTCAATCTTTCTACTAGCCATATTCAACCTAAAAAGTATTCTTAAAATGGTCTTGTTTCAGCAAATGCAGAAATTTCGTTTTCGATGTTTTTTAAGTAATCAATATCATCAAAACCGTTTAACATATTGTCTTTTTTGTAAGTATTAATTACAAAAGATTCAGACTCTCCAGTAGCAACTAAAGTTACTGTTTGGTTAGGTAAATCTACTTTAATTTCTGTTTTAGGATCTGCCATAATTGCTGCAAATAATGTATCTGCAAATTTTGGAGAAACTTGTACAGGTAAAACCCCTACATTTAAACAGTTGTTTTTAAAGATATCTGCAAAGGCAGATGAAATTACACAACGTAAACCAAAATCGTACACAGACCAAGCTGCATGTTCTCTAGAAGAACCAGAACCAAAGTTTCTACCTCCAACTAATATTTTAGAACCTGCATAAATTTCTTTGTTTAAAGGAAAATCTGCTTTTGGTGTTCCGTCTTGTTCAAATCTCCAATCACGGAAAAAATTGATATCAAAATCTTTACGCTCAGTTGCTTTTAAGAAACGAGCAGGAATTATTTGATCTGTATCTACATTCTCTGTAGGTAAAGGATATGCTGTACTTGTTAGTACGTCAAATTTATCGTAAGCCATCTTTTATGCTTTTAGCTTTTTAGCTTTTCGCCTTTCGCTTCTCACGGTTGTCGAATTGCTGAAGCAATTATTTTAATTTATTTTTTTTGTTATTGGCTTTTCGCTGTTCACTTTTCGCCAATTGCAAATAGCGAAAGGCAAAGTGCCCTTAACCCAATTTACTTATTAATCTGTTTAAACTTCTTTTTAATTGATCTACTTTTTC
Organism: Polaribacter sp. Z014; assembly: GCF_023555435.1. Classification (NCBI taxonomy): domain Bacteria; kingdom Pseudomonadati; phylum Bacteroidota; class Flavobacteriia; order Flavobacteriales; family Flavobacteriaceae; genus Polaribacter; species Polaribacter sp. Z014. The sequence goes on from NZ_JALCZP010000003.1 coordinate 338,002, forward strand.
AATTAACTTTTCTATTGATTCAATTTCTGCTAATTTTAAATCTTTTATCAAAATTAAAAAATATTCTAATTCTGTTGCCGATCCATTAGCTATTACTAAAAAGCGTTTAAACTCTTTTTCTGTTTCTCTTCCGCATCCTTCTGCAATATTTGCAGGTACGGAAGAAGAACATCTTCTCATTTGACTCGTTATTCCAAATAATTCTTCTTTAGGAAATTGTTTTGAAAGCTTATAGACCTCTAATGTAATCTCGTGTCCTAATTCCCAAACTTGATATTTTCTAAAGTTTCTCATTTTTCTAAGCCTTTCGCTTGTTAGCATTTCGCAATTAGCTAAAAGCCAAATCGCCAATTGCCAATAGCGAACGTTGCTAGCCTACTAGCAATGTTCTAGGATCCGTTACTACTCCGCTAACTGCAGATGCTGCAGCCACTAAAGGTGAAGCTAGTAATGTTCTAGACCCTGGTCCTTGTCTTCCTTCGAAGTTTCTGTTTGATGTTGAAACTGATAATTTTCCTGAAGGAATTTTATCATCATTCATTGCCAAACAAGCCGAACAACCTGGTTCTCTTAAAACAAAACCTGCGTCTGTAATAATCTTATCTAAACCTTCTGCTTTTATTTGATCTACTACTTTATGTGATCCTGGTACTAACCAAGCCGTAACATTAGGTGCTTTTTGTCTTCCTTTTACAATAGAACAAAAACCTCTAAAGTCTTCTATACGTCCATTTGTACAAGAACCTAAGAATACAAAGTCAATTTCTTTACCAATCATAGAATCACCTTCGTTAAAAGACATATATCCTAATGATTTTCTGTAAGTATCTACTCCACCTTCTACACTTTCTGCTAAAGGAATTGATTTAGTTACCCCCATTCCCATTCCTGGGTTTGTTCCGTAAGTAATCATTGGTTCAATATCTGCTGCATCATAATTAAATTCAACATCAAATTCTGCGCCTTTTTCTGTATATAAAGTTTCCCAATATTTCATGGCTTTGTCCCAATCTGCTCCCTTAGGAGTTTGAGCACGACCTTTTAAATATTCATATGTTTTAGTATCTGGTGCAATCATACCTCCACGTGCTCCCATCTCTATAGATAAGTTACACACAGTCATACGACCTTCCATAGACATGTCTTCAAAAACATCTCCTGCATATTCAACAAAATAACCTGTTGCTCCAGAAGTAGTTTGTTTTGCAATAATATATAAAGCAACATCTTTAGGCGTTACACCTAAACCTAATTTACCGTTTACGTTAATACGCATGGATTTAGGTTTTGGTTGCATAATACATTGCGTAGACAACACCATTTCTACTTCCGAAGTTCCAATACCAAAGGCAATAGCTCCAAAAGCACCATGCGTAGATGTATGAGAATCTCCACAAACAATTGTCGCTCCAGGTAACGTTATTCCGTTTTCTGGACCTACAACGTGTACAATTCCGTTATTAATATCTCCTAAACCCCAGTGAGAAATACCATGCTTTTTTGCATTGTTTTCTAAAGCATCTAACTGATTTGCAGATAAAGGATCTGCAACAGGTAAATGTTGGTTTATGGTTGGTGTGTTGTGATCTGCTGTTGCGAATGTTCGCGCAGGATATACAACACTGTTTCCTCTACTTTCTAAACCTAAGAAAGCTACGGGACTTGTAACTTCGTGGATAAAATGACGATCTATAAAAAACACATCTGGTCCGTCTTTAACTTGACGAACAACGTGTGAATCCCATACTTTGTCAAATAATGTATTTGCCATTTGTTTGTTCTTTAATTATTTAAATGATAATCAGCTACCAAAAATAAGAATTTGTTGAGATTTTTAAGGCTTATAATGTTTAGACATATTATACCCAACTGTTAATCATTCTAATAAAACACTCTATAACAATTAATTACATTATTAAAAAATACGATGTCTATTTATTTTATAGGGTTCTGATTTAGTTGAGTTCTTTCCTTTTTTTCTTTTGAAATGAGTTGTAAAATAGTTAATACAGAACTCTATTCAATTATAATTTTATTTTGATAAAAAACACTGAAGTAATGAGAAATCTTATAATCATCATAAAGTGAGATTCCTCAATCGCTTAAAAAAGCTCATTTCGGAATGACACAACTTCTAAAATTGAAGGTTATTTTTATGATAAATTAAACCATAAACATAAAATTGCGGCTTCTACAAAATCTCTACTTTGAGATTTTATTTCGTCTTAAATACATTAAAAATCCAACTGTATTATTTAAAAAAATTATAAGTCTTTTCATGTCGATAAAATCAGACCTACACCGTTTTTAAAAACAACACAAGTAAAATCCTAATTTTCTATATCGTTAACAAACTAGTTTAGCCCTGATTGAAACAATTGTTTGAGCTCTTTTTTAGCCTTTTTAGGATAAAAAAAGCGAGTGTGGAAAGCAGGAAATAGCTTCAAATAAATATTATAGTAATTTTAAAACTTTCTCTATATTTTCTTTGTGTGCCAAATCTGATCCTTCACTTAGAGTTGCAGATACGCCACAGGCAACGCCCCAACGTAAAATGTTTTTTGGTGATTCGTTTTGGGTAATGGCATAAATTAACCCTGCAACCATACTGTCTCCTGCACCAATGGTACTTTTTACAGAAATTACGGGTGCCGTAACGTATTCTACACCGTTTTTATGTGCCATAAACGCACCGTCTTTCCCTAAAGAAACCACTACATATTGTGCTGTTTTATTTGTAACAAGTTGCATTGCAAAAGCTTCTTGTTCTTCTTTATTTAAAGAGTCTTTACCTGCTAACCTTGCCAATTCTTTTTGGTTGGGTTTAATTAAAAACAACTCGTTTTTTAAAACTTCGTTAAAAACAGGTCCAGAAGTATCTACAATTACTTTAACGTCTTTTGCTTTTAAACTTTTAATAATTTTGGAATAATAATCTGTGGGCAATCCTTTTGGTAAACTTCCACTAATTACAAAAATATCGTTGGTAGCTACTTGCTCATTTATTAATTTTTCTACATTTTCCATTTCAGCTTCTGAAAAAGAAGCCGTAGGCATTCCGAATCTATATTGTAAGCCTGTTTTTACTTCAAAAACAGCAAAATTTTCTCTTGTCCAAATAGAGATTGGTGTTGCAAAAACGTTAACCTGTTGATCTACTAATAAGTCTTTTAAGTGCTCGCCCGTTTTACCACCGTAAGGAAATACACAATGACTTTCTATAGACAGTCTGTGTAATACTCTAGAAATATTGATTCCGCCTCCTCCTGGATGATAGGTAATATCTGAACATTCTAGTTTATCAAAAGGTGTCATTTCTACCACTTTAGCACTTTTGTCTAAAGCAGGGTTTATAGTAAGGGTTACAACTTTCATTATTCTTTATTTTATAGTAAAGATAGTATTCTTTTCTTTTTTCTATGGATGAAAAAGAAACAAAAAATCGAAACTTATTATATGTGATTAAAATAAAATAATTCAAAAAATAAATTAACATTCCTAATAAAAGTTAATCTAGCCTTTGTTATTTTACATGACAAAGAAGGAGAAATCTTTTAATTACACAGATATAAGATTCTTCAATCGTTAAAAAAAGCTCATTTAAGAATGGACGTACACACTATAGTCTTTAATTTAGAAAAACTTATTTCAATTCTTGTATATTGCATTCACAAATAAATATTATGAAATTAAACTTATTGTCTTGTGATGCCCAAAGACCAGATAAAAGAGCGATTGCTAGATGTATTGCAGAAATTTCTGTAAGCATTTCTGAGTCTTTATCTAATGAACTTACAGAAATCCTTTTAGAAGGTGACGTTGTAGATATTGAAATGGAAGATAAAAATGCGGGATCTGCTTTAAGAGCTCTAAGAAAATTAAGTATCGATTACGAAATTATAGCATAAAAAACACATGAAAAAATTTACTTTATTATCTATTTTCTTCTTTTTTATGACTTCTTATGGGCAACAAAAAAAGATGTGGGCAAAGTCGTTTTTAAATAAAAAAGCACCAGAATTAGTGGTTAGCACATGGTTAACGGATAAACCTGAAACGGATGGTAAATTTGTTTTAATCGATTTTTGGGCTACTTGGTGCGGACCTTGTGTTAGAGGGATTCCAGAAATGAATGCTTTTTATAAAGAGTTTGCCAAAGATCTAGTGGTTATTGGTATCAGTAACGAATCTAAGGCTAAAATTAAAGGTTTTAAGAAGGCTAAAATTGAATATTATAGCGCTATTGATAGAAAAGCTAGACTTAATAGAACGTTAGAAATAAAAGGAATTCCACATTGTATACTTATTAATCCTGATGGGATTGTTGTTTGGGAAGGCTGGCCTCAACTAAAAGGTTTTGAGTTGACTTCAGAAGTTATACAAGGGCTTATTGATGCTTATAAATCTTAAATAAGCAGCGTATTAAAGGGTTTTGTAAGTACTTATATTTCAATAATTAAATTATTAGAAATACAAAATTTACGTCATCGTTTTCGATTATTTTTTTTTGACTCACTCCTAAATTTAAGAAACCTAAAAGTTTTTAGCTTTACTAAAATAAGCAAACTAGTCTAGCCCTGATTGAAGCAATTGTTTGAGCTCTTTTTTATGATCTTTTTGAATAAAAAAAGCGAGTGCGGAAAGCAGGAAACAGCTTCAAAAAAAAGTAATTATAGCATATTATTTCTTTTGATGAAATACAATAACAAAACCAACCAATAGATTGTATATAATAGCATATTTACTTTAAAAAACTAACTTAGATAAACTTTCTACACCTTCTTTTCTTCTAGTTATTTATAAAAATGGTGAAACATTAAAAATATATACGCAATAAAGAAATTTAGGATGCGTTAACTTAAAACTATTCGCAATAATAAAAGTAAATTGCATGCTTATGTAAGCGACAATAACATAAAATATATAAAAATGAAATATTTGTTAAAAAAAAGTAGTTTAATAGTCTTAACAATTAGTTTAGTGCTATTTGGGCTTATTTCTTGTGAATCTAATGATGATGCAAACTCAGAAGAAAGTAAAGAAACACCTGTAGAGAATGCTACTAAAGCAAAACTTGTTGGAGAATGGAGACTTATTATCAGTAAGGTTGATGGGGAATTAATAGCTGAAAGTGATTTTGCTACCTTAAAAGAATCATATGCCAACTTTAATGAAGATAATACCTACAAAGTTTTTTATAAGAAAAGTTCTGGTGCTTCTACTTCAACATCTACTTATTCTGGTACTTATGTTGTAAACCAATTAAATAGTGTTACTTTTTATGGTTCAGATTCAGAAATAGCGTTGGTTGATAATACTTTACAAATAACATCGAAAAATGCGGCTAATAAAACGCAGGTAGATCTATTTATTAGAAGTGATAATGATGAATTTGAAGAAGAAGATGCTGATGAAACAGATGTAGTTGATAAGGAGGAAGACTCTACTGATACGAACAATAGTTACGATGGCACTGATGTTATAGCAAAATTGAAGGGAGTTTGGACAATTAGTGGTGTTGATGATGATTGTTTGAAAAAAAATACGTTAAATTTTGAATCAGATGATTTACTGGTGTTTTCTCAACATAAAAAGACTTTTAATAGAAGTGATTTAACACGTAATAACATTAATGTAAGCTACCCAATGCCTGCAATATTTTCGGCAAGTGTAACAAAAGGAGTTAGCACGGTAACTTTTAATACCCAGGCGGATTGTCAGTTTATTAAAGTAAGTAAGCTACATTACAATGTTTTAGACGCGCAAACGATAGCTATAAATGAAACCTCTACTTTAATTATTAAGTTGCTAAATGACACTACCATTAACCTCATTTATACTTACAAGGATAGTGACTCGAATGAACAGGTAATAGAATTCGATTATAAGAAAATGTAACTAGATTATTAACAAGAATTACGCAACATTTTATAAGTACTACTAATAAAATATATAGCACACCTATTTATAACCCTATTAAACTTCTTACAAGTTTAATAGGGTTATTCTCTTTATAAGTGCATCAAAAATAACATTGAAGAATGGTTTCTATTTTAGAAAAACGCCTGTTAGCATTAGAATTTCTAATGAAATAATTATTACAAAACTAGAACAGACAATGCTACTGGGTTAATGTGGCAAAAAATAGGTGATGGAGTTGAAAATATAAAAAAAATCTAGTTATCTACGCACCAACAAAATAACTTAGCCCTCATTAAAGCTATTGTTTGAGCACTTTTTTATGCTGTTTCTGAATAAAAAAAGCAAGTGTCTTTCGACTACGTCGAGATAAACTCCTAGTAGGGTCTAGCTTCAACTAAAAATATTTACATGAAGCTATTTTTTAAAACTTAGATTGAAGATCTTTTTACTCAAACTTGTCCATAACAGCATTACTAATTCCCATATTAGAGAATCCGCCATCGTGGAATAGGTTTTGCAAAGTCACTTTTTTGGTTAAATCAGAAAATAGCGAAATGGTATAATCTGCACAATCTGCGGCAGAAGCATTACCTAACGGACTCATTTTTTCTGAAAAATTGATAAATCCATCGAAACCTTTTACGCCATTTCCAGCAGTTGTTGGTGTTGGTGATTGAGAAATGGTGTTGACTCTCACTTTAAAATCTCTACCAAAATAATAACCAAAACTACGTGCTATAGATTCTAAATAGGCTTTATTGTCTGCCATATCATTGTAATCTGGAAACACTCTTTGCGCCGCCATATAGGTTAACGCAACGATTGAGCCCCATTCATTCATGGCTTTTTTATGATATAAAACATTCATTACTTTATGAAAAGAAACCGCAGAAACATCCCACCCTTTTTGAGTGAAATCGTAATTTGGGTCTGTGTAGGCTTTCTTTTTTCTAACATTTACAGACATACCAATGGAATGCAAAACAAAATCGATTTTACCACCTAGAATCTCCATAGATTTTTCTACTAAATTTTCTAAATCTTCGATTGAAGTTGCATCCGCAGGAATAATTTGAGAATTAGTTTTCTTTGCCAAAACATCTAATTCACCCATTCTTATAGAAGCCGGTGCATTGGTTAACACAAACTCTGCTCCTTCTTCATGCGCTCTTTGTGCCGTTTTCCAAGCGATTGAATTTTCGTTTAAAGCACCAAAAATAATTCCTTTTTTGCCTTTTAATAAGTTGTACATGCTATTAAATATTTGTTTTATGAGATTTCTCATTAGTTTATATTGAGCGAAGTTGAAAGGCTAAAAAGCTCATTTCGAAATGACATTCTAACTTTTTAAATTTTAAATAAACTAATTTAATAATTCTTTTGCGTGAGTAAGTGCAGAGTCCGTAATATCTTTTCCGCTTAGCATTTCTGCAATTTCTTTAATTCTTTCATCTGTAGATAAAAGTTTTAAATTAGTGGTGGTTACTCCTTTCACTTCCTGCTTATATACTTTATAATGATTACTTCCTTTTGCGGCAATCTGCGGTAAATGTGTAATGGCAATTACCTGCATATTAGTACTCATTTTTTGCATAATTGCAGCTATTTTATTAGAAACTTCACCGGAAACTCCAGTATCTATTTCATCAAAAATAATGGTTGGTAATTGTGTGTTTTCTGATAAAATTGTTTTTACTGATAACATTATCCTAGACAATTCTCCACCTGAAGCTACTTTTTTTAATTCTCCAAAACTACCTCCTTTATTTGCTGAAAAAAGGAATTCTAATTCGTCTTTTCCGTTAATAAAATAGTTTTTAGTTGGCTTTATTTTAATTGAGAAACGCGCGTTTTCCATACCTAAATCGGATAATAAAACTTGTAGTTCTTTATTTAACTTTGGTATTGATTTTGTTCTTGCACTTGAAATTAAATCTGCAACCTTATCTAGTTTAACAGAAACATCATCTATTTCTTTTTGCTTCTCATTAATTACTTCGTCGGCAGATTCTACTTGCGCTACTTTTTCTGAAAGCTCTTCAAAAACAGCAATTAATTCTTTATTATTACTTACCGTATGTTTCTTCTGTAAATTATATAATAATTGTAATCTATCGTTGATCTCTTCTGCTTCATTCGGATTAAAATCTACATTTTCATTTGCATCTTCTAACTCAGAAACAATGTCATCAATTTCAATTTTTACTGATGTAACTCTTTCTGATAAATCTTGATATTCTTTAGAAAATATAGCAATTTTAGACAATCGATTTTCTAAAGTATTTAGTAAATTCTGAATTCCGATTTCTTCATTTACCGTAATTCCTAAAGCTTCAGACAAATTATCTTTAATATCTTCTATATTGTTTAATTTCTCTAACTTTTCTTCTAAATCTTCTTGCTCTTCAACTTTAACCTTCGCTTCTTCTAATTCTTTAAAAAGATGCAAATTATAATCGTATTGTTTATTTGCTTCTTTTTGTTGATCTTCTAAAACGCTAAGTTCTTTTTTTAATTTACTTAACTGAGAAAAACCACGTTTATAAGAAGCTATTTTTGCTGTGTTTTTTGCTAAAGCATCTAAAATTGAAAACTGAAAAAGATTGTCTGACAGTTCTATGGTTTGATGTTGCGAATGCACATCAATTAATTTGGATCTTAATTTATTTAAAACAGACAACGTTACGGGCGTATCATTTACAAAAGCTCTCGATTTACCAGATGGCAAAATCTCTCTTCTAATAATGGTTTCGGCTTCGTAATCTAAATCTACTTCGTTAAAAAAATCTTCTAAATTGTAATTCGCAATAGCCACTTTAGCTTCTACCACACATTTATTGCTGGTGTCTTTTAAGGAAGATAAATCTGCGCGGTTACCTAAAACCAATCCTAATGCACCTAAAAGTATGGATTTACCTGCTCCTGTTTCACCCGTAATTATAGACAAACCTGAAGAAAAATCAATAGATAACTGATTGATTAATGCGTAGTTATTAATGGAAAGTTGTGTTAACAAATTTTCTGAAATTTAGAAGCTAAAATTAAGGAAAATTGTACCAAGTATAAACAATAATTATAAGGAATGTTTTACTTAATATTTTTCCACTTAGAGTTGTTATTCGGAGATATTTTTTTAACAACCTCTTTTAATCTATTTTGATTTCTAGAAGTAGCATCATCCGTATACATATTTACAATTTCATCCGCTTTTGCATCAAAAAACACACGGATCAAGTAATTACCCACCGTTTTATTATAAATACTTTCTAAAGAGATTACAGCCTCTTCCATATTTTGTTTAGCAATACCATTATTTATAGAAAACTCGTCTAAACCTCTTCTATGATAATTATAAGTAGCCGTTCTATAAGCCGATAGTTTTGGTGATAAAAAACTATCTATTAATAAAAAACGAGTTTGTTTACCTACCACATTTTGCCAAGAAGCGATGCCACTTTGCTGTGCTTGTAACATTACATTCTCTGCTACTTTAAAAGAAGCTTCTCCTCCATTCTTTTTAAAAGTATCTGCATCTGCACCTATAATTATATTTGTATAGAAAACAATGGTAGAAATTAAATTACTATCGTAAGAATTCTTATTATAAATTAATGGATCGAATTCATTGTATTTAAAATTGAAATCGTTGTCTTTTAAATTTAAAACAGGTGATGCATAGCTAGAACCAAAAACGGGTCTTGTAGATTGAACTTGTATCGTTCCTTTAAAATTATTTGCATCTCTAGAAGTTATTATAATAGTAAAAGCACAATCTATTCTTTCTTCTGGCTTAACGTTGTTATTAGTCCATTTTGTTTGATTTACAAACTCGGATAAAGATTTTTCTAGTGTTTTAAAAACCTGCGTATTTGAACCATCAACTTGTTTGTAATTTATGGTAACCAAGCAATTCAATTCTTGCGCTTTTAGCACTGAAACAGAAAATAATAACAGAAAAATGAATATAACTTTACGCATTTGTTTTTAGTTTTTACGTCTGGTCGAGCGCAGTCTAGACCTAACTTTAAACCCCTCGAAAACTGCGTTCAATGTATTCAATCAAAAAATATTTTGATTAAAGTAATGCTCGAGGAGAGAAGAAGTATTAAGAAATATTCTTTACAATTTCATCCAAAATATCTTTAGCCACTTCTTCTTTCGATTTTAATTCAAATGATTTCTCATTCAAATCTTTATCAATAATAGTAATTTTATTTGTGTCTGTAGCAAAACCAGCTCCTTTATCTTGTAAAGAATTTAAAACAATAGCATCTAAATTCTTCCGTTTTAGTTTTCCTTTTGCATTTTCTAGCTCATTATTAGTTTCTAAAGCAAAACCAACTAAAAATTGATTTTCCTTAATTTCACCTAAAGAAGCTAAAATATCTTTTGTTGATTCTAACTCAATCTCTAACGTAGAAGCCGTCTTTTTTATTTTCTGAGTAGCTACATTTTTCGGTCTATAATCTGCAACCGCAGCAGAAAGTATAGCAACATCTACTTCTTTAAAGTATTTATGAGCTGCTTTGTACATTTCATCTGCAGAAACCACATCTACTCTATGAACTAAAGAATGTTGTATTTTTTGATGACTTGGGCCAGAAATTAAATAAACCTCAGCACCTAAATTAGCCGCTGCTTTAGCAATTGCAAATCCCATTTTACCAGAAGAATGATTTCCTATAAAACGCACAGGATCTATAGCCTCGTATGTTGGACCTGCAGTTAATAAGACCTTTTTTCCTTTTAAAGGTAATTTTGATAGAATATCACTTTCTATAAATGACACAATATCTTCCGGCTCTGCCATTCTTCCTTCACCAACCAAACCGCTTGCCAACTCACCAGAAGTAGCAGGGATAATGGTATTACCAAAATTTTGTAATTTTTGTAACGTTTCTTTTGTAGATGCATGAATGTACATATCTAAATCCATTGCAGGTGCAAAATATATAGGACATTTTGCAGACAAATAGACTGCTAATAATAAATTATCGCAGGTTCCATTCGCCATTTTAGACATGGTGTTAGCTGTTGCAGGTGCAACTACCATATAATCTGCCCAAAGACCTAAATCTACATGACTATTCCACATTTCATTCTCCTCATCTTCTTTATTGTAAAAAGTAGAATGCACAGGGTTCTTAGAAAGTGTGGAAAGTGTAAGAGGTGTTATAAAATCTTTAGACGCAGGAGTCATAATAACTTTGACCTCTGCGCCTAATTTTATAAATAAACGAACTAAACTAGCCGTTTTGTATGCAGCAATTCCAGCAGTAATTCCTAACAGAATTTTTTTACCACTTAAAACAGACATTATTCTGCTTCTGGAGTTCTAAAATATACTTTACCATTTAGCCATTCTTCCATAGCCATAGCTGTTGGCTTTGGTAATCTTTCGTAAAACTTAGAAACTTCTATTTGTTCTTTATTTTCGAAAACTTCCTCTAAACTATCATTATAAGTTGCAAACTCTTCTAACTTATCAACCAATTCTTTCTTTAAATCTCCGTTGATTTGGTTTGCTCTTTTAGCAATAATAGAAATAGCTTCATAAATATTTCCTGTAGCAGCTTCTACTTCATTCTTATTATAAGTAATAGTACTTAAAGGTGCCTTTGTGTCTTTATAATCCATAATTAATTATTATTTCTTTTTTGATTTTTCAACTTTAGTTTTAGCAGCCGCTTCAACTTGTTTCGCTATTAAGTTATCAATTCTTATTTGCTCTTTATTTAAAGTTGCTAACATTTTGTTTGCATCTTCCATATATTGAGATTCTGGGTAATTTCTTTTTAACTTATCGTATGCTTCAATTGCATCTTTTATACGTTCCGGTTTTCTTCTGTCATAACTTTTTAAAACAAAATCATGGGCAGCTTTTAATCGGTAATACAATGCCTCTTCTTTAAACTCAGACCCTAAATAGTCTGCCAATAAATTATCAAAAGCCTGTATTGCAGCTTTATAATTTCTTAAATCGTACTCTGCAGTTCTATAATACGTTTTAGCAATTTCAAAATATTTTTTCTGAAGCTTATACCTTAATTCTTTATATTGTTCATTTGCTTGATCAATTTTATCAGAATCTGGGTACGTATTTATAAAACTTTGAAAAGCATCTAATGCCTTATTTGTATCCGTTGGGTCTAAACTAAATTTAGGAGAAGCCAATTTATAACTATAAGCAGATAAATAAGCTGCTTCTTCTCTCTTTGAACTTTTAGGATAATTTTTTGCAAAACGATCAAAATAATAACCAGAAATACTATAGTTTTTCTCATTAAAATTAGATTGAGCTACCATAAATTGAATACGCTCCATTTGTGGCTTACCTCTATATGCTGGTGTAATTTTCTCAAACAAACGTAAAGCTTTACTATATTTATTGCTTTCGTACAATTTTACAGCCATTTTATACTGCTCTTCTGTAGTACCTTTGTTTAATACTTTTTGATATTCACCACAAGAAATCAATACAAGTGAGAACAACAATAAATACGCTAAATTTTTAATTTTTTGCATCGTGCAAAATTAGTGATTAAATATGGATAATAAAAGAATTTATTTTTCTTCAAATAACTCTTCCCTTTTAGCTCCTAAAATACTAAAACAAGTTCAGTAAATATAAGTTTAGGATAACTGTTTCAATGAAATTATAAATGCTCAGCATTTAAAATAACGTATGAAAATAAAACGCTTTTTTTGACAATAAATTATGTCATATAATATATGACACAAAAGACGCAAAAAAAGCGATTAGTTGTTACTAAAAGTTTGTTAATATTATTGTTGAGGAGGAACAGCTGCAGTAATTAATTGTTTAATATCATTATCAAACAGATAAAAACCACCTTTATCATCTCCAATTAACTTTATCTTATCTAAGATGTTTCTTGCCAATGCTTCTTCTTCTATTTGTTCAGAAACATACCATTGTAAGAAATTATGAGTAGCATAATCTTTTTCTTGTAAGCAAATATCTACTAAATCATTAATACAATCAGATACATATACTTCATGATTAAATAATTCTTGAAACATTTCTTTAAATTCACCAAATTCTACCGGAGGCGCATCTAAAGCCGATACTTTTGCATGTCCACCACGTTCATTTACAAATTTTACCAACTTTAACATGTGCATTCTTTCTTCGTCTGAATGTGCATACATAAACTGTGCAACACCTTCAAAACCTAAAACTTCTGCCCAAGAAGCCATTGCTAAATATATTTGAGAAGACTGGGCTTCTATTCTTATTTGTTGGTTTAATGCTTTTTCTATAATTGGTGATAACATATTCTCTATTTAAAGTTCGCTACAAAATTAACAATTTTAGATTGAAGTTCTGCACTTGCTTTTACTAAAGGCAATCGAAGTTCATTTTTACAAATTCCTAATTCTTGTAAAACAGTTTTTATTCCGGCCGGATTATTTTCTTCAAAAATATAATCTATCACATCCATCATTTTATAATGAATTGCATAACCGTCTTTATTATTTCCTTGTAAACCATGGTTTATCATGGTAGAAAATTGTTTTGGAAAAGCTTGACCGATAACAGAAATAACTCCAGAACCACCTGCTAAAGCAACTCCTAAAGCCATATCATCATCACCAGAAATAATTAAAAAATTTGCTGGTTTGTCTTTTAATAATGTATAATACTGTTGTTGATTATTACCGGCTTCTTTAATAGCTACGATATTATCAAATTCATTTGCCAAACGTATTGTGGTTGCAGGCTCCATGTTTTTTGCAGTTCTACCAGGAACATTGTATAAAATTATTGGTAAATCTGTAGCTTGTGCTATGGCTTTAAAATGCTGATAAAAACCTTCTTGTGTTGGCTTACTATAATAAGGAGCTACAGAAAGAATACCGTCTAAGCCTGTAAAATCTCTTGTTTGTAATTCTTCTATAACTAAAGCAGTATTATTACCACCAACCCCTAAAACTAAAGGTACCCGTTTATTATTTGTTTTAATAATAATATTGATAATCTCTTGTTTTTCTTCTTTGGTAATAGTTGCACTTTCTGCTGTAGTACCATTGATAACTAAATAATCTGTTCCGTTTTCGATGTTAAAATTCACCAATTTTACAAGTGCATCAAAATCTACACTTAAATCTTCTTTAAAAGGTGTTATCAACGCAACTCCAGTTCCAATAAATTTTTGCATTATTATGTATTTTATAAGCAGTAAAATTACAACTTAAAGCTGAAATTAATTACTAAAAAAACAAATCTTAGCAAGAATACACAACTTTTTTATTAAAGTTTAATTTTTTAGCTTTTTAAGAATCTGAAGGTATTTTTTTAGTTCTAATAAGAATGCTTCTAAATGTTCGGTTTCACCTAAAATCTCTAATTCATACAGTTTAGAGTTTACACCAGAAAAACCCGCTTTAAAAGTAGCATTAGATGTTAATACTGCATTTTCTAAGTACAAATTAGTTTCATTAAAATAACCAATTAACAAATCAAAAGGTTCCTCTAAAAAGCTATTAAAACTAGGTTGGGTATAGTCTCCTTTCCAATTGATATCTTTTTCTGAAAAATATTTAAAGGAGCCTTCATCTAATTTAGAATACTTTTTAAAACTATATATTTTAGTATTTCTAACACCAAGAATGGATTCTATTTTTGCTTGAACATCTATTTTTGAAGCAACACTTTCCGTTGTTAAAATACCTACAGATTGAATTTCTTTTTGAGAAACAGTTCTACTCTCTGATACTTGTTTGATATTTTTATCAAACTTTTTTCTTAACCTCGCTTCTTTTAACTTCGAAAAATTCATTTTTTATAGTACGTTAACTTGACAAAAATAGAAATTATTGATGCGTAATTTCTAATAAAATAAATTGATTTAATTGTTTTCCATACACCTGAAAATTATCATCAGTAACTAAAAGTAAAGATTGATTTCCATTGGCTAATTCTGGTCCAAAGGTAATACCTTCTATGTTATCTATTATTCCGTCTGTTAAATGATTTTTAACATCTTCAAAATTTAATAATAAGCGTTTTTTAAGCGGAATAAATGCTGAGTTTTTCAATGAATCTATATTTAAAACATTCGTTGTTTCTTTATTAATGACAGCATCAAATATTCTTACAATATTCCCATAAGAACCGTAACCACTTTGATAGGTTCTTTCAATAATAAAAAAGTGATTTTCTTTGTATTCTAAAATAGAAGTAAGTCCGTTTAAATTGATATCGCCTTTTGCTGGTTTGGTAATATGTTCTAATTGATACGCAAACTGTTTTGTTGCTTTTTTTGTTGTTTTATCAAAATATGTAATTCTTACTGGCGATGATGCTTTTGTAAAAGTAGGATCTTCACCATCTGTAGTTAATGGTCCTTCCATTGCTACCCAAAACCCTTTTCCATCAATACTTTTAGAAGATCCTTCGAACGCAGCATTGTGTTTGATAATTTTAGTATTTTTAAAACTTTTAGGAAGTGAAAAATCACCTAAAAAGGTACCATTTATAGCTGTTTTAAAAACGGTAGGGCTTTTACCTTTATTAATATTCCCTTCACCAACAAAATAAACTTCTTCGGTTTCTGCATCTACAAAAATTGATTCTAAATCTAAAGCATTTTCTTTATAATAAGATGTGGTAGTATCGTTTAGTAAAACAACATTTTTTAAATCTACTGTCTCAATTTTATTTTGTTTGACACTAATTTCAGCTTTCACAAAACGAGGATTCCTAGCATCATCAACCACAAAATAATAGGCTCCGTTTGCATTATCTACACCAGACAAACCGCCAATAATTGAATTTTGAAACGGAATTGAATCTGCCAAAACAAACTCATCTAAAAAATTTAGTTTTATCTTTTTCTCACTTGTACAAGATTGCAAAAGACTACATACAAAAACTATTAAAACAAGGTTTTTCATAATAAATAATTAACTATTTAACACGCTATTACTTTTACCTATCATTGTTTTACAAATTAAATATTGCGCCACAATATAGGTAATCATGATACTAATTCCATACACTTCTCTTGCCTCGTAAAACTTATTAATTGCTAACAAACTATCCGACAATATAAAAAATACAGCTCCTAAAAAGAACCATAAATTTTCTGTACTTTTTTCTTGAAGATAATTCAATAATGTAAGTGTACCAAAAGAACAAATAACAATTCCGTAAACAATAACAGGGAATAACATTGCTCCTAAATGTTCACTTATCAAAAATACGACAGCACCAAAAACAATTATAAACGGAATGGAAGCTGTTATTATTTTAATGAAATTTATTTTTTTCACATAACCTGCCGCTATTTTAATATATAAAATATGTGCCATTAAAAAAGCAACCAACCCGAACATGAAAAATTCTGCTTTTAATAGCAAAAATAAATCTCCCCAAAGAGAAAAAAACAGCGCAGCAACATACCAATAATTTGCTTTATTTACAGAAGTCAAATACACCATAACTAAAGAAATGGCAATAAAAGGTTTTGTAATAAAAGCTAAAGTATCATTAAATAAAAGTCCCGAAAGATGCAATACAACAACTATTAAAAAAAATGCTGATGCCGAAAGTGTTTTGTTATGATTTTTCATCTTTATAATTTTCTTCTGTTATCTTCAGACTTTGTATCTATTAACTTATTATAAGGATCCACGCCTACTTCAACTGGCTTTTTATCAACAATAATTTTAATTTTATTATGAATTTGTGTAATCTTATGTTTCTTTAAATACACTTCTTTTTCTTTCTTTTCGCCATCTACTTCTTCTTCTGTAAAAATACCAATATCAATATAATCTGCCAACGGAACCGATAAAATAGGTTTTTTCATTTTATCTGTTTGATAGGTTAAAGTATCTCCTACTTGTTCTCCGTAATAACGTTTTCCTTTTTCATCATTTCTATACTTAGAAACTTCAAATTCTATTTCCACTTCGTATTTTCCATTTTCTAATTGGGTAGATTTTGCATCTAAAATTCGGTTTCTATATAAAGTAATCGTTTCAAACATATCTTTAATTACATATTGTAAAGAATCTGGTGTTGCTTCCTTTATATAATTCACCATTTCTATAGAAGTTGTGTACGGCGCTTCTTGAAATTTTACTTTTTCTACATACTTTTTTAACGCACCATTTAAGTTTGCTTCTCCTATATAATCACTCAAAGCATAAAAAACCAACGAACCTTTTTGATAATGAATATACCCTTGTCCGTCATTATACATCAAGGCATTTTCTCGTTTTCTCTCCATGGTTCTTTGCATTAAATATCCATCTAAAGCTTCTTTTAAAAAAGTTCTCATTTTATCTTTTCCATGTTGATGTTCTAATACTTTTAAAGACACGTATTCAGACAAACTTTCCGACAACATTGTTGCTCCTAAAACGTCTGCCCCAATAACTTGATGCGCCCACCATTGATGCGCAACTTCATGCACCGTAATTGCGAACGGATAATCTACACCATCTTCATTTTTATCATCTACATCGGCAATAAAACCAACACCTTCAGAAAACGGAATTGTATTCGGAAAAGATTGTGCAAAACTTCCGTCTGTTCTAGGAAACTCTACAATTCTTAATTGTTTATGTTGATAAGGACTAAAGTTTTTAGAGTTATAATCTAAAGACGCCTTCATTCCTTTCATCATTCTATCTAAATTGAAATCGTGCGCTTTATGATAATAAATTTCTAAAGAAATACCTTTCCACATTTCTTTTTTCACTTCATACCTAGCAGAATTAAAAGCATAGAAATTCAATATTTTACTATCCATTTTATAATGAAAATATTTACGATCTCCTTCTGTCCATTCTTTTTGTAAATACCCAGGCGCAATGGCTATTTGATCTTTAGATGTTGAAACCGTTGCTTCAAAATCGATCCAATCAGAATCTTTAGAAATATAGGTATCACCTAAAGCGGTTGAATCTGTTGGTGCTGGACGTAAATCATTTTCTGGTAAATCGTATTTTTTACGTGTTTTATTGTCTGTTAATTCTCCCTGAGAAGAATATCCTAAAGAAGGAAACATTGAAACATTATTGATAAAAGTTCCGTTTTCTTTTACAGGCGATCTTTTTCTATAATTTGTATTCGCCTTACTTTTTACAGTAAGAGAAAGTTGTAAAGTATCTCCTGGTAAAATTTTATTTTCGAATCGATACATGTTAAAATTCTGAATAGTATCTTCTAAAACTAAGGTATTTGGTCTGTTAAATTTAAAAGTACTTTCTAAAGAATTATGATTTAAAAACAAGGTATCAATTGCTTTGTCCGTTTTATTAACCATGATAAAAGTTGCTGCAGCATCAAACAATCTTTCCTTCGGAAAAATATTTACATCCGTTTTAACGGAAATAATTCTTGGTTGAGCGTAACCTTCATATTTTTTATAGGTTTTTTCCCAACTTACACTTTGTAATTCTGCTTCCTTAGAAGATGTTCTTTTCGTTTTGGTTCCTGTTTCTTGATAAATGGAATACCCTAACCCTAAAAACGCAATTAATAATACTCCAAAACTAATAACTGCAAAACCTTTAAAACGACTTATTGCAATGGTAACTCTTTCTGAAAACGAACTCGGAATTCCACGAACCCAGAATAAAAAAGAAACGACCAAGAGTAACAATCCACATAAAATCCAATAAATTTTATACGATAAATAAGGAACTAAAGTTGCTCCATATCCATTCATATCCGAATAATTAAACCCTGGACCCTGGTTATATTTAAGAATAGATTGCTCAATACCTGCCAAAGATAAAAACGGCATTCCAATAGAAATCACTAATAAAACGAATAAACCTAAATACGGATTCCCTATTAAAGTTTGTACAAATATTGATAACAAAGCCCAAATAAATAGGCTGATAAAACTTAAAAAATACAACTCAAAAAAGTAATGGCCAATTTCAAAATTATAATATCCTTTATACATCTGAAAAACCATTCCGGAAACAATAATTACTGCTAATAAAACCAATTGCATTTTTATAAGCGCAATTAATTTAGAGAATAAAAGAGTCCAATTAGGAATTGGAGTGGCATCTACCAAATGATTTATTTTGGCAATTTTGGCTCTATGCACCAACATACCTGCATATAAAAATGTACAAATATTTATAGAAGCAAAGAAAACGCCACTTAGGTTAATCATTTTCCAAGTTACCGGTAATGTTGGTGTTCCAAAAATATCACCAACTTCAGAAAGCATGACAACAATCAGTACCAAACCCACTAAAACAATAGAAATAAAAGCCCAACTTTTAAGAATGTATTTAAAATCGATATTCGATAACTTCCAAGTAGTTTTTAAATTCTGAATAAAAGAATAGTCATAAGAAACCTTAGGTAAAGTAATTTTAGTAATTCCGCTAAAGTTTGTTTTTGTCACTCTTTCTCCTTTTATTTTTCTAAAGGAAATAGAAATTGCGTTCTGACTAAAGGTAAAAAACTTATAGACCAAACCAAAAATTAAAGTTGAGATTGCCAACCACAATAAACGGTTGTATACAATCATTTCTTTTAATGGAATTTGTAATTCATTTTGTTCGGAAGGTGTCCAATATTTTGTGTAATAATTAGACGCAGCAGAACCAAAAGGATCTAAAATCGCAGCCAAAGTTCTGTGTTCTGGGTCTGATAGCAAACCTTCTAAAACCCCTTGTCCGAACATTAAAATAATAACCGTAATAAAACCTGCTGCAATATTTCTAGTAAACGCAACTACGGCAAAAACAATGGCACCAAACAATAATACATTTGGTAAAATAAAAATGAAATACGTTTGCAAATATGCTTGGAGGTTAAATGGCCCTACAATATCTGAGTTTGTTCCAGGAAAACGAAATCCAATCATCATTCCCAAGGCAATAGACAATACAATGATAGAAACAATTACAATGGAACTAAAAAACTTTGCAAATAAGTAATTTGCTTTGGTAAAAGGATAGGAATATAAAATGGTATGCATTTCACTTTTGAAATCTCTATACACCGAAACCCCAACAATAGAAGGAAATAAAAAGAATATAAAAATAGTTAACGCGTTAAATAAATTGGAAACTCCTATGGGAGAATTTACAATTCTCGATGAACCAGTGGTAGCTGTTACAGAGTCGAAAAAACCAGCTGAAGCAGCTGATAAAAAGAAAGCCAATATTAAAAAAATACCGATATAAATATAAAATGCCGGTTTACTAAACCAGTATTTTAATTCTTGTTTGAAAATAGTTGAAAACATTTTTTTGGATGTTTAGATTGATGGATTAATTAGATGTTTAGAAGAATAGGATTTTAGATTTATGGATTAAATTATAGAGTTTCTAACAATCTAATCATCCAAAAGTCTAGAAATCTAAAAATTAAACCAACTGCGGTTCATCTTGTTTTAAAGCAATAAAATACACATCATCTAACTGCGGAGTTGCAGCCACAAAATCATCCGAAGGTTTTTCTGAAGCATGCACTCTAATATTTAACGTATTGTCTTGATTGTAGTTTGATGATAAAATATTGAAATTTTTCTCGTTTTCTTCCAATTCCTCTCTCTCTATAATTTTGGTCCAAATAGTATTTGCTATTTCCGAAGTTGCCTCTTGCGGAGTGGTGTGTTTTAGAATTCTACCTCCGTTTAAAATTGCCATTTCATTACATAACTCTTTTACATCTTCTACAATATGCGTAGAAAAAATAACGGTTGTATTGGTACCAACTTCTCTTAAAACATTTAAAAAACGATGTCTTTCTGCAGGATCTAAACCAGCAGTTGGTTCATCAACAATAATCAATTTTGGGTTATTTAAAAGCAATTGAGCAATTCCGAAACGTTGTTTCATTCCGCCAGAATATCCTGCAACATGCTTATGCCTTACGTCATATAAATTAGTAATTTCTAAAACTTCTTTTACAATAGCTTTTCTTTCGTCTTTTTTTGAAATTCCTTTTAACGTAGCAAAATAATCTAATAAATCTTGCGCAGACATTTTTGGATACACACCAAAAGATTGTGGCAAATACCCCAATACTTTTCGCAAAGACATATTGTCTTCTAAAACATTAATATCACCAAAAGTAATTGAACCAGAATCTGGACTTTGTAACGTTGCAATGGTTCTCATTAATGATGATTTACCTGCTCCATTTGGGCCTAATAAACCAAACATTCCTGTACCTATTTCGATACTTAGATTATCGATTGCTTTTACACCGTTTTTATAAGTCTTGGTTAAATTTTCAATTACTAACTTCATATTGTTGGTTTTAGTGATATTCGTTTGGTGATTAGTGTAAAAGTAAGCACTTTTGTTACACTTTTTTGTGATTATTTTAATGGAATTCCTAAAAATTCGTATTATTTTTACAATTGAAAGTGTAAAATGCTCTAAATACTTTTTCTTTTTCAATTCCATAAAAAGAAAACCTACAAACAGACATTTTAGCTTTAAAAACTTTTCACACTTATAAACATATATATAATGTCAAAAAAATCAATATTAAATAAAGAATCTCTTACATTTTTAGAAAAATATCTAAATAATGCTGCTCCGACTGGTTACGAATGGGAAGGTCAAAAAATTTGGATGGACTACCTAAAACCTTATATAGACACATTTATTACAGACACTTATGGTTCTGCTGTTGGTGTTATAAACCCAGATGCAAAATACAAAGTTGTAATTGAAGGGCATGCAGATGAAATTTCTTGGTATGTAAATTATATTTCTGATAACGGATTGATTTACGTAATTAGAAACGGAGGATCAGATCATCAAATTGCACCAAGTAAAATGGTAAACATTCATACAAAAAATGGCATTGTAAAAGGTGTTTTTGGTTGGCCAGCAATTCACACTAGAAATAAAGCGAATGAAGAAGCACCAAAACCAGACAATATTTTTATTGATACAGGTTGTGCTACTAAAAAAGAAGTAGAAGCTTTAGGTGTTCATGTTGGTTGTGTAATTACCTATCCAGATACTTTTCATATTTTAAATGGAGATAAATTTGTATGTAGAGCTTTAGACAACAGAATGGGTGGTTTTATGATTGCCGAAGTTGCACGTCTATTAAAAGAAAACAAAAAAGAATTGCCTTTTGGTTTATACATTACCAACGCGGTACAAGAAGAAATTGGTTTACGTGGTGCAGAAATGATTACACAAACCATAAAACCAAATGTTGCTATTGTTACTGATGTAACACACGATACAACTACACCAATGATCGAGCAAAAAACTGCTGGATTCTTAGAGTTAGGTAAAGGTCCGGTTATTGCTTATGCACCAGCTGTACAACAAAAATTACGCGATTTAATTACAGAAACTGCCGAAAAAGAAAATATTCCTTTTCAACGTTCTGCACTTTCTAGAGCTACAGGAACCGATACAGATGCTTTTGCATATAGTAATGGTGGCGTTGCTTCTGCCTTAATTTCTTTACCGTTAAGATACATGCACACAACTGTAGAAATGGTACACAGAGATGATGTAGAAAATGTGATTAAAATGATTTATGAAACATTATTGAATATTAAAGGTGATGAAACTTTTTCTTATTTTGAATAAATTATTCCAATTATGAATTACGAATTAATAATTCGTAATTCATAATTCTTATATATGGACGAACTCATTGATATTTTAACTTCTGAAGGACAACCTACAGGAAAGACTGCTTTAAAATCTGAAGCACATAAAAACGGTTGGTTTCATGCCACTGTTCACATATGGCTTTTTACTTCGGATGAAAAAATATTACTACAGAAAAGAGCTTTGACCAAAAAAGTGTTTCCTGGTTTGTGGGATATTTCTGTTGCAGGACATATTGGCGCAGGAGAAGATGTAATCACTTCTGCAAAAAGAGAAGTTTTTGAAGAAATTGGTTTGGAACTGCAAGAAAGAGACCTCATTAAAATTGGTACAAGAATTCATCAAGTTTCTCATGCAAACGGAATTCAAGATAATGAACATCATCATGTTTTTATTGCAGAATTAAAAGTTCCTTTATCAACTTTAAGCATTCAAAAAGAAGAAGTAGATGACATCAAATTATTTGATTTATCAACTTTAAAAAACACCGAAAATTTAGAAAATATTTTACTCCCTAGATTTCATGAGTATTATTGTACGGTTTATAATAAAATTATAAAAAATATTTAAAGTTCACATCAAAATGAAAAAAAATAAAGTGGTGAACCTATTTGGCGATAACAAAACTGATCAGAATAAAGAAGAAAAATACGCCAGACTGCTAGAAAAATTTGCTAAACAGTTTGATCATGAATTTAAAGGTTATGAATATCATGAAGACGTTTACGAGTTAGTCCAAAATACTTGGAACTTAGGAAATATGCGATCTATTCTAGAAAAACCTGAATTTGAAAACATTATTTCGTTAGCAAAAGAAGATGGTGAAGATTATGTATTATTAGAAAAGATGACAAATCATAAAGCAAGTCATTTTAAAGAATTTACAGATTTTGTAGTCGATTTTCATTTCTTTGAAAAGAATGGAGTTCCAACATTAAGAGTAACAACACAATCTGAAGACGACTATCTTTCCGAGATGTTAAAAATGGATTTTCCTAATGAAGGTACTAATGAGCTTGATGACTTTGATGAAAACTACATTAATAGATCTGCCATTTCTTTAAAACCATTGCAACCATTTATTGATTGGCATAATGCTATTTATCCAACTACATCCATTGAAGCATCAGACCTCAATGATATAAATACATATTTAATTAACAGCAATAGTTACGAAGATATTGAAGTTCATCTAAAAAATAAATATGATAAATATTTTATGATGGAATTAGAAGGTTGGCACACTGATAAAAAGGAATGGCCTCAAAGACGTAACTACAAAATGTTTAAAAATTGGTTTGAAGTTAATATTTGTACAGCCGTTTTTGATTTAGAAAAAACACCTGTTAGAAAAGATGACTACTAGCAAACATTCATCACATATAAATATGTATCAATATTTTTCGGTTTATAACAAAATTCATCAACAAATACATAAAAGATGAAAAACTCAATTGCAGAACGCGTTTACGATTTTTTAAAAAACTATCCTCCTTTCAATCTATTAACAAGTTCCAAAATACTTGAAATCGCTTCTCAAGTATCCATCATCTATTTAGAAAAAGGAAAAGTTCTTTATCACCAAAATGAAGCCAATCACAAACATTTTTACATTGTAAGAAATGGAGGTATTAGTTTGTATAAAAATCTAGAAGACAAAAAATCTTTAATAGATATATGCGACGGTGGTGATATTTTTGGATTAAGACCTTTAATTAGTAAAGAGAATTATGTTTTAGACGCCGTCGCCAATGAGGAATCTATTGTATACGGTATTCCTATTGAAATTTTTGAAGCAGTATCTCAAAGAAGTTTAAAAATTAATAAATTCTTATTAACTTCATTTGCCTCTAAATCTTTTGATCCTTATACCAATGAAGAAAACAACAATGTTTTTACAGATTATATAGTTCAAGATAATTTATCTGACTCCAATTTACAATCTGTCAACTTTACTAAAAAACCTTTAAAATGCACCATTAAGTCTACTGTTAAAGAAGCGGCAACAAAAATGAGCAATCAAAAAATTAGTTGCATTATAGTGATTGATGACAACTGCTTACCTATTGGAATTATTACCAATAGCGATTTTAAAAATAAAATTGCAACAGGTCTTTTTTCTATTAATGATTCTGTTGAAGATATCATGTCTTTTCCGGTAATTACACAATCTAAAAACTTAACGGTTTTAGATGCTCAACTGCAAATGATAAAACATAAAGTAGGGCATTTATGTATTACTGAAGACGGAACAAGTAATTCTAAATTAATTGGAATTTTAACAAACCATGATGTTTTAGCATCTTTAGGAAATAACCCTACAGTAATTTTAAAGGAAATTAAACGCGCTAAAAAAACTAGAGAAATTAGAGAAATTAGAATCAAAGCCAATCAGCTTTTAAAATCTTATTTAGAACAAAACATTCCATTATCTCATATTTCTAAAATAATTTCTGAAATAAATGATGGTGTAGCCATACGAGTTATTGAGCTTTCTTTAAAAAAGATGGAAACTCCTCCACCTGTTAAATTTACATGGTTGGCATTAGGTAGCCAGGGAAGAAAAGAACAACTTTTATATACAGACCAAGACAATGCAATTATTTTTGATGAAGTAACTGAAGATAAATACGCAGAAACAAAAGCCTATTTTCTAAAATTATCTGGTTATATTACCAAATCATTACATAAAATCGGTTACGAATATTGCCCTGCAGAAATGATGGCAAGCAACCCAAAATGGTGTCTATCTTTAACAGAATGGAAAAATCAATTTAACGATTGGATTATTAATGTTGATGAAAAAGCCATTTTATTATCGTCTATTTTCTTCGATTTTAATGCTATTTATGGTGATGTTAGCATGGCAAAAGAATTAACTAAAAGTATTTTTGCTACACTTAATGAAAGAAGTCATTTATTTACACTTTTAGGAAAAGAAGCTATCGCAAGTCCTTCTCCATTAGGATTTTTTAAACAGTTTTTAGTAGAAAATAACGGAGACCATAAAGACTCTTTTAACATAAAAACTAGAGCTTTAATGCCGTTAATTAATGCTGCAAGACTTTTAACGTTGTCTAACAACGTGTTCGAAATAAATAATACAGCACAACGTTTTGAAAAATTAGCAGAAATAGAGCCTCAAAATAAAGAACTATATCAATCTTGTTCTTATGCTTTTAAAGCATTATTAAAATTTAAAACCAAACAAGGAATTTTACACAATGATTCTGGAAAATTTATAAAATTAGAGTCCTTAACAAAAGAAGAAAAGTTAAAATTAAAAAGGTGTTTTAAACCAATTAGAGAAATTCAAGAAGTACTTACTATTAGATTTAACCTCGGTAATATTAGATAATTATGAATTTTAGTTGGTTTAATAAAAAAGAGCAAAATAAGCTTCCCGATTACTTTTTAGAGTACGAAGAAAGTATTTCAAATACACCGAAACTAAGTATCTCCGAAACTAGATTTGTTGTTTTCGATACTGAAACTACAGGTTTTAATAGAATGAAAGATCGAGTTTTATCTATTGGAGCCGTTTCCTTAATAAATAACACTTTAAATGTAAACGATAGTTTTGAAGTATATTTAAAACAAGAATTTTTTAATCCAGAAACAGTACATATTCATGGCCTTTTAAAAGAAGGACGTATTACTAAAATAACTGAATTAGAAGCGCTAAAAAGTTTTTTAAAATACATTGGTAATGCTATTTTAGTAGGGCATCATATTAATTTTGACATGATGATGATGAACCAAATTTTAGAAAGAAATCATTTACCCAATATTCAAAACAAAACTTTAGATACGGAACATTTATACAGAAAATCTAAACATGCTGTTTATCAAAACACACTCCAAAAAGAACGTTTTACTTTAGATACATTGTGCGACGAATTAAATGTTTCTAAAAGCGATAGACATACGGCAACCGGAGATGCTTTTATTACCGCAATAGTATTTTTAAAAATAATGGCACGTTTAAATAAAAACGACAATTTAACACTTAAAGATTTATTTTCAATTTAATATTTTTTTTAACCTTAAAGTATTGGTTCCTTCAAAAAATCAATTTTAACATTAAAATAATCCTATGAAAGAAATGTGGAATGAAAGATATGCAGATAAAGAATATGCATATGGAATAAAACCCAATGAATTTTTAAAAGAGACTTTAGATACCTATAATTTAAAAGGCAAAATTTTATTTCCTGCAGAAGGAGAAGGTAGAAACGCCGTATATGCTGCAAAAAAAGGCTTAGAAATTTTTGCTTTTGATATTAGTATAGAAGGAAAAAACAAAGCCTTGAAACTTGCTGAAAAAGAAAATGTAAAAATTAATTATGAAGTAGGCGATTTTTTTAGTCTGAATCTATTGAATGAAAAATTTGATATTGCTTCTTTAATTTTCGCCCACTTTCCTCCTAATATATTATCGGAGTATCACTCCAAAATAGCAGCATTGATAAAACCCAACGGAATTATAATCCTCGAAGGGTTTAGTAAAAATCATTTTGAATTACAAAAAGAAAACCCAAATGCTGGAGGTCCAAAAAACATTGATTTTTTATTTTCTATAGATATGATCAAAAACGATTTTCCTAATTTTAAAATTATCTTATTAGAAGAAAAAGAAATAGAACTCGAAGAAGGTCTATTTCATAAAGCAAAAAGTAACGTTATACGTTTTATTGGAAGAAAAACTAATATTCCAAACCTATAATACTTCTAACTTTATCTAGCGTAGCTATTATGTTTTTAGAGAAATCGAAAGTCATTACATCACTTTCTTTTTTGTTTGCTCTTAACAGATTATTAAAGTGTTCTGTTTCAAAATTATAACCAATGGTTTTGTACTTAAAATCGATGGTTTCATCTTTGCCGTTTTCTGTAATTGTTACAGTTGTAGGCATATGAAACATGGTGTTTATTTTTATAATCCCTCTTTCACAAGTAAAAATTGCTTCTGTAGCAGCATCTTCTAACAATGTACTTTTTAAAACAGCTTTCGTGTCATTATAAGCAAACGTCATATTACATGCAGAGTCTGCTCCGTTATCAAAAAAAGTAGCATCTGCCTCTATAGTATTTGGAATCCCTAAAGTTGATAATGCCGCAAAAATTGGATAAATACCAATATCTAACAAACTACCTCCTCCTACTTCTTTTTTAAATAATCTGCTCTCATTATCAAATGCTCTATAAAAACCAAAATCTGCTTCTAGTTTTAATACCTTTCCAAATTTCTCGTTTTTAAGACTTTCTAAAACATAGGTATAATGTGGTAAAAAATAAGTCCATAACGCTTCCATTAATAACACATTATTTTCTTTTGCAACCGCAATCATTTCTTCTACCTCTTGTAAATTCATTGCAAAAGGTTTCTCGCATAAAACCGCTTTTTTATGTTGCAAACAAAGTATCGCATACTCTTTATGAAAACTGTGTGGAGTTGCAATATAAACTGCATCTACCTCAGCATCATTAGCTAAATCTAAATAAGAAGCATAGGCTTTTTTTGAGTTATATTTTAGAGCAAATTTATCAGCATTTTCTTGACTTCTAGATGCCACAGCAACTAATTCTGCATTTTCTACAGTGGCTAAATCTTTAGCAAATTTTTGAGCAATATTACCTAGACCAATAATTCCCCATTTAATCGTTTTCTTTTCCATAACACATTAAATTTCTATTGTTTTTAAATCATCCGTATGATTGTCTTTAGAAGGCATAAATGTTTGAATAATAATTGCAATTCCCATTACTAACGCACACCCTAATAAATTCAACCATAAATACGGCAACCAATCAAGTAAAAATACAGTAATAATTAAAGCTTGCGTAATTAATGCTGCTACAAAAACAGCATTTCCTGTAACATATTTAACAAAAAACGCCAATAAGAAAATACCCAAGACATTTCCGTAGAAAATAGACCCAATAATATTAACTAACTGAATTAAATTATCGAATAAATTAGCTACACAAGCTACCGAAATGGCAATAATTCCCCAAGCCAACGTAAACCATTTAGAAGCCTTTACATAATGCTCTTCGCTCTTATCTTCTCTTACGTTTCGCTTGTATAAATCTATAGCAGTTGTACTTGCCAAGGCGTTTAATTCAGACGCTGTAGAAGACATCGCTGCAGATAAAATTACAGCTAATAAAAGTCCGATTAATCCTCTTGGTAAATTGTTTAGAATAAAATGAATAAACACATAATCTTTATCATTCGATTCTATTTTTTTAATCGACTTCTCATCAACTTTTTTAATAATTTCTTTAGCCGATTCTTTTAGCTCTAAATCTCTAGAATTTAATTCTTGAATTCTTTGTTTTTCTTCCACTTGAAATCCATCAGAAAACAACAACCTTTTATCATTTTCTATAATGGCATGCTCTGCTTCTAACTCTTGATATTCTGCTAAATATTTAGAATTCTGAACCGCTTCATTTGCTGTAGGATTAAAATTTAAAGGAGATGCATTAAATTGATAAAAAACAAAAACCATTACCCCAATTAACAGAATAAAAAACTGCATTGGTACCTTTAACAATCCATTAAAAATTAAACCCAACTGACTCTCTCTAACCGATTTCCCCGACAGATAACGCTGCACCTGACTTTGGTCTGTTCCAAAATACGATAACATTAAAAACGTTCCTCCTAAAATCCCTGTCCAAACCGTATATCTATTACTTAAATCGAAAGAAAAATCTAACACCTGCATTTTATCACTTGCTCCCGCTATTTCTAATGCATTGGTAAAGGTTATATTCTCCGGAAGCTGACTCATAATCATAAAAAACGCAATTAGCATTCCAATAAAAATGATAATCATTTGTTGCTTTTGTGTTACGTTTACCGCTTTTGTTCCTCCAGAAACCGTGTAAATAATCACTAAAAAACCAATGATAATATTCAGGGTTAACAAATCCCAATCTAATACAGCACTTAAAATAATTGCAGGTGCAAAAATGGTTATTCCCGCTGCCAAACCACGCTGAACTAAAAATAAAATTGCCGCTAAACTTCTCGTTTTTAAATCGAATCTTCCCTCTAAAAACTCGTAGGCTGTATAGACTTTTAATTTATGATAAATGGGTATAAACACCACGCAAATAATAATCATTGCAATTGGCAAACCGAAGTAAAATTGTACAAACCCCATTCCGCTATGAAACGCTTGTCCTGGTGTAGATAAAAAGGTAATTGCACTGGCTTGTGTAGCCATAACAGATAGTCCAATCGTCCACCATTTAGAATCGCTTCCTCCTTTTATATAATCGGTTACATTATCATTTTTTCGGGTAACATACGTTCCGTAAGCCACAATAAAAATCAAGGTTACAGACAGAATAATCCAATCTATTGCATGTAATTTACTTTCAATTTCCATAGACTAAACCGTAAAATAATTTGTAATAAAATAAAACGCAATAATGTAAATTACATTGGCAATTAAAACCATTGAATATTCTTTTTTCCAAGTATATTTTCGCTCTTTCATTTTATCTTATTTTTTAGAAGCTATTTCCTGCTTTCCACTATATCTTTTTTTCGTTCCTCAAAAAAGGATAAAGCCTGTCTTGAGCGAAGTCGAAAGGTTTCAATCAGGGCTAAACCTATTTGCTTTCTTTTTAACTTCACTATATTATTATTCCAACTTTAAACCTGAAACCTAAAATTTTAAAACTATTCTACTACGTTTTTCTCTACAGACAGCATATTTGCAAATAATTTATACGCACCAGAAACACCTGCAGGTAACTCTCTAAAGAAACTTAAACCCGTATATATATAATTTCCTTTTCCATACTTTGCAATCAGTAAACTACCCAATTTCATGTTTTCTCCTTTATCATGCATAGATAAAACAGGCACGTAAGCTTCATCCCAAATATTAGGAAAATACAAACCACGTTCTTGTACCCAACCATTAAAATCTTCGTTTGTAATTTTATTAGGAAAATTCATTAAAGGGTTGTCTTCTGCTAAAATTAAAACGGCTGCAGCCTCATCTGTTACTCTATCCCTAGACAATTTTAAAGGATAAGGAGCGGCAACATCTACATTTCTATCCGTATTATATTGCACAATCATGTTTCCTCCTTGTTTTACATACGCTAACAAGTATTTTTGTTTAAACTTTAACTCATCAACTACATTGTAAGCTCTAATACCCACAACAATAGCATCGTATTTTAATAAGTTTTTATCATTAATTTCTAACGGATTTATATTCTCTACCGTATACCCAATCTGACGTAAACTTTCTGGAACAACATCTCCTGCTCCTTTTATATACCCAATCTTATTATTTGTTGTTTTAATATTTAAACGAACCACTTTTGCTTCAGAATTTAATAAAACAGATTGTTTGGGAATATGGCTATAATTAATTTCCACCAATTCTTTGGTATACGTTTTCCCTTCTAACAATGCTACAACTTGTAATTTCCCTTCAGATTGCTCTTTTGGAGGTGTTACCATAAAAGAAACGGTTTGCTTATCTTTTTTCTGAGCAATATCAAAAGAAATATCTTTAGGCGTAACACTCCAGTTTTCTGGAACTTTTAAACTCACTTTTCCGTTTACGTAATTTGCTCCTGCTCTTACTTCCACATCAATTTTTTTAGAAATACTATCAGAAAAAATAAGCACCTTATCCTTTAGCTTAGTAGTTACCTTCGGTAAAATTTCAAAAGGTTCGTAAACTTCTCCTTTATCTCTTTCTGCATATCGCATAACAACATTCTTAGTAATTGTTATTGGCAAATAATTTACAACCAAATTAAAAGCTACTTTAACCACTCTTGGTGTTTCTGGTTTCCCTATCAATTCTTGATTATCTACTTTATACATTCCTAAAGAAGGTTCTTTTCTTAACCAATAAGGATCTGTAAATTCATCCGTTTTCAGTAAAATATTTTCTTTAAAATTTAGTTTCTTATTCTGCTCTAATTCAAAGCCTTTGTATATTGTATTTTCATCCAACGTAGTTGTAATAGAAGTCAATATCATAGGATAACTACTTCTGTTTACTACTTCAAAATTTACATCAATTTTAGAATTTGGTGTTCCAAAAGAACTAACTGCCGAAGCTTCTAAATACAAGCCTACACACGCTTCTATAATTTCTTTAATTTGCTTTTCTTTAATTGCTCGCCAATGCGTATCTTCTAATTTTTCTATTAAACTATAGGCATTCATTAATTGAGGTAAGTGCTTAGACGGGTTTACAAAATCGAAATTATTTTCTACATCATATAAAATATCACCAATTTCACCTCCATTTTCAAGACGGTTCCAAGTGGTATTTATTCCAGAGAAAATATCATTTTTATCTTTTGGAGCTTCTCCTTTTAAAAACTCTACGTATTCATTTTCACTTCCTCGGGTAGTTAATCTACCAAAACCCTGACATAAATGCTGGCTGCTTGCTATAGAAGCCAACTCATTATTAGAAACTCCTTTTAACGGATAATATACACCAACATCAAACGATGTTAATTTTCCTTTGGTAGCAGCATCAAAATCTTCTTGCGTTTTATAAAACCACGAAGATGTGTTAAAAAACAAACGTTTTGGTTGCCACGTTTTAGTATATTTTAATTGACCTGTATATTTTGTAGAATCTCCAACCATATCAAAAGCTTCCACACTTAACATAGCAGAACTTGTATGATGCCCATGTGTTGTACCTGGTGTTCTATGATCGAATCTATTGATAATTACATCTGGCTTAAAGGTTCTAATTGCCCAAACAACATCACTTAAAACTTCTTCCTTATTCCAAATTTTTAAGGTTTCATCTGGATCTTTAGAATACCCAAAATCATTGGCTCTTGTAAATAGTTGTTCTCCACCATCTACCCTTCTTGCTGCCAATAATTCTTGGGTTCTAATAACCCCAAGTAATTCTCTAATTTCCGGACCAATTAAATTCTGTCCTCCATCTCCTCTTGTTAAAGATAAATATCCTGTTCTAGCTTTTACATTATTTGCTAAATAGGCAATTAAACGTGTATTTTCATCATCTGGATGTGCCGCAATATATAAAGCGGTCCCTAAGAAATTAAGTTTCTGAATTTTTTCGAAAATCTGATTCGAGGTTAATTTTTGTGGTTTTTGAGCGAACACTGACACTGAAATCAGTAAAAATGCGAGTGTAGAAAGTAAAAATTTCTTCATATGTATAAATTGGTCAATTCTTGTCAGATCTAGCTCAGTTGAGACTTAATAGAAACCTCTCAACTGAGTTCGAAGTGACAATCTTAAAAAAATCTGAGATTATCAATAAAAACAAATGTAGTTTTTTATCAATCAAAATAAAGTTTGTTAACATAATTATAACGTTTCTAAATCCTCAAAAAAAATGCTCATAACCTGTTAATAAATTAATTTTTAAAGTCACTTAATAAAGTTATATTTGTAAAACAAATTAAGAAAATACATTACATGAAATTTATTGTATCGAGTTCGCAATTATTAAAACAATTACAAGTTTTAGGCGGCGTTATAAATAGTAACAATACCTTACCAATTTTAGATAACTTTTTGTTTGAATTAGCTGAGAATGAATTAAAGGTTTCTGCATCAGATTTAGAAACAACTATGAGTTCTGTGGTTGAAGTAGAAAGTGAAAGTTCTGGATCTATTGCTGTATCTGCCCGTTTATTATTAGATACTCTAAAAACGTTTCCAAACCAACCTTTAACGTTTAAAACGGAAGGTGACAATGCAATTGAAATTAGTTCTGATCAGGGTAAATATGACATGGCTTATTTTGGTGGAGATGAATTTCCTAAAGCGGTTACTTTGGCATCACCAAGTACAACAGTTGTGCCTGCTAGCATTTTAGGAACTGCAATTTCTAAAACTATATTTGCTGCAGGAAATGATGATTTACGCCCAGTAATGAGTGGAGTATTTTTTCAATTTAGTTCACAAAGTTTAACTTTTGTTGCAACAGATGCACATAAATTAGTTAAATATACAAGAACAGATGTTACTGCAGATCAAACTGCAGAATTTATTATGCCAAAAAAACCTTTAAACTTATTAAAAGGAATTTTAGGTGGTTCTGATAGCGATGTTACTATTGAATATAATGATGCAAATGCAAAGTTTACGTTTGATAATATTGTTTTAGTGTGTCGTTTAATTGATGGAAAATATCCTAATTACGAAGCGGTTATCCCTAAAGAGAATCCTAATAAATTAACAGTTGATAGAGCTTCTTTCTTAAACTCTGTAAGACGTGTTTCTATTTTCTCTAGTAAAACAACACACCAGATTCGTTTAAAAATGGCGGGTACAGAATTAAATATCTCTGCAGAAGATTTAGATTTTTCTAACAAAGCAGACGAACGTTTAAGCTGCGATTACCAAGGAGACGATATGCAGATTGGCTTTAACTCTCGTTTTTTAAGCGAAATGTTAAACAACTTAAGTTCTAACGATGTTTTAATAGAAATGTCTTTACCAAACAGAGCAGGAATTTTAACTCCTATTGATGGTACAGACGAAGGTGAACAAGTTACCATGTTGGTAATGCCTGTAATGTTGAATAGTTAAATTCGGATTATTATAATCTTAAATTTATAGATATTTTAAAAAACCACAATTGAATTTAATTCAGTTGTGGTTTTTTTATGCTTTGTAAATTTTTTCTTTACATTTACCTTTATGAATTTCCTAGCCCATTTATATCTATCACAAAACGACACCAATATTATGATTGGTAATTTTATTGCAGACCATATTAGAGGTAATAATTACGAAGGTTTTTCTAAAGAAATTCAGCAAGGAATTTTCTTACACAGAGAAATAGACACTTTTACAGATGCTCATGAAATTGTACGGAAAAGCAAAAGACGTTTACATAAAAGGTACAGACATTATGATGGCGTAATTATCGATATTTTTTATGATTATTTCTTAGCAAAAAATTGGGCTGATTATTCTGACGTTTCTTTGGATGTGTATACCAAAAGCGTTTATAAATTATTTAGCAAAATTTCAGACGATTTACCTGTAAAGTCTCAAAACTTTATTAAGTATATGATTGAATATAATATTTTATTCAATTATCAATATAAAGACGGAATTGCAAAGGTTTTAAACGGAATGAATACCAGAACAAAAGGAAAATCTCAAATGAATCTAGCCATCGAAGACTTACGCCTTTTAGAAGATGAACTCCAAGAAGATTTTACCTTATTTTTTAAAGACTTAATTGAGCACACAAATAAAAAATTCAAAGAATTAACCGACATTCAATATAAAAATAAATAGAAATAATTTTTCTATTGACATATCATTTATTTAAGAATTAAAACAACTAACTATATGAAAAACGCACTGTTATTATTTACATTTTCATTATTGTTAATCAACTGTAAAACAGCACCTAAAAAAGAAAAAAACTCTACAGGTTTAATATCTCAAAAAGCAATGATTGTATCTGCAAGAGTTGAAGCCTCTAAAATTGGTATTGAAATTCTTAAAAAAGGTGGTAATGCTTTTGACGCAATGGCTGCAACAGATTTAGCTTTAGCGGTTGCTTATCCCTTTGCAGGAAACCTTGGTGGTGGAGGTTTTATGGTCTACCGAAAAGCTGATGGAGAAATTGGTGCTTTAGATTATAGAGAAAAAGCTCCATTAGCTGCCAGCAAAGACATGTATTTAGATAATGAAGGTAATGTTGTTGCAGGAAAAAGTACTTTAGGTGCATTGGCAGTAGGAGTTCCTGGTACGCTTGCAGGAATTTTTGCAGCTCATAAAAAATTTGGGACTCTGCCTATGTCCGAAATTCTAAAACCCGTAATTGTCTTAGCCAAACGAGGTGTTGTTGTAACTAAAAAACAAGAAGACAGAATTAAAAACTATCAACCTTTATTTTTAAAAGCAAATAAAGACTCCATTCCTTTAAGTAAAAACTGGAAAGAAAATGACACCATTAAATATCCTGCTTTAGCAGAAACCTTAATCAGAATTCAACAAAACGGATTGGATGAATTTTACAAAGGGGAAACTGCAAAAAAAATAGTGAGTTTTATTCAAGCAAATGGAGGAATCATCACTTTAGAAGATTTAGCAAATTATGAAGCGAAATGGAGAACTCCCGTTACTTTTAAATATGATGATTTAAAAGTAATTTCAATGTCTCCCCCTTCTAGCGGAGGTGTTGCTTTAGCACAAATAATGAAAGCTATTGAGCCTTTTGACTTAGGTAAATACGGACACAATACAACCAAATCTATTCAAGTAATTACAGAAGCAGAAAGACGCGCTTATGCAGATAGAAGTTTCTTTTTAGGTGATCCTGATTTTGTTACCGTACCACAACAAAAATTAATTTCTAAAGAATATGCTAAAGAAAGAATGGCAGATTTTTCTTTTGAAAAAGCTACAAAATCTGCCGATGTTTCTCATGGAAATATAGAAATTATAGAAAGTGATGAAACAACTCATTATTCTATTATAGACCAGTTTGGAAATGCCGTTTCTGTTACCACAACCTTAAATGGTGCTTATGGTTCTAAATTATATTCACCTGAATTAGGTTTCTTTTTCAATAATGAAATGGACGATTTTAGCAGCAAACCTGGTGTGCCAAATATGTTTGGTTTAATTGGTGCAAAAGCCAATGAAATTCATCCAGAGAAAAGAATGTTAAGTTCTATGACCCCCACAATTGTAGAAAAAGAAGGTAAACTTTTTATGGTGGTAGGAACTCCAGGAGGATCTACAATTATTACCTCCGTTTTACAAACAATTTTAAATGTGCATGAATATAAAATGGGCATGCAAGAAGCTGTAAATGCAGCAAGATTTCATCATCAATGGTTGCCAGATGTTATTAAAATGGAACCAAATAGTTTTGATAAAGAAGTGATATCAGATTTAAAAGAACTTGGGTACCCAATTGATGAAACTACTTCTAGAATTATAGGAAAAGTTTCTGCTATTTTGGTGTTACCGGATACTAGTTTAGAAGGTGGAGCAGATAAACGTGGAGACGATACTGCTGTTGGATTTTAGTTAGCAGTTAGCAGTTAGCAGTTAGCAGTTAGCAGTTAGCAGTTAGCAGTTAGCAGTTAGCAGTTAGCAAAAATAAAATATTGAATTAAAGAAACTTAATAAAATGCAATTATCTGAAACCCATATTGTAGAAAAACTTGAAAAACCAATTCGTTTTCAAGAATATGGTGTTGGAATTTTCAAATCCATTCCAACAAAGTCTGGCATTAAAAAAGCCATAAAAAAAGAACTTGTTTTTATTGATGGAAGTTTAGCTACCACATCCAAATACATTTCCGGTGGAGAAAAAATAGAACTTTTTGAATCTAAAAATTCATCCACCTTTGAAAGATTAGAACTTGATATTGAAGTATTGTTTGAAGATGATCATTTAGCCATTATATACAAACCTGCAGGTATTTTAGTCAGTGGAAACAAATTTGTAACGATTGCAAATGGTTTAACCCAAAACCTTAAAAAAAGTACTTTAGCTGA
Organism: Polaribacter sp. Z014; assembly: GCF_023555435.1. Lineage (NCBI taxonomy): Bacteria > Pseudomonadati > Bacteroidota > Flavobacteriia > Flavobacteriales > Flavobacteriaceae > Polaribacter > Polaribacter sp. Z014. The sequence goes on from NZ_JALCZP010000003.1 coordinate 375,056, forward strand.
TGCAGTAAAACCACAACCAATCCACAGATTAGATTATCCTACAAGCGGACTTTTATTAATCGGAAAAACGAGCACTGCTATTACAGTATTAGGAAAGTTGTTTAAAGATAAAGAAATTCAGAAAACCTATTTTGCAATTACTATTGGTAAAATGAATGCTTCTGGAATTATTGATCTTTCTATTGATGAAAAAAAATCTCAAACAGAATATGAAGTTTTAGAATCTGTCCTTTCAGAACGATTTGGATTTTTAAACTTGGTAAAACTACAACCAAAAACAGGTAGAAAACATCAATTAAGAAAACATTTACTAGCTATTGAAAATCCTATTTTAGGTGATAAAGAATATTTTATAGAAAATAAAATTCTAAACGGAAAAGGCTTGTATTTACACGCTGCTAATTTAGAGTTTATTCATCCGTTTACAAAAGAATCTATTTTAATTACAAAAGAACTCCCTAAAAAATTTATAAAGATTTTTTCTGATTTTTAACTTTTATTTGCTTCCTTTTTTACTGAGAATCCATATTTAATTATATAAAGCCAACAAATAGTTTCTTCATTTTAAAAATATTAATTTAGCAACCTCTTATAAATTATAATACATGAAGAAGTTTTTTAAATTTATCGGAATTATAATAGTACTTATAATTGCAACCATAGCTATTTATTATTTGACGAACAACGAATCTTTACCCAAAGGAACACAAGGAAAGGAAGCAGATGAATTGGCTATTAAAATGTTGAGTTCCCTAAACATTGATGCATATAATAATACCGAAATTATAAAATGGAGTTTTAGGAATGAACATCATTACACTTGGCATAAGCAAGAAAACATAGTTCATATTTCTTGGGCACAATACAAGGTAACTTTACATACGAAAGACCCAGAAAAATCGGAAGTATATATTGATGGAAATCTTACAGGAAACAAAGAATTAATAACACAAGCACAAGATTTTTTTAACAACGATTCTTTTTGGTTGGTTGCTCCGTATAAAGTTTTTGATCCAGGAACAGAAAGACGCCTTGTAAAATATAATGGCAAAGATGCTCTATTAATTACGTACACCTCAGGCGGATCAACTCCTGGAGATTCTTATTTATGGATTTTGGACGATAATTACTTACCTAGATCTTTTAAAATGTGGGTTTCAATAATTCCTATGGGCGGCGTTTCTGCAACTTGGTCTGATTTAAAAAACACAGAGTCTGGTATAAAATTACCCAAATCACATACCTTTTCTTTATTCGGCTTACAATTAGATATGGGAAATGTGAAAGCATACAATGAAAAAGCAAACGAATTAGCCAATAAAATTTTAAAAGCAATAAAACATGAAGCTTATAAAAAAACACGATTTATAGAATGGAGTTTTGCTGGTAAAAGACATTTTAAATGGGATAAAGAAAAACATGTTGTAGCCGTTTCTTGGGATACTATTCGTGTAAATTTATTTCCTAGAAACAGAGAAAAAAGTACGATTTTCTTCAATAATAAAAAACAAGAAATTGCAGATACTACCATTGTAAAAAAAGTTTGGGACATTTTTAATAATGATTCTTTTTGGTTGGTTGCTCCTCATAAACTTTTTGAAAACGGAATTATAAGAAGTATTTATAAAGAAGAGAACAAAGATGCTTTATTAGTAAAATACACAACTGGCGGCTCTACGCCTGGAGATTCATATCTTTGGCTTTTAGATTCTAATGATGTTCCTAAAAGTTATAAAATGTTTGTACCAAGTAAAAAAATGAACGGAACTCCCGCTACTTGGCAAGATTGGACAACCACAGAAAGTGGAACTTTATTACCAACAAATCATGTATTTGGTAATGGAAAAATTTTAAGCATGGGAACCGTAAAAGGATATAACTAATGAATTCGAAAATAATAGCAAACGGAATTTTAAGAGCCTTGAGTATTCTATTAGGAATTTTCCTTCTAGGCTATTTTTTATATACAATTCAATCTGTAATAGTTTATATTATTATTGCAGGAATTTTATCATTAATTGCAAGACCCATCATTCTTTTTCTTAGAAAAAGATTAAAGTTTCCGAACACAATGGCAGTTGTATTTACAATGGTTTTAATGTTAGGACTTTTAACAGGTTTAATTCTAATGTTTATCCCCTTAGTGGCTGAGCAAGGTAAAAGTTTATCATTATTAGAAGTCGATAAATTACAAGCAAATATTCAAGAAATATTTAACCAAATAACCTCTTATTTTTCATCGAAAGGAATTGATGTTTTAAACGAATTAAAAAATCTAAATTTTGTTTCTCAATTTAAAGAAATTCCTGATTTTTTAAATGCTATTTTGGCTGCTGTAGGTACTTTAAGTGTTGGCCTATTTTCAGTATTATTTATCTCTTTCTTTTTTATGAAAGACAAATTATTACTAAAAAAAGCGGTGATGACAATAATTCCTAAAGGAAATGAAGGTCGATTCTCTAAATCTTTGGAAACCATTAACGATTTACTATCAAGATATTTTATAGGATTACTTTTTCAGATTACGATTCTATTTGTTTTATACACCATTATTTTGTTAATTTTCGGCATAGACAATGCAGTAGTTATAGCCTTTTTATGTGCCTTATTAAACTTAATTCCTTATGTGGGACCTTTAATAGGTGCTGTTATTATGTTTGTTTTATCGATGACTAGTAATATTGGTCAAGATTTTCAAACAGAAATTTTACCCACAACTATGTACGTAATGATTGGTTATTTTATCGCTCAATTAATTGATAATTTTGGGAGTCAGCCTATTATATTTTCAAAAACCACCAAATCGCATCCTTTAGAAATCTTTTTAATTATTATTATCGGTGGGTTACTTTTTGGAATTGTGGGCATGATTACTGCAGTACCAATGTACACCGCCTTAAAAGTGATTTTAAAAGAGTTTTTGTCTGATAATAAAATAGTAAAATCGATTACAAAAGATATTTAAATTGTCCTTAAATTTAGCAATATTACATCCAGAAGTTCAGCAATTTATTACTGATCATTTAAAATCGAACATTACAAAACTGATTTTAAAAGGAAGTCCTTTTACGGATATCTCTATTCAAGAATTGGCGAATCAAATTGTTGCAAAACAAAAATCTGAACAGAAACTTTCTACCTGGTTTCAGACAAAAAACATTTATTATCCACCTAAAATAAGCATCGAACAAACATCATCAGAAATTACAGCAAAATACAAATGTAATTTAGTTTCTGGTAACTCTATTATAGATATTACAGGTGGTTTTGGTGTAGATTGTTTTTACTTTTCTAAACAATTTAAAGAAGTTACGCACTGCGAAATTAATAATCATTTATCTGCAATTGTTAAGCACAATTATCAGCAATTAAAAAAAGAAAACATTACTACTTTTTCTGGTGATGGAATTGAATTCCTTAAAAATGACACCGCTAATTTCGATTGTATTTACATAGATCCATCAAGAAGAGATGATGTAAAAGGAAAAGTTTTTTTACTGAAAGATTGTTTACCTAATGTTCCAGAAAATATCGACTTTTTGTTTTCTAAAACAAATCAAATTCTCCTTAAAAACTCTCCCATTTTAGATATTACTAGCACTATAAATGAATTAAAATATGTAAAAGAAATTCATATTATTGCAGTAAATAATGAAGTAAAAGAATTACTATTTTTATTAGAAAAAGAGTATGATCAACCTATAAAAATTAAAACTGTTAATATTGGTAAAAAAGAACTGCAAACCTTTAACTTTAATTTTAAAGAGGAACTAACTTCAGAATATTCTAAACCGCTTACTTATTTATATGAACCAAATGCTGCCATTTTAAAATCTGGTGGTTTTCATGAAATTTCACAACAATTAAAAGTATTTAAATTACATCAACACTCACATTTATATACCTCAGATCAAATTATCAATTTTCCTGGACGGGTTTTTAAAATAGAAAAAGTAGTAAATTATGATAAGAAAAAACTAAAGAAATTAGTACCTGAAAACAAAGCCAATATTACAACTAGAAATTTCCCAAAAACAGTAGCTCAAATTAGAAAAGAAACAAAACTTAAAGACGGTGGCAATTTATATCTATTCCTTACTACACTTAATATAAATGAGTATGCTGTTCTTATTTGCAAAAAAACACAACTTAATTAGCTAAATGTTAATAAATTAAATTTTATTTTCAATATTACAATCAGTTTTTTATTAAATTTACCTACACTTTAAGTGTTCCTTGATTAGGGGCTTGAAACACTTAAATAAAAAGTCTCGAATTCACTTTCGAGACTTTTGTTTTTTAGCAACTACTTTTTTCAGTAAGTTTGTATTGGAAGCTTAACTTTATAAATCATGCAAACGATTACTTATCAAGCACTAAAAATTAATGAAAATACACAAACTTCAATTCACGATGTTTTGGTAGTAGAAGCTGCATTACAAATTAATATTAATAAAGAACCTTATACTGTGGTTATGAGAACCCCAGATAATGACAACGCTTTAATAAGAGGTTTGCTTTTTGCCGAAGATATTTATAAAAGTAATAAAACTTTAAATTTTGAAGTGGTTAAGGAAGAAAATGGAAGTCCTACTATTATAAATATTCCTATTTCTAAAGATTTGTTAGGAAAAGGGTATTTGAATAAAAGAACATTATTATCTGTTTCTTCTTGCGGAATTTGCGGTAAAAAAGAATTAAAAGACATTAAAGTGCATGGGGAAAAATTAACACAACCAAATTCTTTTTCCAGTGATATTTTACATGAAATGTTTTTAAGAATGAATGATTTTCAACATACTTTTAAAAATTCTGGAGGAAGTCATGCTGCAGCACTTTTTAATAAAAACCACGAATTTTTAACTGTTAAAGAAGATATTGGCAGACACAATGCTGTTGATAAAGTAATTGGAGATTTGTTGATAAAAGATTATTTAAGCCATGCAAAATACTTATTGGTAAGTGGCCGAGTTTCTTATGAAATTGTTTCGAAAGCCTTCATTGCAAAAATACCTATTATTGTAGCCGTTTCTGCTTGCTCTTCTTTAGCGGTAGATTTTGCCAAAGAATTTGGTATCTGCTTAATTGGTTTTACCAGAGACAACAAAATGACCATTTATTCAAATCCATCATTTATTAAAACAAAAACAATTTATGTCTAAAAAATTAAACGAACAACCTCCCGAAAAATTAACAGGAATTCGTTTAACAGAAGTTCCAAAAACTGCTGTTGGTGTAAAGGCTATTGTTTCTGCTTTAACTCATATAAAGAATGAAGTTGGTGTTACAAAAGGGATTCAATTGTTATCAAAACTAAATCAAAAAGATGGTTTTGATTGCCCTGGTTGTGCATGGCCAGATCCTGATGAGAAAAGGGCTTTTTTAGCAGAATATTGCGAAAATGGAGCTAAAGCAGTAGCAGAAGAAGCAACTAAAAATAAAGTCTCTCCTATATTTTTTACAACACATTCTGTGCAAGAATTGTCTGAATTATCAGATTATGAAATTGGTAAAAGTGGTCGAATTACACACCCCATGTATTTACCTGAAGGAGCAACTAATTACGAAGAAATTTCTTGGAAAAAAGCTTTTAAATTAATTGGTGAAGAATTAAATTCTTTAAACTCGCCAGATGAAGCCATTTTTTACACTTCTGGCAGAACTAGTAATGAAGCCGCTTTTTTATATCAATTATTTGTGCGCCAATTTGGGACAAATAATTTACCAGATTGCTCTAATATGTGCCATGAATCTAGTGGTGTTGCACTTTCTCAAACACTAGGAATAGGAAAAGGTTCTGTTACGTTAGACGATTTTAATCATACAGATTTAGTCATTGTTATTGGGCAAAACCCAGGGACAAACCACCCAAGAATGTTAAGTGCTTTAGGTGAAACAAAAAAACAAGGTGGAAAAATAATAACGATAAATCCGCTACCAGAAGTTGGTTTAATGAATTATAAAGATCCTCAAAATCCTTTAAAATGGATTGGTAGTGGACAAGATTTAACCGATTTATTTTTACCTGTAAAAATTAATGGTGATGTTGCTTTATTAAAAATCATCTTAAAGTTGATGAAAGAAAAAGAAGATGCTGAACCTAATTCTGTTTTCAATCATCAATTTATTGAAGAAAAAACAGCGGGCTTAGAAACTCTTTTAGAAGATTTAGACAAATATTCTATAGATACCTTATTACCACAAACTGGTTTAACATTAGAACAAATTAAGGAAACTACAGACCTAATTATCAACAATAAGAATATAATTATTTGTTGGGCAATGGGTTTAACTCAACATAAAAATGGGGTTGATAATATCCGTGAGGTTGTAAACATCTTATTATTAAAAGGTAGTATAGGAAAAAAAGGAGCAGGAACTTGTCCTGTGCGTGGTCATTCAAATGTGCAAGGAGATAGAACCATGGGAATTTGGGAAAGACCGCCAGCTTCCTTTCTAGATAATTTAGAAAAAGAGTTTGAATTTAAAGCCCCAAGAAAATTTGGTTTTGATGTTGTAGAAGCTATAGAAGCCATGTATAAAAAAGATGCGAAAGTGTTTTTGGGAATGGGTGGTAATTTTATTTCTGCTACTCCAGATACTACTTTTACTGCAAAAGCATTACAAAACTGTAACTTAACAGTGCAAGTATCAACCAAACTAAATAGAAGTCATTTAATTACAGGTAAAAAAGCAATAATTTTACCCTGTTTAGGAAGAACAGAAAAAGATTTCCAAGAAAAAGGAGAACAATTTGTTTCTGTAGAAAACTCCATGGGTGTTGTGCATCAATCTAAAGGAACCTTAGCTCCTTGTGCAAGTCAATTATTAAGTGAAGCTGCAATTGTAGCTGGCATTGCTAATGCTACATTACCAAATTCAACAACCAATTGGTTAGAATTAATTTCTAATTACGACCTTATTCGTGATAAAATTGAAGCAACCATTCCTGGTTTTACAAATTTTAATGAACGTGTAAGAATTAAAGGCGGATTTTATTTACCAAACAATGCACGAGAAAATGATTTTACACCTACAAAAACGGGTAAAGCTAATTTTAGCATTAATAAACCTTCTGAAATTGAGTTAGAAAAAAATCAATTTATGATGATGACCATTAGAACTCATGACCAATACAACACTACCATTTACGGTTTAAATGATAGATACAGAGGTGTTTTAAATGAAAGAAGAGTTATTTTTATGAATGAAAACGACATGAATTCATTACATTTAAAAAAATTAGATTTAGTTGATTTAACAAGTCATTTTAAGAATGAAGAAAGAATAGCAAAAGGTTTTTTGGTTGTTCCTTATGAGATTCCTAATCAATGTACAGCTACTTATTTTCCAGAAGCAAATGTACTCGTGCCTTTAAAAAGTAAAGCAGATATTAGTAATACTCCTACTTCTAAAACAGTAATTATTACCATCAAAAAAAGATAAAAATCACTTTATGAAAAAGATTATTTTTTTATTTATAGTACTTATTTCTCAACAAATACTATTTTCTCAAACAGAAAATATTCCGAAGAAAATAACACAAAAAGGATTTGCAAAAATAGATTTCCTTTCCATAGATATGCCTATTTTAGAAATTGATGGTATCCTTTCTGAAGAACCAAACATGGGATTTACCGGTATTCATTATAATCTATTTTTAAATGATGAATTCTATGCTGGTGTTGGACTTTATGGTTCTATTTCCGGCATTAGAGGAGGTTTTTTTACATTAGGTGTAAATGCAGGTCTTAAAAAATATTTTTCTGAAAAATTATATGCAGATACCGGTTTTCATTTTGGTGGCGGTGGTGGTGCGGGTGCTCCAGATGGTGGTGGTGCTTTTATCTTACCTCATTTTAATTTAGGTTATGATTTTAAAGACTTTTCAATAAATGGAGGTTGGAGTTATATTAACTTTTTTGATGGTGGAGAAATTAAAGGACACCAACTAAATGTTGCTTTAGAAATTCCTTTAGATTTTGAATATTCAAATTATAAATCGGCAGAAAAAGAAATAGATTTAAATTCTTTTGAGAATAACAGTTGGAATCAAAATCCAAAAAGAAATTCTTTAATGGTTCATTTTAATAACCTTAAAATCAAAGGAGATACACAAGGAATTAATAATGGAAAAACCATAAAATTAGCTGGATTCGAATTTACTTCTTACATACATAAAAACTGGTTTACATTCTTAAAAGTAGATGGCGCCTATGATGGCATTAGAGCTGGTTATATGGATGTTTTTTTAGGTGGAGGTTATCATTTATCAATGAACAATAACAGAACCAACATTTTAGCTAAATTTGGTATTGGTGCCGGCGGCGGCGGCGGGATAAATACTAATGGTGGTTTTTTAATCTACCCAGACATCTCTTTAGAACAACAACTATTTAAAGACATTTATGTTTCCGTTAACAAAGGGTATTTATTAACGCCAAATAAAGATTTTTATACCTCTACTTTTGGAGTTGGTATTAAATATTATATAGAGAGAAATGGTGTAAAAATCGAAAACAATTCTTTTACACAAGGAAAATTTAAAGGTTTTGAGGTAATTGTAAAGCAAGACATGTATTTTAATGCCAAAAGAATGGAAGATGTAACAGAACACATGCATCAAATTTCTTTACAAGTAAATTTAGATTTAAATAAAAATATATTTGTAGCTGGTCAAACTTCTTTTGCCAATTTTGGTAATGCAGGTGCTTATGCAGAAGGTTTGGTTGGTTTAGGTTTAAAAACGAATCCGATGTTAAATAATTCTACTTCCTTTTTTACACAAGTTTTAGGAGGTGCCGCAGGTGGAGGAAACATTAGTACAGGACAAGGTTTAATTATAAAACCTAGTTTAGGATTCAATTATGAGCTTTCTAAAACGTTAAATTTAAGAGCAGCTTCAGGTTATGTAAAAGCAAAAGGAGGCGAATTGAGTAGCCCTTTTATCAACCTTGGTTTAAAGTATAACATCTCTTTTTTGAAGTTGAAATAATGAAAAACATCGCTAGTATTAAAAAATATTTTTAATACTAGCGATGTTTTTATATTTATCACCTTATTTTAAATATTTTCTCTTAAATAATTTACAACAAAGTCTATTTCTTGTTTTGTAGTATATTTTGAAAAAGAAAAACGAACTGAAGTTTTATCGGCATCAGCATCATTTAAAATTTCTCTTAAAACATGTGAACCTTTATTGCTTCCACTTTGGCATGCACTTCCACCAGAAACAGCAATTTCAGCCATATCTAAACTAAATAAAAGCATCTCATTTGTAAAAGGAAAACGCACATTTAAAATGGTATAACTACTTTTTTCTAAGTCTGAAGAAAGTCCGTTAAACTGAATATTTTTAGAAAGACTCTTTAATTCAGTCATAAAATATCCTTTTAAATTTTCTATATCTTTTTTGTCCTTATCTAAATTTTTAATTGCAATTTCTAATGCTTTTTCCATGCCTAAAATTGCATGTACATTTTCTGTACTAGACCTAGCTCCCATTTCTTGATCGCCACCATGAAGCATCGGTAAAATTCCAAATCCTTTTCTAAAAAAGGCAAACCCTACACCTTTTGGTCCATGAAACTTATGTGCACTTGCTACAATAAAATCTACAGGTATTTTTTGTAAATCAATTGGATAATGAGTAATAGCTTGTACAGTATCTGAATGAAATAATGCATTGTTATTTTTACAAATTACAGCAATAGTATCAATATCTAAAATGTTACCAATTTCATTATTTATCAACATTAAACTTACTAATGTTTTTTCTTTTGAAGCTGATAAAAGTTCTTCTAAATGTTTAGTATTAACTGTTCCAAATTCATCAACATCAACATAATCTACAATAATGTGATGTGTTTTTTCTAAATGATTACACGTATGTAAAACGGCATGATGCTCTATTTTAGATGTAATAATTCTTTTAACTCCAAGATTAAAAACAGCATTGTGTAAAATTAAATTATCTGCTTCTGTACCTCCTGCAGTAAAAATAATTTCACTTGCAGTTACATTAAAATGTTTCGCAATTTTTTTTCTTGCAGTTTCTACCGCAGTTTTTGCTTTTCTTCCAAAATGATGAATTGATGAAGGATTACCATAATTACTTTTCATAGAAGTATATATTACATCTATAACTTCATCATCTATTTGTGTGGTTGCTGCGCTATCTAAATAAACAGTATTCATAACTTAAAATTACAATTAATTAGGGTTTTGAAAAATGTAAACCTCTGTTGCTCCTAATCCATATTTCTTATAGGAAGCATCATAAAATTTAACAGGGTATTTACTTAACAATCTTTGAAGTTCTGATCTTAATACTCCTTCTCCTACTCCATGAATAAAGACTACTTTAGAAATTCTTTTAGAAATAGCAAACTCTACTTTGTTTTTTGCGGTATCTAGCTGAAGATTTAACATATCATAATTATCCATATATTTTGTAGATTTTGCAAGTTTATTTATATGTAAATCGACTTCTAAAATCACTTCCTTTTTTTCCTTTTTGAATAAACTTTTCTTCGGTGGATTTTGGGCTATCTTATCTTTTAATAAAGCATTATTTATATCGCTATATTTAGATAATTCATGTTGCTCTACATCAATTCTAACTAACTCAGACGAATGAAACTTAAACACCATACCATCCGTAGTTTCTACAAAAATCTCATCACCATTAATATTGATGACTTTTCCTTTTAGAACATCATCTAAAACGGCTACCTTATTTCCAATTTCTAAATTCATTCTAAATTTTAAATTAATTCTACTAAAACTTTACAAAGATATGTTCGCTACAAAAATAACAAGATGAAATAGGTTTCTCCTAAAAACAGTATAAATTCTCAGAATAAAATTATGCGCAAAAAGATGTCTTTAAAACAGCTATCTTTTTTATAAATTTTTTAATTTATCACCAAAAAGTAATAACAAAATAATTGGGATACCCAATGAGATAACTAAAACCTTATTTGTATTAAATAATGAAGGGTTTAATAAAAGTGATATTACAAAACCTCCTATAGCTCCCCCTAAATGTGCAGAATGACCGACATTACCCAATTGCTTTTTCATTCCGTAAATTGAATATAGTAAATACCCAACTCCAAAAATATAACCAGGAATTGGTATTGGAATAAAAAATAAATACAGTTCCATTCCCGGATATAAAAGTATAGATGCGTATACAATACCAGAAACTGCACCAGAGGCACCTATGGAACTATAATAAGGATCATTTTTGTGGTATCTAAGTGAATATAAACTGCCTGCTAATAGACTACCAAAATAAATAATTAAAAAATTTACAACTCCTAAAATATGTACTACAATATCTCCAAAAAGATATAAAGCATACATATTAAAACCAAGATGCATCCAATCAACATGCAAAAAACCAGAGGTAATTGTTCTTATTTTTTCGCCAGATAAAACTTTACCTACTTGAAATTTATATTTGTCTAGAAAAGCATAATCCTTAAACCCTTTCATAGAAACCAAAACATTGGCTATAATTAGTAATAAAACTGCTTGATTTATATTATTCATCATACAACAAACTTACTAAAATCTGATTTACTAATACTATATCAATTTAAATTTATATCCGATATTTGCAATCTAAAATAATACTCCATGCATTTAATAGTCTTTAGTCTTATATATCCTTTCATCTGGTTATTTTCTAAACTTCCTATGAGGATATTATACCTAATTTCCGATGGACTTTACTACTTAAACTACTATATTATTGGTTATAGAAAAAAAGTTGTACTAGAAAATTTACGTTTAGCTTTTCCTGAAAAAAGTGAGAAAGAAATTATAAAAATAAGTAAAGGTTTTCTTAGACATCTTTCCGATTTTATTGTAGAAACGATAAAAACCTTTACAATTTCCGAAAAAGAAATTTCCAAAAGAATAAAATATAAAAACATTGATTTACTTAAAGAAGTTGCAAAAAACGGAAAAAGTATTTCGTTAGTTGGAATTCATCAAGCAAATTGGGAATGGCTTACGGGTTTACCTTTACAAATTAAAAAACCACATTTTTATGCTGCTTATACTAAAGTCGAAAATAAGTATTTTGAAAAGGTTGTTAAAATGTCTCGCTCTAAATTTGGTGGAACTCTGTATAGAACAACAGATACAATAAGAAATATTCACAGGAATTTTGTAAATAAAAAACAAGGAATTTATATTTTGTTAAGCGATCAATCTCCAATAATAAATAAAACTCATTATTGGTCTGAATTTATGGGAATAAAAGTTCCTATTCATACGGGTGCGGAAGCATTAGCTAAAAGGTACGATATGTCTTTTGTCTACTGGACGACAAGAAAAATTAAAAGAGGTTATTATGAAGTAGAATTTGAATTGATTACTGAAAACCCAAAAGAATATAAAGATTACCAACTTACCGATAAGTTTTTAGAAATAACGGAAAGGAATATTAGAAACCAACCAGAGGTTTATTTATGGTCTCACAAACGTTTTAAACATAGAAATAAAGTACCAAAAGAGTTTTTATAATTCTTTTAGTACTTTATTTATAATTTTTATATGCGAAATCTTCCTCCTATAAGTATGTTTCTCTGAAAAAAAGTAAAACTTTGAGATGCTCCATCATTTGGATTATAGGTAGTTTGAACATCTGGCATATTTATATAACCAAACTTTAAATCTGATTGAATATAGAAATATTTAAAGAAAGTTAAATCTATACCAACTACAGCAGAAGCTCCCCAACCGGCAATATGAAACTCATCATGTCTTTCTTGATTAAATAAAGTTACATCTGTTCTTGGATATAAAATACCAGCTCCTAAACCTTCACTAAGGTTTATTTGAAAGTTTTTATGGTTTATACCTATCAAATGACCAATTTCATCAAATCGTCTAAACTCAACATTTACATAGTTTAAACCATCTGTATGCTCTAGCTGCAAAAAATCTTTAGACAATATTCTATCTTCATTGTTATAAACTTTATCAAAATCAGGATTACCAGAATTTGTAATAACTCCATCAATTTTAACTGTTTGGTCTGCAACCATTACATACTTCATGTGATCTACACCAATAGAAATTGTATAATTTTCCTTTAAAAAATAACCTATTCTATAATTATTCTGAGGAATCGTAATATTTCCTGGATTAAAATAATCATTAAAACTAAACGGAGTCTGCCTGTCTTTTGCTCTTACATTATGTAAGGTAAAATCGTAGCTACCATTATCGCCTTTAAAATGAATATCAGAATTAGAATAATTAGCCCTATTCCATCCCCAATAAAAAAAGAACTTTCCTTTATTTGTTATTTTATCTACTTTTTTAAAATCTTCTGTCTTTTTTTCTTGTGAAAAAGCACAGATACTCATTAATAAAAATGAACCTATAATTACTTTATTTTTCAAAATATTATGCTATAATTGCTTTAATTTCATTGATAAATCTTACTGCTAAGTCATCTGCAGCTTGCTGTGATTTTGCTTCTGTATAAATTCTAATAATTGGTTCTGTATTCGATTTTCTTAAATGAATCCATTCGTCTGCAAAATCAATTTTTACACCATCTATTGTATTAACATCTTCGTTAGAATAGGTAGACGCCATTGTTTCTAAAATCTTGTCAACATCTATTTCTGGTGTTAACTGAATTTTATTTTTACTCATAAAATAACTTGGGTAAGAATCTCTTAATTCTTTACAAGATATTTTTTTATTTGCTAAATGCGATAAAAACAAAGCAACACCTACTAGAGAATCTCTACCATAATGAGAAGCAGGATAAATGATTCCGCCATTTCCTTCTCCACCAATTACTGTATTGGTTTCTTTCATTTTGATAACCACATTTACTTCACCAACTGCAGAAGCAGTGTATGTTCCGCCATGTTTTTGGGTAACATCTCTTAAGGCTCTAGAAGATGATAAATTAGAAACCGTATTTCCTCCTCCTAATTTCCCTAAAACATAATCTGCACAAGCAACTAATGTATATTCTTCTCCGAACATAGAACCGTCTTCCGAAATTAAAGCCAAACGATCTACATCTGGATCTACTACAATTCCGAAATCTGCTTTTTTCTTAACTACTAATTTAGAAATATCTGTTAAGTGCTCTTTTAAAGGCTCTGGATTGTGAGGAAACTCACCATTTGGAGTACAATATAACTCTACACATTTTACGCCTAATTCTTTTAATAAAGCCGGTATAAAAATTCCTCCTGTAGAATTTACGCCATCTACAACTACTTTAAATTTTGCTTTTTTAATAGCCTTAACATCTACTAAATCTAGTTTTAGAACTTCTTTAATATGTTTTTTAAGGTATTTTTTATTCTTTTTATAAGAACCTAAATCATCTACTTCTGCAAATGAAAAATCTTCACTTTCTGCTAAAACTAAAATTTGCTCTCCTTCTGCTCCGTTTAAAAACTCTCCTTTTTCATTTAAAAGTTTTAAAGCATTCCATTGTTTTGGGTTGTGAGAAGCGGTTAAGATGATTCCTCCATCTGCTTTTTCTAAAGGTACAGCAACTTCTACGGTTGGTGTTGTAGATAAACCTAAATCGATTACATCTATTCCTAAACCAACTAACGTATTCGCTACTAAACTAGATATCATTTTACCAGAAATACGAGCATCTCTACCAATGACCACTTTTATTTTTTTCTTACCTGCATTTCTTGCTTTAATAAATGCACCGTAAGCTGAAGCAAATTTTACTGCATCTATTGGTGTTAAATTATCAGCAGTTTTTCCACCAATGGTTCCTCTAATTCCTGATATTGATTTTATTAATGTCATATTTTATGGTTGTCTTTTTAAGCGGAACAAATATAATTCTATTAAGTGATAAAATAAATTAGTGAGCTGTTAATTTTGTGCACGCTATATGTTAGCAAAAATGTGCGTTAGGGATTGTAACGGCATCCTTTTTATAGCCCTTATTAAAAAGCGTCATTGCGAGGAACGAAGCAATCTGTTAATTAATGATGAGATTGCCACAGTTTACAAAAAAGTAAACTTCGCAATGACAGCTATAAAAAGATACAGTGAAAAGCCCGACCTTTTTAGGGAACGCCCAGAGAAAGTGTTGGCTGTATTCAGTATTCAGTATTCACTAATGAAAAATATTTTTTTTTATACTGGAAAATTTTAAGGCACAAAAAAAGTCGATACAAATTGTATCGACTTTTAAAATATATTAGAAATGTAAATGATTATTTACCTTCTTCCATTTTTTTCTTTAATGCTGCAAGACCACCAATATCTCCTAAGGTAGTTTTTTCTGCTTCTGCTGCTTTCTTAACGGCAACTTTCACATTTCTTTTCTCTTGCTCTTTAAATAAAGATGTATGAGAAACAACAACTCTTCTGTATTCTTTAGAGAATTCTAAAACTACAAATTCTATTGTGTCTCCTTTTTCTAATTTAGAACCATCTTCTTTTTCTAAGAATCTTGTAGGTGCAAATCCTTCTACGCCATCAGCGAAAGTTACAACTGCTCCTTTATCATTCTTTTCTTTGATTGTTCCTGTGTGCTTAGAACCGATTGCATACGTAGCTTCATGTGCATCCCAAGGGTTATCTTGTGTTTGCTTATGACCTAAGTTTAACTTTCTGTTCTCTACATCTAATTCTAATACTTGTACTTCAAGCTTATCACCAACAGTTACAAAATCTGAAGGATGTTTCACTTTCTTAGTCCAAGATAAGTCTGAGATATAAACTAAACCATCAATACCTTCTTCTAATTCTACGAATACACCAAAGTTAGTATAGTTACGAACTGTACCAGTGTGAGTAGAACCTACAGGATATTTAGTAGTAATATCTGTCCAAGGATCTGGGTGTAATTGTTTAATACCTAAAGACATTTTACGGTCTTCACGGTCTAAAGTTAAAATTTGAGCTTCAACTTTATCTCCAACTTTTACGAAATCTTGTGCAGAACGTAAGTGAGTTGACCAAGACATTTCAGAAACGTGAATTAACCCTTCTACTCCTTGTTCTACTTCTACAAACGCACCATAATCAGCTAAAACAACAACTTCACCAGTTACTTTATCTCCAACTTTTAAGTCAGTGTTTAAAGCTTCCCAAGGATGAGCAGATAATTGTTTTAAACCTAATTGAATTCTAGATTTGTTATCATCAAAGTCTAAAATTACAACGTTTAATTTTTGATCTAATTCTACAACCTCATTAGGATGATTGATTCTAGACCAAGATAAATCAGTAATATGTACTAATCCGTCTACACCACCTAAATCAACAAAGACACCATAAGAAGTAATGTTTTTAACAATACCTTCTAATACTTGTCCTTTTTCTAATTGACCAATAATTT
Organism: Polaribacter sp. Z014; assembly: GCF_023555435.1. Taxonomy (NCBI): domain Bacteria; kingdom Pseudomonadati; phylum Bacteroidota; class Flavobacteriia; order Flavobacteriales; family Flavobacteriaceae; genus Polaribacter; species Polaribacter sp. Z014. The sequence goes on from NZ_JALCZP010000003.1 coordinate 391,422, forward strand.
CTTTTTTCTGTAATTCAATATCAGCTTCAATAAGAGCTTTATGAGATACAACAACGTTTTTAAATTCGTGGTTGATTTTAACAACTTTGAATTCCATTGTTTTCTCAACATATTGATCGTAATCTCTAATTGGCTTAACGTCAATTTGAGATCCTGGTAAGAATGCTTCGATTCCGAAAACATCTACAATCATACCACCTCTAGTTCTACATTTAACGAAACCGTTAACTACTTCACCAGTTTCATGAGCATTGTTAACACGTTCCCATGCTTTAATAACTCTTGCTTTTTTGTGAGATAATACTAACTGACCAGAAGAATCTTCTCTTTTGTCAACTAATACTTCTACTTTATCTCCAACAGCTAAACCTTGGTTGTAACGGAATTCGTTTAAAGAAATAACTCCTTCAGATTTAGAGTTGATATCGATGATTGCATCTCTATCAGTAATTCTGATTACAGTTCCTTCAATTACGTCACGCTCGTTTACAAAACCTACAGTTCCTTCTAATGCTTTTTCAAATGCTTGTAATTTTTCCTCATCAACAGCTTCAATACCTTGTTCGTATTTGTGCCAGTTAAAATCAGCTAAAAATTGTTGTGGATCTACAGCTGGAGTCGCTGTTTCTTGTACTTCAGCAGCAACTACTTGCTCTTCAGTGTTTTTTGTTTCTTCAGACATTTCTGAATAATAATTTTGTATCTTATTGTTTATCAGATTTTAACGATATAAACGCAAAGAGTTGTTTTTATAAATTGTTTTAAATATCCTTCTTATAAATCTGTTCTCGTAAAAAGGAGTGCAAATTTACAAAATTGTTTTGATTATTAAGCAATTAGAATTAATTTATTATTCCTTTTATTCTTGATACACAAAAAACTACCTTTGCACTTTTAAAACCTTTTTAGGGTTGATATTAATGAAGATGGATAAAAAGACAAAAGATTTAGTAAACAAAGGTATTATGCTTCCGTTAATGGAAGAGTTTTATACAATACAAGGTGAAGGTTCTCATACAGGCACTGCAGCTTATTTTATTAGAGTTGGTGGTTGCGATGTGGGTTGCCATTGGTGTGATGTTAAAGAAAGTTGGAATGCAGAATTGCACCCACCAACCCTAGCAGATACAATTGTAAAGAATGTAACAAAACACGCTAAAACGGTTGTTATTACGGGTGGAGAACCTTTAATGTGGCCAATGAATTATATTACAGAATTACTTCAGCAGAATAATATAAAAACACATATAGAAACTTCTGGAGCCTATTCTTTTTCCGGAAAATGGGATTGGTTTTGTCTTTCACCAAAGAAAACAAAAATGCCTTTAGACGAATGTTATCCAGAAGCAGACGAACTTAAAATGATTATTCATAACAAGTCAGATTTTGATTTTGCTGAACAAGAAGCTGCCAAAGTTGGCGAAAAATGTCAGTTATTTTTACAACCAGAATGGAGTAAAAAAGAAAAAATGACACCAGAAATTGTAGATTATGTGATGAAAAATCCAAAGTGGAAAATTTCTTTACAAACGCATAAATACCTGAATATTCCATAATATTCAGGTATTAACTATTTTTATTAGAAGCTGTTTCCTGCTTTCACTACTCGCTTTTTTTATCCTAAAAAGGAATAAAAAAGAGCTCAAACAAACCGTTCAATCAGGGCTAAGCGCATTTATAAATTTAATGTTATTCAGAAAGTTTTCTATCTACTAACGTACAAATACGTTCAAATTGCTCTGTAATTCCCATATCAGAATTATCAAAACCAATTGCATCAATTGCTTTCATTAAAGGAGAGTCTTCTCTCGTAGAATCAATTCTATCTCTTTCTTCAACATTAAAAAGAATATCTTTAAAATCCACTTTATCACCTCTATCAACCAACTCTTTATAACGTCTGGTTGCCCTTTTATCCGCAGATGCGGTCATAAATAATTTCAGTTCTGCACCCGGAAAAACAACAGTACCAATATCTCTACCGTCCATAACAATTCCACTATTTTCTCCCATTATTTGTTGTTCAGCCACCAACTTTTTTCTTACTGCAGAAATAGTAGCTACTTTACTAACCAATTGAGATACCTCTAAAGTCCTAATTTCTTTCTCAACATTTTCACCATTCAAAAACATTTCCGCAAAACCCAATTCCTTGTTAAACTGAAAAGTAAGAGAAATATCTTTTAAACTAGAAACAAGTGCTTCTTTATCTAAAAAATCTTTACCTACAAAACTATTTTGTTTTGCAAACAAAGTAACAGCTCTGTACATTGCACCAGTATCTACATAAATATAATTATACTTTTTTGCTAGTAATTTAGCAATGGTACTCTTACCGGTAGATGAAAATCCATCAATTGCAATAATAATTTTTTTACTCATATTATCTTCTACTATCTAAATCTATTAATAAACTAAAAGTACTTGCATTTGCTGCAGAGTGATACTTAGAATACGCATAATTAAACTTTAATCTGTTCATTTGAATTCCAAATCCATAAGAAAAACCACTAAAAGTTCTCGCATTTTGTAATTTCAATTCCGCGGCTCTTCTAAAATTATAGCCCAACCTTAAATTAATAAAACTCTCAGGGAACAACTCTCCCCCAATTACAAAATGTCTAAAAGCATTACCAATAAAACCAACTTTATCATTAGTAATATTCCCTTCTAAATCCGTTGTTTGATCAGATGGGTTTGGCACTGAGATATCCCATTTCTGTAAATTATCAATAGTAGCATACCATTTTAAAGGAACATGTTCTAATTTATAAGAACCACCTAAAGCAACTTTAAAAGGTAATTTTTCGTTTACTCCATTATAAGTCTGTAATTGAACACCTATATTTCTAGCAACCAAAGTAAATGTAAAAGGCTTATAAGGACTGTAGTACAAAATAGCTAAATCTGTTGCCACACCAATAGAAGAAAAATTAGCTATATTAGAATTTATAAAACGAATATTAGAACCTACAAAAAAATTTGATCCTGGAATATTTAAAGCATAACCCACCGATACCGCTATATCACTAGCATTAAAATCTCCAGTTTCATTGCCTTCTTCATCAGCTCCAATTAAAGAACCATAATCAATATATTTAATACTTCCATGAATGGTACCAAACCGTCTAGAAATAGTTTTAGCATAAGCTAAAGAACCAATATTTATTCCCGCTAAAAAACTAGTATAATTGGCAGACAATTTATTGTCAATCTCAACACTAATTACAGAAGGGTTCCATATAGGTTGATTCACATCATCTAAAAGTGTTAAAACTTCTCCACCTAATGCAACTTGACGAGCAGAAGTAGATACATTTAAAAACTGATACACTTTTTCTCCCCCAACTTGTCCACGCATAGAACAAATAGAAAAAATAAAAATAGAAAATACAATGTTTTTATAATTCATTAAGAGATAAATAAACAGCTTCTAATAAATAACGAAAATAAGCTATAATATTATAAATAGAATAAACAAATATGATAAAATTCCACCAAAACATTTCATTTTAGCACAAAAAAAAACCTCAATTCATAAGAATTGAGGTTTAAAGAAAGGCGGCGACCTACTCTCCCACATAAATGCAGTACCATCGGCGCGATTGGGCTTAACTTCTCTGTTCGAGATGG